>JAGUYX010000108.1 GCA_020061145.1 Anaerolineales bacterium | reverse complement strand
TGCACTGGGGAATTCCATTTACCCTGGCCATCAGTTATTTTTTTACTTTAGTATCTTTCCGACTGCGCCGTTGGGCATTGGCCGGATTTCTAGGAGTGTTTACATTGGCATCATTATCTTCTGTTGCCTCCCTGTGGAATATTCGTAGCCTGTGGGAAGGCAACCCGGCGAAAGCCACCCCAATTGGAAAAACTTACACCTTCATGACTCATAACGCCGGGAATGGCCTGGCGGCTGGCGAAGTATTGGTTAATGTGCTCCGTAATTCTGGCGCAGACCTGATTGGCTTGCAGGAGATTACCCAGGAACAGGCGCTGATCATCGACCAGCAGCTGGCTTCCCTATATCCCCACCGCATCTTATTTGGAGAAGGAATCCCCGGGAAAGGCATTCTCTCCAAATTCCCGATCATCGAATACCGGAAACTCTATCTCTATCCTGATCGACCAGACCTGATCGCCAGAGTGCAATTGCACGAAGGCGAATTAACTGTAATCGTGGCGCATCCACCTCCCCCGCGTATCCATTCGAACGGAATTTACATGAATGCCGCCACGCGCAAACAGATCGACATTCTCACCCGCCTGGCGACCCGCGGAGGGCCGGTCCTCATGGTGGGAGATTTTAATATCACCACACGGTCACATTTACACGGCACGCTGCGTAATCTGGGTTTGATCGATGCCTACCAGGAAGTGGGCGATGGGCCTGGATTTACCCTGCCAATGCGCTGGAAGAAAATCCCCCTGCTTCCGATGGCACGCGTGGATTACATCTGGCATACTCCCCATATGATGCCGGTAGATTCCTGGGTTGGCAATCACACTGGCTCAGACCACCTGCCTTTACTGGCGCGATTGCAATGGAACTGGGCTATCGCCCGCCCTTGATGATTAGCTACAAATTTAATTTCTCCCTTGATTAATATTAATATCCAGGTATAATGTGAAAACTCGCTGGCCGGGTGCCCCCCTCACCTGGTCAGTGAGCTTTTTAAGCGAGTGTCAGTGAATTGACCAGCCCTGTTGGGGGAATTCGGATATAATAATCGCACATATGTTCGTATCCCTGAATAACTATTCCTGTTTCTCCTTTTTGCATGCTGTTCCTACACCTGAAGAACTGGTCCAGGCGGCGGTAGAAAATGGACATGGGGCAGTTGCGCTGACCGATCGTGGTTACCTGAGCGGAGGTTTTCGTTTTTATGATGCCTGTGTGCAGGCTGGAATACAGCCAATTCTGGGGCTGACTTTGCCGGTGGAATACACTACGGACGGCGCCGGTCAACGGGGTGATCTGGTCTTGCTGGCAAAAAACCTGCACGGCTGGCAAAGCCTGAACCGCCTGAGCAGCTATTTTCTCAGTGATCCGCAAATCCTGCAGCACGGATATCTTCCTTTTGCACTGCTCGCCCGCGAGGTCGAAGATTGTATCTGCCTGACGGGCGGCTCACAAAGCCTGTTGTTTCCTGCGGGTACTTCGCGTTACTCCCGGCTACAGCGGGAAATATTGACTCGATTGTCCGAAATTTTTGCCCAACAGGTCTATATTCAGATCGGGGGAACCCCGGTTGACAACCCGAATACCCTTGCTGCCAAATTAGATGCCGTTAAGCGGTTGAATTTACCCCTGGTGTATGCGCCCGAAGTTTATTATTTACAAAAGGACCAGTCCGCGGCGCAGAAAGTATTGAGCGCAATCCGCCTGAATAAATTCCTCCACCAGCTCCAACCCGGCGAGGTCGCTCCACCCGACTCCATTTTCCCCGGTTCCAGACGCGCATTGGCGGCAGCCGGACGTTTGCCCGAGGAATATCGCCGCAGTGCGCTGGAAAATACTCTCCAGATTGCTGCTTTATGCAGCGTGGAATTGCCGCCCGGGAAAATCTATTTTCCGGAACTGGAATTTGCCAATGGGATACCGGTCAGTGAAGTCTTGCGTCAAAAAACCTATGCAGGTGTAAAACAACGCTACCCGGAGTTGACGTCTGCCATCCAGGACAGGCTGGAGCATGAATTGCAGGTGATTGAAACTGCCGGATTTGCCTCGTTATTTCTGATTATGGCGGAGATTATGGCTCACGCCCGCCAGGCGGATATCCCCACCGCCTCACGCGGGTCAGCCTCGTCTTCGCTGGTCGCCTATTGCCTGGGGATCACTACCCCGGATCCCATGCGGTTAAACCTATATTTTGAGCGCTTTCTGAATCCGGCGCGTTCTTCCCCGCCGGATATCGATACCGATATCTGTTCCGTACGGCGGGATCAATTGATTGAGTATGTGTACGACCGCTTTGGGCGTGAACGTGTAGCCATGGTGGCAACCGTCAACCGCTTCAGGCGTAAATCTGCATTACGGGAAACCGCCCGCGTTTATGGGCTGAACTCGGAACAGATAAAACGCCTGGTCGAAAAACTGCCATCCGCCGGATGGGGACCGCCCCGCCAGGATGAACTGGCGGAAACCGATCCCTATCAAGAATTGAGCACTCGCTTCCGGGGTGAACCTTATGACTCGATTTTCGCCACCGCCCGGCAAATCCGTGGATTGCCGCACCATCTTTCCATTCATCCAGGTGGGGTGGTAATTACGCCGGGCCGCATCACGGATTACACGGCAACACAGTTATCCAGCAAAGGACTGGTTATCACCCAATATGACCTGGAAGGGGTTTCGCGGGCCGGTTTGGTTAAGATCGATCTGCTGGGAATACGCGGCCTGACTGTGCTGGGAGATATGGCAGACCATATCATCCGCACCGCCACGACACCTTATACAAAGCGCCTCGAAATGATGGATTCTATCCCTGCCGATGACGAAAATACAGCCGACCTGCTACGCCAGGGGCGCAGCGTGGGTTGTTTCCAAATCGAGAGCCCGGGTATGCGCGCCACTTTGCGAGAAATCCAGGCGAGCAATATCGATGACGTGCTGGTTGCTCTGGCGTTATATCGACCCGGCCCGATGACAGGTGGTTTAAAAGATGCCTTTGTACGCCGCCATCTGGGTAAGGAGCAGGTTACCCACCTGCACCCGGCGCTCGCTGGCATGCTGGCTGACACTCATGGTGTGATCCTCTACCAGGAGCAGGTATTGAAAATTGCCCACGAGCTGGGTGGGTTGAGTCTGGCGGATGCGGATTTATTACGCCGGGCGATATCTCATTTCAACCCGGGCGCTCAGATGGATTCCCTGCGGGAGAAATTTATCCGGGGGGTGAATGCCAATCACCAGATCGACCCCGAAACAGCCAGGCTCATCTGGGATATGATGGCCGCATTTGCAGGTTATGGTTTCCCCAAAGCCCATGCCGCTTCATACGCAGAAATAGCCTGGCGCTCTGCCTGGTTTAAGGCACATTTCCCGGCACAATTTATGGCTGCTGTCCTGGCAAATTGGGGCGGTTATTATCCGCAAAGCAGATATTTGATGGAAGCCCGCCATCTCGGTCTGAAGGTGAGCCCACCGGATGTGTTTTTCGCTGAGCGTGAGTTTTCCGCCCGTCGGGTGAACAACGTAATGATCTTGTTTATGGGTTTGAATCAGGTGCGGGAGCTCAGCCGCAGAACGCAGGAGCGTATATTAAAATTCAGGCCATTCACCTCCATGGAGGACTTTCTGGAGCGAGTGGATCCTCGCCCGAAGGAAGTGGTAAATTTGGTGCGAGGTGGTTGCCTGACGTTTTTTGGAAGCGAACCAGAGCTGCTGATCGGTCTCAATCGGGGGCAATTTCGTACTTCCTCTCCCCAACAAATGAGATTGTTCGAGTTACGACCGGCCTATCCGGAAGTCGAACCCTGGTCTGTCGATGAAAAAATCCTGGCTCAGGAAGAAGTCCTTGGAGTCAGTGTGGAACATCACCGTCTGGAGCTTTACACGGAAGTGCTCGGTCAGGCAGGGGTACTGTCAACCATTGAAGCGGCGCTGAAAATTGGTGAATCCGTCCGTGTGGGAGGGTTACGCCAGCCGGGTCGAAGAATGGTTTCCACAGAAAACGAACCGGCGGTGCGTTTGTTTATTGAAGATCTCGAAGGCGACCTGGAAATTCAGCTCAGCCTGGCTTTATACCGCCGTTACCGGCCTATGTTCCACAAATCGATTCCCTGGATTGTGGAAGGGAAGATGCAACGCGACCAGCATACCGGCGAGCCGGTGTGTGTCGCATATAAAGTGCAGTTGATTGAGTGATATTGATTCAATCGCTGGCTTTCAAAACCTATTCCAAATAACTCTTAAGAGGATCTTGACAATATTATCGCCAGGCGATAATATAAATTTGTGATCGAATCCTTTGCTTCCCGAGAAACAGAAAAAATATTTCTAGGGATAGTTTCGAAAAAGTTTCCTCGCAATATTCAAAGGATTGCCCGACGTAAATTAATTTACCTGGACGAAGCTGAAGATCTCCGTGATTTGCGCTCCTCCCCAGGAAATCGGTTGGAAAAACTCATTGGGGACCGGGCTGGAAAATATTCAATCAGGATCAACGATCAATGGAGAATCTGTTTCGATTGGGTTAATGGCAAAGCGAAAAATGTGGAGATTGTTGATTACCATCTTTCTTAGGGATAAAAATGGACGATTTACTTAGCCCCATTCACCCAGGAGAAATCCTTCTGGAAGATTTCATGAAACCCTATGGATTGAGCCAATACCGTCTGGCGAAAGATCTGGGAGTTACACCAATCCGGATCAGCCAGATAATCAATGGGCAACGAGCAATCACGGTGGACACCGCCTTGAGGTTGGCGCGATATTTCGATACCAGTCCAGGTATCTGGTTACGGTTGCAGGTACGCTATGACCTGGAGTCGGCTGATAGGGAGTTAAAAAAGCGGATTCAAAGCGAGGTGAAGGTTCGGCAGCATTCAGTTAATTCCGCTTGAATCGCATAGTTGACTACGATTTTCGAAATGGATCTGACGAGGCCAACACTATTTATGTTCTCCTGTGAACTTTCATGAACCTCCCTTTCCGCCCGGACGAACAATACGCTCTGGAGCTTGACCGGCAAGACCCACTTGCCGGTTATCATGCTGCCTTTCACCATCCCCTCGACCGCAGAGGAAACCCGGCGATCTACCTGTGCGGTAATTCCCTCGGCCCGCAACCCAGACTGGCAGATGAGTTTGTCGCCCAGGTGATGTCACAGTGGCGCAAGCTTGCGGTGCGCGGTCATTTTGAAGGCGAACGCCCCTGGATCAATTATTATCAGGAACTGCTGCCGCAACTGGCTCAGGTAATGGGTGCTACTCCGGAAGAAGTCATCCCGATGGGCACACTCACCGCCAATATTCACCAACTGCTTGAAACCTTTTACCAGCCAAAAGGCAGGCGGCGGAAAATTCTGGCTATCAGCGGTGAGTTCCCTTCCGATCGTTATGCGCTGGTTTCCATGATACGGCTGCGTGGCCTGGATCCGGCTGAAATCCTGTTCCCGGTTGCGCCACCTGAGGGGGAACGCCTGATTCCAGATGAGGTTTTTTATAATCAAATCCAGCGCCTGGGTGACGAACTCGCGCTGGTATTTTTACCGGCTGTACACTTCGCCACGGGGCAGGTTTTTCCCCTCCAGGAGATCACACGTCAGGCGCAGGCATCCGGCGCGCTGGTCGGTTTTGACCTGGCGCATGCCGCCGGCAATATCCCTTTATGGCTACACGAATGGAACGTTGATTTTGCCGCCTGGTGTGGTTACAAATATCTATGCGCTGGCCCCGGAAATGGCGCTGGTATTTACGTCAACCAACGATTTATCACCAACCTCGACCTGATCCACCCGGCAGGCTGGTGGGGAAACGATCCGTCCATCCGCTTCGAGATGCGTGATCAGTTCGAGCCACAACGCACCGCCGAACGATTTCAGGTAAGTAACCCCGCAGTGCTGAGTATTGCGCCGCTGTACGCTTCACTCAGCCTGTATTTGGAAGCGGGGTTGGAAAATATCTGGCAAAAAAGCCGCTTATTAACCGATTATCTGGGTTATTTATTGGATATGCGAAATTCCGGCAAGTTTAAAATCATCACCCCCCGCCAACCCGGAAAACACGGCAACCAGTTTTCACTCGAAATTCCGGGCGGAGCGCTAACCACCGCCGAAGCCTTGCTGGAACGTGGAGTGATAATCGATGAACGCCCGCCCAATATCATCCGGGTGGCGCCGATGCCGCTATTTAATTCGTTTCACGATCTATGGCGATTTAACGAGATTCTAGATCAGGTATTATTCGGATGAGCCTGGCTTTGCAGGATATCGATAAGGGCCTGCAATTCTTCCGCACATTCAGGGCACAGGTCAATATGCTGGTGCACATGGGGTAACAACAACGCCGCCTCCTGACCGCTGAGCTCTATCTCTGCATAACGATCCAGCCAGCGCAGGACATCATCGCAGGTGAGTTCTTCCTCCCGGGTTTTCAATAGCATGCGCATTAAACCCTGCAGGCGTTTTTCCGCCATATCGCCCGGGGATGAGCCGGTCGAATGATCTCCCAATGCACCTGTTCGTCTGCTGAAATACTTACGCACCCCGCCAATCCAATTCATAAACATTTGATGAGATTCCTTGACGGTTTCTTACTTATTCAAAGGTAGCCAAAATATCACCCACGCTCAGCCCATCCGCTTCCAGTCTTTTCTTCAGTCGTACCCGGGCGTCGTGTAAGAGCTTGTACAGCGCGTTACGGTTGGTGTCCAACTGGCTGGCGACAACCTCCATGGGGATCCCTTTAATTCCGACGGCGATCAGCGCCGCGCGTTGCTTTTCGGATAGCTCCTCCTGGATAATATGCTCGATTCTTTCTATAAGGCCTGCTTTTTCACTGAATTTTTCGGGATTTTCAGGTGCTGCCGTCAAACTTGATGATGCACCGGAGAAAAAACTGGGGTTTTCTTCCAGAATTTCATCCAGCGAGACCTCACGCCAACGCGCTTTGCGTAATTCGCTCAAGGCCAGGCGGATGGCAATTGTATATACCCAGGTGGTGAAGTGTGAACGACCTTCGAATGAATCCAGGCGGTCCAGTACGCGTACCAGGGTTTCCTGAGTAACTTCGCTAATTAAGGTTTCGAAACGCGGATCGCTCGCCTGCAGCCAGCGTGAGAGACCATATGGCAACCCGGAAAGGATAATGGATCGCAAATCCTCGATTGCCTGTTCATGCACCTCGCCTGTGGATGTCAGCTCCCGGAGCCAATCTTCATTGCTGCGTTCGTTGGGCATATAAAACATTATACCCAGGCATTCAGGTCCTGGGCATGCCAGTTTAGACATAAGGATAATCGAAATCTCATTAATGTTGACATTGGATACTTTCTCATATAAAATGTAGACAATGTCTACATCACCCCCGGCGAACCAGATACGCAACCCAAAATGAATACCTCCCCGAGCCGTTATCACCATGGGAACCTGCCTGAAACGCTGATTAACCTGGCATTGGAGACACTTAACCAGGAAGGAGTGGAAAATCTTTCTTTGCGCGCCCTGGCTCGCCAGGCTGGCGTGAGCCACAATGCAATTTACCGCCACTTTCAGGATAAAAATGGTTTGCTGGCCGCCCTGGCAATCCATGGTTTTGGGGAATTAACCCGGCAGATGCAACGCCGGATGGCAGCGTTCAGTGGAGCGCCGCGTACCCGCCTGTATGCTGGCGCGCAGGTATACGTCAATTTCGGATTACAGCAGCCGCATCTCCACCGCCTGATGTTTACCCTGCACCCGGATGAGTCTTACCCGGATTTGAATATCGCCAGCCGCAAATTGTTCGATCTGATGGTCGATACCATCGCAGAAGGCCAGGCACAACAAAAGATAACGGGGGGAGAAACCCGCTTGCTGGCGCTCACCTATTGGTCAGCAGTGCATGGCCTCGTCGAATTGCTGGTGACTCGGAAAATACCTTACCTGCCAGACCGGGAGGTAGTCGTGGATGGGTTGGTCCGGGGGCTTGTGGAGCAAATTCTGTTAGGATTACGACCGCATGGGACAGGAGAAAGAGAAAATCCATGAAAGTTTTACGTCTATACGAACAAGGCCCCGCCGAAGATCAACGTCTGCATCTGCAAAATATCTCCGCTCCCGAACCCGGATGGGGTGAGATCCTGGTCCAGATCAGCCATTGTGGGGTTTGCCACACCGATCTGCACATTGTGGAAGGAGATATCCACCCTCCTTCCTTACCCATCATTCCCGGTCACCAGGTGGTAGGAAAGGTCATTAAGGTAGGTGGTGGTGTGGATCAGCTGCAATCCGGGCAGCGTGTGGGGATACCCTGGCTATATTCTGCCTGCGGGGAATGTGAGTATTGCCGGCGTGGCGAAGAAAATCTGTGTGCGCAGGCGAAATTTACCGGTTTTCACGTAAACGGTGGCTTTGCCACAAAAATAATAGCTGAGGCGCGGTTTGCGTTACCCCTCCCACACACCATCCGCGACGACCAGGCTGCCCCTTTGCTCTGCGCCGGAATTATCGGTTATCGTTCCTTAATTAAAGCCGATGTTCAGCCCGGCGAGCGCCTGGGCTTGATTGGGTTTGGCGCCAGCGCCCATTTAGCCATCCAGATCGCCGAAAGCTGGGGTTGTCCCGTTTACGTATTTACCCGTTCCGAAACCCACCGTGAACATGCGCGCCAGCTGGGAGCGACCTGGGTGGGCGGAATCGAACAACAGGCGCCAGAAGCTCTCGATCGTGCCGTATTATTCGCCCCCAGCGGCAAACTGGTACCCCTGATCCTGGAAAAACTGCGCCCGGGCGGCACACTGGCAATTAACGCCATTCACCTTACCCCGATACCGACACTGCCGTACGACTTGATCTATGGCGAGCGCACATTGCGCAGCGTTGCCAATGCCACATACCGGGATGGAATGGAATTTCTGCGGCTTGCAGCGGAAATTCCGGTACGGGCAACGGTCAACCTGTACCCGATGAATCAGGCCAATCAGGCATTAATCGATCTGAAAAACAGCCGGATCAATGGTGAAGCTGTACTGGTGATGGATTAATATTCACTGAATCCTGCCTAATTTTCCCTACCGTTTGGGAACTCAAATGAAGATAATAACGTCCTCGCATCGTGCAGGTATCCATTGCCTGCCGGGAAAGGTTGCCTGTGAATCTGAGGATCTGTAAATTTCACAGGTATCCGCCTGGACACAGGCGGTTTGCCCGGGCGATTGGCAGCATAATAAATGATTGCGCATCCAAACACATTCGGCCAATCGTCATAGCCGGGATACCCACGAATCCATCAACCTGCATCCCGGCGTACAAGAGGATGAAAGGAGCGAAGATTATGTTTGGGAAAATTATCGTGAAGCCAGGGTCGTTTGTTTTACTGGCCGCCAGCGGGTTATTTCTGCTGGCTGCCTGCGCCCCGGTGGCAGGAGTAGATTTGCCTGGCAGCGAACCTTCAAAGGAGGAAACGCCCATGCCGACCCCGACACCAACCAGCGAAACCACGCCAGTTACTCCACAACCATCCCCGACTTCACCTGGCGGAAGCCCGGAAGATACTCCCACCCGGCCTGTAGAGCACACACCGGAAAGACTTCCTACCCCGTTGACAGGCGGCCAGGCGGAATTGCCTGAAACGCCTGTTGTGGGCGAAGTCCCTGACGACCTGCTGCAGAAAATCTACGATTATCTGGAGCAAACCTTTGGGGTTGACGTGAGTCAACTCGTCCTGTGGCGCGCTGAAGCTGTCACCTGGCCAGATGGCTCACTGGGCTGCCCGGTTCCAGGAGAGATGTATACCATGGCGCTGGTTGAAGGCTACTGGATCCAGTTGCAATACCAGGAGCAGGTCTACGATATTCGTGCCACACAACAAGGCACCTTTAAACTCTGCGAACAGGGCCTGAGCTTGAAACAACCCGGCGCATCACCTTTTCTGAATCTACAGGAACCGGATGAAAGCGAAGGTGCACCCGGTCAGGGGGATGAAATCGGGCCGCCGCAAAGCTGATCAATAAAAATCGTGGGACTGGCAATCAGTCCCACGATTTTTTTATTGGGAAACGAACTGAATTAGCGGGCGAAAACGATCACCGCTTCAGTTTCCTGGGTGGCTCCACCACGTGCGCCGGTTCCCCGGTCGCCATTGGTGATAAGCAGCAATCCCAGATCCTGGTTGTATTTCGGACCGAAGTCGTAGACGTCGACGAAGGTCTTCTGTTTGCCTTCAACATCGCTGAAGAGACCAAAGTAGCGCTCGCCCAGCGGTGTGATGGTGATGCCATCGACGAAGTCGCCAGGTCCACCGAAGTAGAAGTCGGTGGCTTCCACCGCCACATCCACGAAGGTGTTGAGCATATCCCCACCAGAAAGACCGATCTGCTCACCGCAGATATACAGGATGGTATTTCCGGTATTGGTGGCATGTTCGGCGAAGAAGAAAGCCTCCGCAGCTCCGGTTGAAAGATCGACTGACCAGGTAAGCTGCCGCCCGTCGGTCAGGTTAGTCAGGCTGACGTCACGGTTGATAACCGCATAGTCAAACGTACCATCCTGATTTGTATCCAGGTAGACCCAATGGCTGACCGGGAGCAGGTGCGACTGTCGCTCCCAGGTGTTGATTGCAAACGCCCAGAGGAACGAGGGGTCCGCACTACAGAAGCCAGCCGGCACCGGGAAGGTCTGCACACCAACGGCACGCAGATCCGGAACGGGCATTTGCTGACCGAGACCACCCGAGGGGATGTTATCGCTGACAGCCAGCAAAGAGTAGGCATCGATCTGGGCAGTGCCCACACCGCGGTTGACCACATTCAGCATAGCCACGCCTTCTTTGTTGAACTTCAAGTCCGGGCGAGCAATCACTTCTGCCGCTTTGCGGGGCAGAATATGCCAGGGCATGTGGATCGGGTGGGAACCGTCATCCAGGATGAGATAACCATCGTATTCGTTGAGATCCAGCCCGGCGGGATTGGCGCCCTGGCTGCCGGAGTTCATATAGTTACCCCGCAACAACTCGCCGTGGATGGTCAGCTTGACGGTAAAGGTGGCATCCTTGCCGCCTTTCACAGTTACCTGTTGAGGCGCTTGAACTTCCACCGCTCCGTTGAGCATATCATCTTCCATGCGGAAGGTTGGAGTGACGTTGTAAACGATGGTTTCGTCGGTGTAGTTGCGTACGCGCACAGTTTTGAACAGATTGACTGTGCTCTTGCTGACATCCATGAAACCGAAACTCAACGAACCAAGCAACGATTCGTCATCCCAGGCAGCTGCCGGAGCGAGCACAGCGCGATCGACACGCACTTCGCCGCCGCCAATGCGGCTGATGGGAGCGGGCTGGTTGGAGAGCTTATCCGTGACGATGTCGGTCTCGCTATTGTTCATCAGGCGGGCTTTAACTTCCGCCGGGGTGAGATCCGGGTATGCCTGCAGCAACAGGGCTGCTGAGCCGGTGACCATCGGAGCGGCGCCGGAGGTACCGCCAAACGGTCCGGTCTCTGTACCGGTTCCGGCGATCGCCGAAACAGAAGCGCCGGGTGCGCCGATTTCAGGCTTGAGCATCGAATCCTGGTTGCGTGGTCCACGCGAAGAACTACCCACCATGGAGCCTACCAGGGGTAATCCGTACTCCGGATCGATCGTCATCATCGATTCACCTGTGTCGATAGCCGCCTTAAAGGTGTTGGAGACCGCCTGGCTGACCATGTAGCCGGGGATATCGATCGGCCGGTCGCCGCCGTCGCCACCCTCGAAGGGGTCGCCCGGGGCTACCAGACCAATAATACCTGCCAGACCACCTGCCTGGGAGATATTGGAGATCTTCAAAGTGAAGTTACAAGCGCCACGATCGACCAGGACAATCTTGCCTGCCAAAGAACCAGCCGTGAACGGATCACAGCCTAACAGGTTGCCGCCTGCGCCATCACCATACTGCATCGGAGCGCTGATTACGGCGGTTGGGTACACCGACCAGGGCTGGAATACGGCCACATAATCGCCGGCATACGCTTCAGGTGCGTTTACCGTCAGGAAAGGTTGGAAAGCGCTGGGGACGCTGGTTTGCGCCACAGAGAGCGCTGACTGTGCGCCTGCGGGGGTGCCGGTCGCATAGGGTTTGTTGGCGCTGTTGCCTGCCGAAGCGACGGTGAGGATGCCGATCATCGTGGCATTATCAACTGCCAGGACCAGATCGTCATCGAAGGGTTGCCCGTAGGATGAACCCAGGGACATATTGATCAGGTCCACGTGATCCGCGGGATCGCCATCGCCATCCGGGTCGGCTGCGAATTCCATGCCCATGATCAACGCAAAACCTGAGCAGGAGGTGGATACCGAGGAACAAACCTTGACCGCATATATATCGGCATCCGGAGCCACACCATCCATACCGCCAATGATATCGGCGACATGCGTGCCGTGCCCGGCCTCCGGGCCATCATCCAGGGGATCGGGGTCTGGCGCTTCCGGAGCATTCGGCCAATCGCTACCTACGAAGTCGTACCCACCTACGATCTTGGCGGTGGGGAATGTGCCGGCTTCGATCACAGTGGGATCATTGGCTGCGTATTCCGCAGGATCGCCCGAGCCGCCCAGGTTGGCATGGGTGTAATCGACACCGCTATCCAGCACGGCTACCCGTACGCCTGCACCGGTGTAACCCATCCCCTGAACGGCGCTGGCTCCGATGTAAGGCACGGTTTCGGAAAGATCCAGCTCGTAGGTGCCGAGAGGCGCAACTCGCTGTACGGCAGCATCCCGGGCGATGGCATCCAGCACAGCGCCGTCTACCCGCAGGTAGAGGGCGTTGAGCACGATCTGCGTCCGGCCCAGAACCTCAGCAGCCGGATCGAGAGCCAGGATACGCTCTAACAGCCGGTCCTGGGTGAGATCCAGAATGCGTCCGATGCGTTGAGCAGAACGGCCGCGGATATTGCGCTCGGCGACAGAATCAGCCCGTAAGCGGACAATCACGCCGGTAGTGCCGCTGGCGCCAGACAGGCTGGCGTCCAGACCGGTCTGCAGGTCAAACTGAGCTGTCAAAGGTTCATCCAGAGCCATATCTGCAACCGAGGCTGGAAGAGAGCGTTCCAGTCCCTCCGGTCCGGCATCCTGGGCAAATGCGGCTGGGGTCAAAGAAAGCAATAACACCAGCACAATCAGTATATTAAAAACCTTCCTCATCTCTTATTTTCTCCTTGTAAACTGGAATGATGTAATGACATTTTTCTCCCAGAATTTATTTGAGGAGAGCCTGGCAAATCGACGGTTGAGCATAACCCTGAACCAGCGATACCAGACTGCTCGATCACCTCCTTTCGCATGATGGGACCCGCGAAAAAAGAATAATGTCGGAGCGGGTTCTTCGGCAGTCTGGCGATCTGCTGCGATTACAGACCCATGACTTTGCGCCCCCACCTCGCGATGGGTTTGCCTTTTCGGTTATATGTGGGATTTGTACTGGCCGAAAACAGGAGATGTTTAACAAAAAACGAGCCGGAACGCAGAGCGTTCAGACTCGTTGGGTGGTTTGTTCTGGCGCGTCATCAGAGTTGGCAGCCATATCCTCGAACAATCCTTCAGCTGTCCCATTGACTGGAAACACAGGACAAGTTAAACATTCTCCCATCATTAAAAAATTATAGCAGTTATTAACATTCAATCCTTTACAAACGGCTAACAAATTTGTTTGCAGGGAGGCGCATGGTATAATTTTCAATGAAAAAAAGATTAAATTTAAACCTTCCCTTATCAGAACCAAACATCCATCGAAGCGGAATTTATCGAGTAATTCATCCCCCGCACGCCGGTAATAATTTCCGGTAACGTGGTTCGCAGGAGAGAACAACATGTCTGGACATTCAAAATGGTCCACGATTAAACGAAAAAAAGGCGCCAATGACGCCAGGCGCGGCCAGGTCTTCACCCGCCTGGCGCGGGAAATTGTCCTGGCTGCTCGCGAAGGAGGGGGCGATGTGGACACTAATTTCCGTCTACGGCTGGCAGTGGAAAAAGCGCGCAATAATAACATGCCCAAAGAAAACATCGAACGCGCCATCCGGCGAGGCACCGGTGAAGATAAAGACGCGGCCGCGTTTGAAGAAGTGATGTACGAGGGTTATGCACCACATGGCGTGGCTTTATTGATCGATTGCGTCACCGACAATCGCAACCGCACCGTCGCCGAAATCCGCCATATTCTCAACCGGTTTAATGGCAGTATGGGAGAAGGCGGTTCAGTGAGCTGGCAATTCAATCGGGTGGCTTATTTCTCCTTTCCCCAGGGAAAACTGGATCCCGACCGGGTTTTCGAAATTGCCGTCGAAGCCGGCGCAGACGATGTCAAATTCGAAGATGACGAAATCGTGATTATTGGGCCGGTAGATAATTTTAAAACTATTGCCGACGCGTTGCGGGCTGCTAAAATCCAGCCGGAAGAGGCAGGGCTGAAAATGATCCCGAATAACGAGCTTGAGCTGCCTTTAGAAGAAACCTTGCAGGTTTTGAAGGTGATCGAAAACCTGGAAGATCTGGATGATGTGTCCGAGGTGTATACCAACCTGTTGATTACCGATGAGGCTATCGCACAACTCGAAGCCGCCTGACCGGTATGCTTATCCTCGGCATTGATCCAGGCACGGCTACCACCGGCTACGGGCTGGTCCGTGAACTTGAAAACGGCAGTCTGGAAGCGCAGGGTTACGGTGTAATCCTTACCCCCGCAGATCTGCCCATGCCGGAACGGTTACAGCGGCTTTACTCGCAGTTAAACGACATTATTTCGCTCCACCGCCCCATGGCCGGTTCGGTGGAGAAATTATTTTTCCAGAGTAATGTGAAAACAGCTCTGTCCGTCGGGCAGGCGCGAGGCGTAACCCTGCTCTGCCTGGCCATGGCAGGCCTGGAAGTCGGAGAATACACGCCGCTGGAAGTCAAACAGGCGGTAGTGGGTTATGGCAAAGCAGACAAACGTCAGGTACAGGAGATGGTGCGGATTTTATTAAATCTTCCAGAAATTCCCCGTCCGGATGACGCCGCAGACGCACTTGCGGTTGCCATCTGCCATATCCACCACCGCGGACCGATACAACGCGCCATGAACCACTCGGAGAATCGATGATTGTATCCCTGAGCGGGAAAGTCGCCCGCACCACACGTGAAGCAATCATATTGATGGTTGGCAATGTTGGCGTAGAAATATTCGCTCCGGCAGACGTACTCGGTCGCCTTCACCCGGGTGAGCAATTGAGCCTGTTCACCTATCTGGTGGTCCGCCAGGATGTGCTGGCATTGTATGGTTTTGAAACCCAGGAAGGTCGCGATCTGTTTGGTATGTTACTGGGCGTGAATGGGGTGGGGCCGCGGCTGGCACTGGCGATTCTATCCAGCCTGTCTCCTGAAGCAATCCGGCGCGCCATTTTCAACGAACAGGCAGAAATATTCGCCCGTGTACCTGGCGTGGGCAGGAAAACAGCCCAAAAAGTCCTGTTACACCTGCAGGACCGGATCAAACCCGGGTTAGAAGAATTAGAAGCCACCGGCCGATTGAGCGATGTGGACAGTGAGGTACTGGAAGCGTTGACAACTCTGGGGTATAGTGTGGTGGAAGCGCAGGCAGCCATTCAGAACATCCCCCGTGAGACGCCGGGAGACCTGGAAACCCGGCTGCGCCTGGCATTATCTTATTTTTCACCGTGATTTCGGAGGTCTTGTTGTTCGATCAGCGAAAAATTGCATTTATCGGCCCCGGTGTAATGGCAGAAGCGATGATCGCCGGTTTAATTCGCCAGCAGGTGGCCAAGGCTGAATCCCTGATGGCAGCCGGTCCACGCCAGCGACGTTTGGATCAGCTTGCGGAAAAATTCGGCGTCCAGGTATCCATGAATAATGCCGAAACTGCCGCCCAGGCGGATGTGGTGGTGCTTTCGATCAAACCACAATTATTAGATCAGGTTTTACACAGTTTACATGGCGTTATCCAGCCCGCATCGCTGGTGCTTTCGATTGTGGCAGGAGCGCCGCTGGAAAAAATCGCTCTGGGATTGGGGCATACCTCCATTGTGCGCGCCATGCCCAACACACCTGCCCAGATCGGCGAGGGGATTACCGTTTGGACGTCCTCCCCAACGGTCTCGGAGGAACAGCAGGAGATGGCGCGGCGTATCCTGGGAGCGCTGGGCGAGCAGATTTACATGGAAGAGGAAATGTACCTCGATATGGCGACTGCGCTTTCCGGCACCGGCCCGGCGTATGTCTTCATTTTCATGGAAGCCATGGTGGATGCCGGCGTCCATCTGGGCTTTCCCCGGCGAATTGCCGAACGGCTGGTCACCCAGACTGTACGCGGTTCGGTGGATTTTTACCTGAAAAACATGCAGGAAAATGGCAGCGTGATGCACCTGGCGCAGCTACGGAACCAGGTCACCTCGCCGGGTGGCACTTCAGCGGCAGCGCTGTATTATCTGGAAAAAGCCGGTTTCCGCACCGCGCTGTCTCGCGCCATCTGGGCAGCCTATGAACGTTCACAGGAGCTGGGCAAATCCGCCAAATCCCGCCCGCCCAAAGATGAAATCGCCTGAACTTATACCGTAGGTTTTGGGAGGCTATCAATGCAAATATTCCTCTTTCTTTCCCTGGTTGTGGCAGCCTTTGCGATTTTATTTGCCTTACAAAACAATGCGCAAACCGAAATCCGCCTGCTGACTTTTCAATTAGAAGGCTCGTTGGCGTTGATTATCTTGTTCACCCTGGCTCTCGGCGCGTTGATCAGTTTCCTCGCCTCCCTGCCCGCCCTGATCCGCGCCAGATTGAATTTGCGCAGCCAGCAAAAACGCGTCGAAGAGCTCGAAAAAAGCCTGGCGGATCAAAAAATGCAGACGGACAACCTGCAAAAACGCCTGGCTGCCCTGCATGAAGTCGAAAAGCCAGCCAGTGAGACGGTTGATACAGGCCAGGAAAGCGGTAAGAAACTCTGGCAGGGTTAAACCCGGTGACCTCCCTGGCTTTTTTTAATGTCAATAACCTGTTCCTGCGTTATCGCTTTGGCAGGCGTTATCCGGGAGACATGTTCGGCAGCAGCCTGCTGACCGACCCGGAGTGGGGATTTTTGCCGGTCAATAATACAGGTTTATTTCAGCCATTTAATCCGGAACAGACCTCCCTGGCGGCGGGAGTAATCCAAAAAGAAGGCCTGCCGGATATCCTTTGCCTGTGCGAAGTGGAAAGCCTGCTGGCGTTACGCCTGTTCAACACGGCATTTCTAGGGGCGTATTATCCGTACACCATATTGATCGATTCGTATGATTTTCGCCAGATCGACGTAGGTATTTTAAGCACCCGGGAGATCCTGTCTGTGCGCAGCCATATCGACGATGTGGATGAAAATGGACGGCGGGTGTTCAGTCGGGACTGCCTGGAAGTCACTGTGGCGGCCAATTCCAGCGGAACGCGTAAACTACACCTGTTCATCAATCACTTCAAGTCGAAATTTACCAAGAGCGATAATCCGGCGGAAACCGAGCGCGCCAATCGCCGCCGTCACGGTCAGGCAGTGGCGGTACAGAACATTCTGCGCCAGCGGTTTTCACCCAGCCGTTATCAGACCAGCCGCTTCGTGGTGTTGGGAGACCTGAACGACCAGCCTCTTTCTCCCTGGCTGCAACCCCTGGTCGAAGGGAGCGATCTGTTCAACGCCGTTGACCTGTTGCCGGAAGATGAACGCTGGACTTACTGGTATCGCGGGCGCAACCAGGCCAGCCAGATCGATTATCTGCTGCTTTCACCCTCCCTGGCGGATGATGTCATCCAGCGCGGTTTTCAACCTCAGATCGAACGCGGCGGCATCGGATTTAACGGTTATTACCCTTCCGGCAAGCGCAATCCCCTGACTACACGCATATTCCGCCATGAGGATGATCCAGACCCGAAGCGGGTGAGCTTTAATTTCCCGCGTTTTCCACTGGTTGAGCAAACCGGCCAGCACGCCTCGGATCACTGCCTGATTCGCATCGAGCTGCCGGTATAATATCCCTGACCACCTGGCAGGCATGGCGTGGTTTGTGAATAACTGGACAATGCCTGTGATTTCAGGTATTATTTACCCAGTTTTCCGCCGTCCGTCGAGGAAGAGTACCTGTATCACACCGGTTATTTTGCCCCCGTAACAGAAACATCCAGCAATCCTCGGGAGCGTTCTGGTGTGCTGCTCAATCCCAGTTCCTCGATGATTTTTGGGGAGTTCCATGGATGAAACCATCACACTGCTGAAAACCCTCACCGAAGCTCACGGGGTTCCGGGCTATGAAACACCTGTCCGGGAGATTGTACGGGAGTACCTGGAACCACTCGGTGAGGTGACCCAGGATAAAACCGGAAACCTGATCTGCAAAAAATATGGAACAGCGGAAACCCCCCGGGTAATGCTGGCCGGACACATGGACGAAATCGGGTTCATGGTCAAGCATATTACCAAGGAGGGTTTTCTTAAATTTATCCCGCTGGGTGGCTGGTTCGATCAGGTATTACTCGGGCAGCGGGTGATCATCAAAACCAGCAATGGCGACGTGATCGGCGTGATTGGCGCCAAACCACCGCATTTATTACCCGCCGACGAACGCTCCAAGGTGGTCGAAAAGAAAGATATGTATATCGATATCGGCGCCACCAGCCGCGAGGAAGTGGAAGCCGCCGGCGTGCGACCCGGGGATCCAATTATCCCCCGGGCAGATTTTCAGGTGATGGCGAACGGCGAAAGCCTGCTTTCCAAGGCCTTTGACGATCGGGTTGGCACGGCGTTGTTAATCTCTGCCCTGCAAAAACTGCAAACCCAATCTCACCCGAATACGGTGTATGCCGCCGCCACAGTGATGGAAGAGGTCGGGTTACGCGGCGCCACCACCAGCGTACGCTCCGTGGATCCGGATGTGGCGATCATCCTGGAATCGGATATTGCCGGCGATGTACCGGGCATCCAGCCTGAAGTCTCGTCGGTGAAACTGGGTGGCGGGCCAACGGTTTTGATTTACGATGCGCGCATGATCCCAAACCTGCGCCTGCGAGATCTGGTGATCGACACCGCCAAAGAGCTGGAAATCCCCCTGCAAATATCCTTTGTCGAAGGCGGCGCTACCGATGGCGGCGCCATCCATTTGCATAATACCGGTGTACCCACTGTGGTGATCGGTGTTGCGGCGCGGCATATCCATTCACATAGCGCTATTCTGCATCGCCAGGACTACGAGCGAGCGGTTAATTTACTGGTAGCCTTGTTATCCCGTCTGGATGCAGATACCGTCGCGTCTTTAACCCGATAAAAAACTGGCTGTTTAAGTATTAGTCCTGAAAAACGAATACCGGAGTTACGGAGGTAAGATGTCTGATTTGATCAAACAAATCACCGCAGATCTCCAGAAGCAGATCGATACCTTTAAGCCCGAAGTGGAGGTGCGCGAGGTCGGCACGGTGATCGAAGCTGGCGATGGAATCGCCCGCGCTTCCGGACTGGCGGATGTCCAGGCGCAGGAGCTGGTGCAGTTTGCCAATGGTGTGATTGGAGTGGCTTTCAACCTTGAAACGGATATCGTCGGTATTATTGTGCTCGGCGAATATGAGGGGATCGAAGAAGGTATGCAGGTGCGCACCACGGGTCGCATTGCCTCGGTGCCCGTCGGCGATGGCATGGTCGGCCGGGTGGTAAATCCCCTGGGCCAGCCGGTGGATGGCAAAGGGCCGATTCCGTTCGACCATTACCGCCCAATCGAAAGAATTGCCCCGGGGGTCGTCTCCCGTAAAGACGTGGATACCCCGGTTCAAACCGGCATCAAACCGATCGACGCGATGATCCCCATCGGGCGTGGGCAACGTGAGCTGATCATTGGCGACCGCCAGACGGGCAAGACCGCCCTGGCGATCGATACGATCATCAATCAGAAGGGCAAAGACCTGTATTGTATTTACGTCGCTATCGGCCAGAAGAAAGCCGCAATCGCCCGCACCGTTGCTATTCTGGAAAAGTTGGGCGCGATGGAATACACCACCGTGATTGTGGCTTCTGCAGATGAGTCGGCAGCTTTGCAGTATATCGCCCCTTACGCCGGCTGCGCCATCGGTGAAGAGTTCATGGAAACCGGGCGCGACGCCCTGGTGGTATACGACGATCTCTCCAAACACGCCTGGGCGTATCGCCAGGTTTCTTTGTTGTTGCGCCGCCCACCCGGACGTGAAGCTTACCCCGGCGACCTGTTTTACCTGCACTCCCGCCTGCTGGAGCGCGCCGCTCGTCTGGCGGATCATTACGTGATTGTGCCCAAGCCTTACGATGGGGAGACGGCTTCTCCCGAAGAAGGGGTAAATGACGAGGTCTACACCGGCCCGATTGCCCTCCACCTCGCGGAGGAAGCCTTAAAGGGCATGGAGAACCCGGATGCCTACAAGATTGTCAAAGTCACCGGCACCGGCGGCTCGCTGACTGCTTTGCCCATCATCGAAACTCTGCTGGGGGATGTCTCTGCATATGTGCCCACGAATGTGATTTCGATCACCGACGGGCAGATCTACCTGGAAAGCAACCTGTTTTACGCCGGCATTCGCCCGGCAGTGAACGTGGGTATTTCGGTCTCCCGGGTAGGCGGCGATGCGCAAACAAAGGCCATGCGCCAGGTGGCCGGCCGCCTGCGTTTGGATATGGCGTCTTTCCGCGAGCTGGCGGCTTTCGCCCAGTTTGGCTCCGACCTGGATAAAGCCACCCAGGCACAACTGGCGCGAGGGCAACGGCTGCAGGAAATCCTGAAACAACCTCAGTACCAGCCGATGTCGCTCGAAAATCAGGTGATGATTATCTTCGCGGCCACGCGCGGTTTTGCGGATCGGATTCCGATAGACCGCATCCGGGCATGGGAAGCGGCTTTGCTGCGCTATATGGAAACTTCACATCCCAATATCGGCAAGGATATTTCCGCGAAAAAACGCATCACCGATGAAACCGAAGCACGGTTGCGCGAGGCGATTGCCTCGTTCAATGCGACCTGGCAATAACCGTTTAGATCAGGCGAGAGAACCTCAGGAAATGGCCAGCGCAAGAGAAGTACGACTCCGCATCCGCAGTGTAAAGAATATCGCTCAGGTTACACGCGCCTTACAGGCGGTGAGCGCCAGTAAAGTGCGTAAAGCCACCCAGGCAGTTAACCGCACCCGTCCCTACGCCACAAAAGCATGGCAGGTGTTGCAACATATTGCCTTGCAGCCCAATCGCGACCGTCTGCACCCATTATTGACCGAACGCGAGAAGATCGAAAATACCCTGGTGGTTTTGGTGAGTGGGGATCGCGGCCTGGCGGGCGCGTATAACACCAATATCATCCGCCACACCTTCCGTACCTTTAACGATTACGCCCATCCGGTGCAATACATTTCAGTCGGACGCAAAGGGCGAGACTTACTTTTCCGGGCGCGGAAAAATGTGATCGCCGATTTCAGCAACCTGCCTGCCGCACCAACCTTTGGCGATGTATCTGCGATTGGACGGCTGGCGGTGAATGAGTTTTTGGCAGGCAAAGTGGACGAGGTCTACCTGGTGTATACCGATTTCGTCAATATGGTGACCCAGATTCCCACCGTCAAACGTATGCTGCCATTGAGTATCGATCAGGAAGACCAGCGGGTGATGGTCTATGAAGCCCACCATGCCCTGCCTACGTATATCTACGAGCCCGGACAACGCGAAATCCTGGATGAAATTATCCCGCGCTTCACAGCTTTGCAGCTATTCCAGGCTATTCTGGAATCGCAGGCAAGCGAACATGCGGCGCGCATGGTGGCCATGAAAAACGCAACCGACAATGCAACCGAGCTGGCTGGCGCCTTACAACTGGAATACAACAAAGCACGCCAGCAAAGTATTACCAACGAAATGCTCGATATCGCCGGCGGGGCCGAAGCTCTGGCTCAGGCGCGGGCGGCAGAAGCTTAATTATTGGAGGATCGTATGGCAAAATCAACCGGTCACGTTCTTCAGATCCTGGGCGGCGTGGTGGACGTAGCTTTCCCGGAAGGTGGTCTACCGGAAATTTACGAAGCCGTCGAAGTTCCCCGCCCGGGGGAAGAAGTGCTGGTGTTGGAAGTGCAGAAACACATGGGCGATCACGTGGTCCGTACCATCGCCATGGATAGCACAGATGGGCTGCGGCGCGGCATGCCCGCCCACGCTACCGGTGCATCGATATCGGTTCCGGTGGGGCCTTCTACCCTGGGACGGATTTTTAATGTCCTTGGTCGTCCGGTGGACGGCAAGGGGGATGTCACCTCGGACGTTTATTACCCCATCCACCGGCCGGCCCCGAAATTTGTCGACCAGTCTACCAGTGTGGAAGTGTTCCAGACCGGGCTGAAGGTAATCGATCTGATTGCTCCCTTCACCAAAGGCGGGAAGACCGGTATTTTCGGCGGCGCAGGAGTGGGCAAAACCGTAATCATCATGGAGCTGATCCGCTCGGTGGCGACCGAATACGAAGGCAACTCGGTATTTGCTGGAGTAGGCGAGCGCACCCGGGAAGGGACGCAGTTGTATCGTGAAATGCTGGAATCCGGCGTGATGAAAGATACGGTGATGGTCTACGGGCAGATGAACGAACCGGCTGGGGTTCGCCTGCGGGTTGCACTGACTGCCCTCTCGATGGCGGAGTATTTCCGCGATAGCGGGCGGGATGTGCTCCTGTTTATCGATAACATCTTCCGTTTTTCGATGTCCGGCTCAGAGGTATCGGCTTTACTGGGGCGTATGCCCTCCGCGGTAGGCTACCAGCCTACCCTGGCGACCGAAATGGGCGAGCTGCAGGAACGCATCACCTCCACGCATGAAGGCTCGATCACCTCTATGCAGGCGATCTATGTTCCCGCCGACGATTACTCGGACCCTGCGCCGGTGGCGACTTTCACCCACCTGGATGCAACCATCGCCCTGGAGCGTTCCATCTCGGAAAAGGGCATTTACCCGGCAGTTGACCCGCTTTCTTCTACGTCCCGCATCCTCGACCCGGCGATTGTAGGTGAAGATCATTACAATACGGCGCGCGAAGTCCAGCGAATCTTACAGCGTTACAAGGACCTGCAGGATATTATTGCCATTCTGGGCATCGACGAGCTTTCCGAAGATGACAAGCTGATCGTCGCCCGGGCGCGGAAAATTGAGCGTTTCTTCTCCCAGCCGATGTTTGTCGCCGAACAATTCACCGGCATCCCGGGTCGTTTCGTGCCCTTAAAAGATACTGTACGCGGCTTCCGGGAAATCCTGGATGGTAAACATGACGATTTACCCGAGCAGGCCTTTATGATGGTAGGCACCATCGAAGAAGCGGTCGAAAAGGCCGAGGAACTCGCCAGCAGTGAAGGATAAAGCCACACCATGCCGATACGGGTAGAAATTGTCTCAGAGGATCGCGCAGTTTTCGAAGGCGAGGCGGATATCGTCATCGTCCCCGGGGTAAATGGGGAAATGGGGATCTTACCCAACCATGCCCCCCTGATCTCTACATTGGGATTTGGCATTTGCCGTGTGCGCACCGCGGGTGTGGAAGAAGTCTTTACGATTTCGGGAGGCGTGGTGGAAGTCCAGCCAAATATCGTCACCGTGCTCGCCTCCGCCGCCGAAAATGTCGAAGAAATCGATATCGCCCGGGCAGAAGCCGCACGCCAGCGCGCCGAAGAAATCCTCAAGGAAGGTCCCCCGCCGGATACCGATACTTATCTGGTGCTGGAAGCCGCATTACGCCGATCCCAGTTACGTCTGGATGCAGTCCGGCGTTACCGCAAGGTGCCCCCCACGCGTAACTATGGTTCAGGGCATTCATCATCAGGCAGCGAGTCCTGAGGTTACGGAACAAAAAAAATGGCGCTTTTCTCCAAGGACCTGGGTATCGACCTGGGGACGATGTATACCCGGCTGGCTATCGGGAATGAAATCGTCGTCAACGAGCCAACTCTGGTGGCGATCGCTGTCGCCGAGCAAAAAATTGTCGAGGTGGGACAGGAAGCTCTGAACATGTTAGGACGGGTGCCGGATTCCATCGAAGTCACCCGACCGCTCCAAAACGGGGTGATTGCCGATTACGAAGTCACCGAACGACTGCTGGAGTATCTGATCCGCAAAGCCAGCGGTTCGATGCGTTTGTTTCGCCCCAACGTAATGATTACTATCCCCTTTGGGATCACCAGCGTGGAAAGCCGGGCTGTCCACGAGGCGACGCTTTCCGCCGGCAGCCGGGAAGTGTTCCTGATTCATCAACCCCTGGCAGCCGCGTTGGGCGCCGACCTGCCAATCGGGACGCCATCGGGGAATATGCTGCTCTGCCTGGGCGGAGGCGCCACTCAGGCGGCAGTTCTGGCGATGTACGGCATTGTCGCCGGGGAAACCATGCGCGCCGGCGGCGCCGCCCTGGATGACGCCATTATTGCGTACACACGCCGTAAATATGGTATTATCATCGGCCCGCAAACCGCCGAGCAGGTAAAAATCCAGATTGGTTCCGCCATCCCCGTGGACCAGGAAAAATCAATGACCATGCAGGGCCAGGATCAGGTTACCGGGCTACCCAAACCGGTCACTCTGACCACCGGCGAGGTGGTGGAAGCGATTGCCGATCCGCTGCATGATGTTGTCGAGACGGCGCGCCGGGTGCTGGAAAAGACCCCGCCCGAGCTCGTGTCGGATATTATCGACCGCGGCCTGGCGATTTGTGGCGGAGGGGCTTTATTACCGGGCATCGAAAAGCTGCTGACCAAAGAACTGGGCGTCCCGGCTTACCTGGTAGACAACCCCACCACCTGTACCGCCGAAGGCGCGGCCCGCGCCCTGGTTCCGGGGGTTTATGCCGCCATCCGCAGGAATTTACCGGGAAGCTGAAGGATTATTCCATTAACACCTAAAAATCCCCATCCCGAGATTGGCGATGGGGATTTTTTATTCTCAAAGGATACGTGCTTAAGGTGTGGTTTCCTGAGTGCCGGTCTCCGGCGCGGGTGGCCCGACCGGCAGGGTGGGCAGTACATTATTGCCGAACACCAGGCTGGGGAATACGCCTTCGGGGGTGAAGATCAGCTTGTCGGTGGGCTGGATGGCCTGGGAATTGACCAGCGCCATCTGGAACAGCAGGTAGTTCTCATTTTCAGAGTAAATCTGCGCCAGGGCGATCTGTTGGGCAAGGTCGGCGCGCGCACGCTCCTGGGCAACTTCCGCCTGTACCCGGGTGATTTCCAGATCTCGCTGGGCAGTGATCAAATCATTGGCTTTTTGGGCTTCGATCACAGCCCGTTGGGCGCGCAGACGTTCTTCTTCTAGCGCTGCCAGAATGGTTTGCTGGCGAGCTTCTTCCTGCTTGCTGGATTGTTCTACCCGGATTTGCGCTTCACGGGCGGCGCGCTGCGCCAGACCTTCAGCAACGGCCTTTTTCTCATCCTGTTGGGCTTTCTCCGTGTCCAGTCGACTCTGGGTGATAGCATCCAGTTTCGCCTGAACTTCGGCGCTCAGGGTGACGTTGGGTACCACCACATTCGCCACGGAAAGACCGAACGGCTCTACCAGCTTATTCAGCTCATCATCAATGCAATTGCGTAAGGCATCCCGGTCGGAGCCGATCACCGAATCCTGGAATGGTCGATCGCCCACGCACACTTTCATCGCCTGGAAAGACAGGTCGTCCATTTTCCGCTGCAGGACAGAATCATCGGTATACAATTGCTTGTACTGGATCCATAAATCCGGCACCCGGTTGGCATCCGCCAGGGTGGGCCGGAAGACGCTGCCGCTGACAGTTACCCCAATCCGCTGATTATCCAGCGTAATCACTTCCGGGTCGGCAGAGCTGAATTTGTATTCCTGAGTGGAATACCGATCCAGACGCACAAACAAACCGGCATCGGAATAGACGCCGGGAGGTAGTATTTCGACGATTTTGCCTCCGCGGATCTTCACGCCTATCTGATCTTCCTTAACCTGGGCAAAAAGATAAATGTGCTGGCGACCGAGGATAAATAAAAACAGCACTCCAAAAAAGACCAGCAAAATAAAGAAACCTGAAGTCAAGACTTTGGTAGCCTTCATGCCTGCAACTCCTTCTCCGCATCAACAGGATGTACGCTGTATATAAGATATAGCGAAATAACAACCGGTTTGGTTGCAATTTCATACAGCCTTCGCGGCTCTGGCGACAAGGAGATGAGATAATTTGGAACAGATTCCGTGGTGACCGGAATCGATAACAGGGTGTATAACGCCTCAGTCCAGGTAATACGTCATTCTCTGCAAGTGAACCGCAGGATCGATATGCTGGACGCGGACTTCCGGCGGGACATTAAGCATTACCGGGGCATAGTTCAGGATGGCGCGCACGCCGGCTTCGATGAGCTGATCGGTAACCGCCTGGGCGTGTTGCGCCGGTACAACCAGCATAGCAATTTTGATCTCCGCGGCGCGAATCCTGGCGACCATATCGGCGGCATCCTGCACCACAAACTCTCCAATTTTCTTGCCGATCTTTTCCGGATGACTGTCAAAGATCATTTTGACCTTAAATCCCCGGTCGATAAACCCCTGGTAGCGGGCGATGGCATGACCGATGTCCCCTGCCCCGATTACCGCCATCTCCCAGGTACGGTTGACATTCAAAATTTCACTTAATTGCTCGATCAGGTAGGGGATGTTGTACCCGGTGCCCTGCTTACCAAACTCCCCGAATTGAGACAGGTCTTTGCGAATCTGCGCGGCAGAAATTCCTAAATATTCCCCCAGTTCCTGAGAGGAGGTTACCTGGCGTCCCTGCTCTGCCATGGTTTGCAGTGTGCGTAAATACAAAGGCAGACGCCCTATCACAATATCGGGAATGGCTTTATCTAGCATGCGTGTCCTCCTGCTGCGTGGAATGGTGTGTGACGCTTGGGCAAATAACGCATAAGTTCCAAATGCCACGATCGAAATATACCACTACTTGTCTGATTGTGCAAACAAACGCGAGTAGCGTACAAACTTATTCCGATCGATTACCGGCACATGAAATTGAACGAGAAGATTAAGACGCGACACGCTTGGAGGGTCGGTTGCAGAACATTACGGCGATTAACCAAAATCCAGGTGAGAATTCCCCTGGGGTATAATCTCCGCGATATGTTTGTCGATGAAACCACAATTACAGTACGCGCCGGGACTGGCGGGAATGGCATGGTGCATTTCCGCCGGGAAAAATTCGTGCCGCGTGGAGGACCAGATGGCGGCGATGGGGGTAAAGGCGGCGATGTGCTGCTCCAGGTAAACCCGCGCCTGAATACCCTGTCTGCTTTTCGTTATCAGGAAATTTTTGCCGCTGAGCATGGCGGGGGCGGCGGTCCGAATAACCGCACCGGCAAATCCGCCCCAGACCTGATCATCGCAGTCCCACCGGGCACTGTGATTTATGATGCAGATAGCGGAGAAGTACTGGGAGACCTGGTTGAAGAAAGCCAGCAGCTTCTGGCGGCTCGTGGCGGGCGCGGCGGGCGGGGAAACAGCCGTTTTGCTACCGCCCACAACCAGGCCCCCCGGCTCGCAGAAAAAGGCGAACCCGGGGAAGAGAAACGTCTGCGGCTGGAATTGAAATTGATCGCCGATGTGGGCATCGTGGGCGTGCCCAATGCGGGTAAATCCACCTTTCTGGCGGTGGTTACCAATGCCCGCCCTAAAATTGCCCCCTATCCCTTCACCACACTGGAACCCAACCTGGGTGTGGCGGAACTGGAGGACGAAATCACCCTGGTGCTGGCAGATATACCCGGGCTGATCGAAGGCGCTCATACCGGCGCCGGTCTGGGGCACCAGTTTTTAAGGCATATCCAGCGCACCCGCGTGCTGATCCACCTGCTGGACGGCCTGGCGGAAGACCCCCTGCTTGACTATGCGCAAATTAACTCTGAGCTGGCGTTGTTCGACCCCGAATTGAAACACAAACCCCAGGTCGTGGCCTTAAATAAATACGACCTGCCGGAAGTGCAGGCACGCTGGACGCAGATCCAGGCGGCAGCCAAAAAACGCAGCCTGAACATTTATCCGCTTTCCGCAGTCACGGGAGAAAATGTCCGCCAGGTGCTTTACCGCGCCTGGCAATTGCTGGAAGAGCTGCCTGCCCCACCGGAAGTTGTCGAGCTGCCGGTTTATCGTCCGGAAGAAGACCCCCGGGCCTATTCTATCCAGCGCAAGGGGGATTTGTGGCAGGTACACGGCGCGGCGATCGAACGCGCCGCCCAGATGACTTACTGGGAAAACGACCAGTCGGTGCGCCGTTTCCAGCGGATTTTACAGACCCTGGGCATCGAGCAGGCGCTGCGAGAAGCCGGCGTAAAACCTGGCGATACGGTACAGATCGCTGATTTCGAGCTGGAATGGCAGGATTGAGATGCGCCTGGGGATATTTGGCGGCACCTTCGACCCGCCCCATTTGGGACATCAAATTCTGGCCATGGAATGTGCCTGGCAATTGAAGCTGGACCGTGTGTTATGGGTGCTGACGCCTTACCCGCCGCATAAAACCGGACAACAAATTACCTCGCTGGAAAATCGCCTGGAGCTGGTCCGGGCAGCAATCCAGGGTGAACCCTGTTTCGAGCTTTCCACCGTCGATATCGACCGCCCGGGGCCTTATTACGCCCTGGACACCGTCAAGCTGTTGCGGCAAAAAGACCCGGCCGCGACCTGGATTTACCTGATGGGTGGGGATTCGTTGAATGACCTGCCTGAGTGGCATAACCCCGGCGAATTTATCCGCGCGTGCGATGAAATCGGGGTAATGCGCCGACCGGGTGAAAACCACCGGCTGGAAACCCTTGAAGACTTGCTGCCGGGGTTACAGGCGCGCTTGAGATTTGTGGAAACACCCATGCTTGAAATTTCATCCTCCGAAATCCGGCGGCGGTTGAAAGTGGGGCTGCCGGTGCGGTATTACCTGGTGCCACAGGTCTATGCGCTGATCCATGACCGGAACTGGTACAGAGGTTAATTAACGGGATTTTGGGTAACAAACCTGACAACGCGATTATAATTCAGGCACAGGGCAGGGATTACCGGAAAGTTCGCCTGCCGCTACTGTCAATAGACGTATCCATCAGGAGGTAACACCATGAAATATTTGATCGGTTTTCTCACCGGCACCGTATTTGGGGCTGCAATCGCCCTGCTATATGCCCCGATGTCAGGTGAAGAACTGCGTGGTGAACTGCGCCGTGAAGCAGACGCGCGCTATCAGCAGGCGCAGCAACAATTGCAGAAAGGCCTGACGGAAGTCAATAACCGGATCGATAAGCTCAGTGCAGAGTTAAAAACATTAATTGAAGAAGCCCGCAGGTCTCTTCCCACGCCGGGTAAAGAATCTCCCACGTCAGAAGGCGAATAATTCCATTGAATTTCCCGGTTTACACGCGAAGGGGAGATTTTTCTTCCCTTCGCTGAGTTTTAAAGCGCATTCGCCAGGTATTAATTCCCTGAAAAGGGCATGACCATGCCCGTGGTAGCTCCACAATCAACAATGGTTGCTTACATCATACATTTTTCTCCCCTCCCATTTAGCGGCAGAGCCTGGGACGCGGTGAAAGGCCACGGTTAACTGCAGAGTTACCCGGCTCGAAAAAATTACCTGATTTTAATAAGGAACCTATGGACGCACGAATAATTAACCGAAGAGTAGGTGTTTTTGTGGATGTATCGAATATTTACTTGAGCGGCGGCGGACGGATGCGTTACGATGTTTTGCGCCAATATGCCATGACTCATGGCGTCATCCAGCGTTTAGATGCTTATGTCTCCTTTGATGTCGAACGCGCTCAGACAGACAAAGACTACAGTGAAAGATCACGTGGCTTTCATGAGGCGATCCGCAGCATCGGCTTCCATACCACGGTCAAAGAGGTCCGCTGGTACACCGAACCGGAAACCGGACGGCGGTATGGTAAAGCCGACCTGGATTCTTATATCGTGGTGGATATGGCGGTTCAGGCGCCGCACCTGGATTATGTCATCCTTGTTTCGGGAGATGGCGACTTTGTGCGCCCGGTGCAATATATCCGTAATATGGGCTGCCGGGTGGAGGTTCTGGCTTTCGAAAGCGTATCCAATGAATTGCGCAAAGAGGCCGATGTTTTTACTTCGGGCTACATGATCCCGGAGTTGCTGCCCACCAACCGCCGGGAAACCCCCTGGGGAGCGCACGGTTCAACGGTGCGCGGGTTATGCTCCTATTACAACCAGGAAGAGGGTTACGGCTTTTTATCCTACCTGAAGACCATGTCGCCAATGACCTGGATCACCGATACACGCAATCCGGATTCCCCGTATGCCTCAGCCTTTTTCCACGCCACAGACCTGCCCGAAGAGGTCAACCCAACCACCCTGCCCAATCGCTGGATGGTGCTGGAATTCGACCTGTTTCAGGGTGATAAAGGCATGGTTGGGCTGAACCTGCGCATTGCCGGCAGCGATGGGATGTGATCCATTAAAATTAAAACACCCCACCGAACATCTACGTCCTCCCACATTCAGGGCGGGTGTTCGCCCTTGAAGTATGGACCCGGCGGGGTGTTATTTCCCTGGGAAAACTAACCCTCTTCGCCGACCGGTTCGCCGACTATAAACGCCTCGGTCATCTCACGCGCCACATCATCGCGAAACTGCTTTGGCGGGGTTTTCATGAAATAGGAAGATGGCCCGATGATCGGTCCGGCAAGCCCGCGATCCAGGGCGAGTTTGGCGCAGCGTACGGCGTCGATGATCACACCGGCAGAGTTGGGCGAATCCCAGACCTCCAGCTTGGCTTCCAGATTAAGGGGGACATTCCCGAAGGTGGTGCCTTCCATGCGAATATGGCACCATTTACGATCGGTGAGCCAGGGGACATAGTCGCTGGGACCCACATGTACATCGGTCGGGTCGAGCTCGTAGGGCAACATGCTGGTTACCGCACCGGTCTTAGAGATTTTCTTGGACTCCAAGCGCTCCCGTTCGAGCATATTCAAAAAATCCGTGTTGCCGCCAAAGTTGAGCTGGTAGGTGCGATCGACGCGCACACCGCGGTCGACAAACAGACTGGCGAGCATACGATGTAAAATGGTGGCGCCTACCTGGCTTTTCACATCATCGCCGATGATCGGCAGACCGCGTTCTTTAAAGCGCGGGCCCCAATATGGCGAGCTGGCGATAAAGACGGGGATGCCGTTCACAAAGGCGCAGCCGGCGTCCATCACCTGCTCCACGTACCATTTGGTCGCCATTTCCGAGCCAACCGGCAGGAAATTCACCACCACCTCGGTCTGAGTGTCCTTCAACAGTTGGACAATATTGTCGGTGGGACCGGGAGCTTTCTTCACGATTTGAGACAGGTATTTGCCCAGCCCATCGTGAGTCATCCCACGCGCCACCCGGACGTTCAGGTAAGGTACCTCGCTGAACTGAAAGGTATTATTGGGATGTGCAAAAATGGCCTCAGACAGGTCTTTCCCCACTTTGGAATCCACTACGTCAATCGCTGCGGTGAATTCAATATCGCGGACATGGTAGCCTCCCAGGTTAACATGCATCAAACCTGGGATCTGGTCATCTTCTACGGCATTTTTATAGAATTCCACGCCCTGTACCAACGCCGAGGCGCAATTGCCGACCCCGATGATAGCCACCCTGACCTTATTCCGTTCACTCATGTAGCTGCTCCTTGTATAAAGTTTCTTGGTGTGCGGTCACCCTGCGAATTATACTCCGCGAGCGAGGAAATGATATATGTTTATCAAAATCCACCCGATAACTGGCTGGAGAACCGGCCTGTTTTACCCTGGCCGGTGAAAAGAATGGGGTATGCTATAATCGCGAGGGGTATTCATTTAATCAGCGTAGGGTATGGCAACCAGATCTGACCACAACGACCGGCTGCTCAGCCGGATTATCGCATTAAGCCAGTCAGCCGTCCGGCAGGATGGTGCTTCTTTCCTGCAATCGGTGGCAAACGCGGCCACCGAATTGACCGGGAGCGCGTATTCCATCCTGCTGGTGTACGATCCTGTGGACGAGGTGTTGAAATTTGCGGCTGGACCACAGCCGGAATTACCCGGGCTGCAAAAGCTGACCTTGCCCCTGAGCGGAAGTTTTGCCGGGTTAACTTTCCAGCGGGGAGAAATTATCCATCTTGAAAGCGGAGAAAACAACCCGCCGCTCACTACACAGGTAGGAGAAATCATGGGGGAGCCCGTTAATCGCTTGTTATCGGTACCGATTCGTTACCGAGAAAACCGCCTGGGAGTCATACAGGCGGTCAATAAACACACCCATCCTTATTTTCCGGAAGACACAGTACTTCTCGAGAGCCTTGCCGCCCTGGCTGGGACTTGCCTGTTTATCCAACAGCTCGAAACCAAACGGAATGGCCTATCCAACGAAATTCAGGCATTCGAAGAACGGAAAACAAACTTTGCTGCCATCACCTCGCATGAATTACGCACGCCGCTGGGAGTGATTTTGGGCAACGCCACTTTCTTACGTGAAATGATGCAAAACCCGGAGCTGTTACCCCAGGTGGAGGCGATCATCCTGAGTGGGCTGAGATTAAAGGAGACGATCGAAACGCTCACCCGTGCAGATAAACTCCATAGCGGCACCGCCAGGCTGCATCTGGCTCCGGTTCAACTACAAACATTGCTCCAGGATTTGGTGACCAGTTACCAGCCTGAAGCACGGAATAAGCGGATAAATATGAGTCTCACTCTGCCTGAAACCCTGCTTGTGGTGAATGCAGAAGAAGACAAACTGGGGATCGCCACTCAGAATCTGATTCGTAACGCCCTGACGTTCACCGAGCCGGGTGGAGCAGTGTCGATTTCCTTACGCAGTCTTCCTGGCTATGCGCAATTATCCATCAGCGATACCGGGATTGGCATCCCCCTCGAGCACCAGCAAGCCATCTTCGACCGCTTTTTCCAGGTTGAATCCCACCTGACCCGCAAACATGGCGGCATGGGCCTGGGTCTGCCGGTCGCCCGGGCAATTGTGGAACTGCACGGCGGCGAAATATGGGTAAAAAGCCAGCCGGGTACCGGCTCCACGTTTTCTTTTATCCTGCCTCTGGCGCCCGGTGATAACGGAGAGGAACAGGATGTTCGCAATGAACACATCCCTACCGACAGCGCCTCCGCAGTCCAAGCGTGCGATGCATCCGCTATGGAATAAGCTCGGTTTGAGCCTGCCAGGGAACTTTTCCCACAATCCAGGCGTTTAATCCTTCAGGTTCTGGTTTTGAACCTGCTTGCCCGCGCCTGTTCAACAAGGAGATATTCGAATGAAACTTAAATGGATTACCATCTGGTTGTTGGCCAGTCTTTTTCTGGCTTCGTGCAGCGGTTTCGGTATAACCCAGGCTTCGCCGACACCGCTGCCCACCAACACACCCGAGCCGCCTCCACCCACCCATACAGCCGTCCCGGTCGATCCCACGGATACCCTGGAGCCGACCCCGGCTATTCCCCCCACCATCGCCCCGCCGCCCATCGACCAGGCGGATGTGCTCAGCGATGCCAATTTTACGTTTACCTTACCGGCATCGGTGGCAACCCAATCCAGCGAACAGATTGTCCCGGGCACACCATTCGATCCCAATATCCCGGCTGGGATGAACGGTTTGCCGCCGCACCTGTTGATCAGTTTTGATGGCATCCAGGTCAATGCGGCTATGTTCAACCCCACCGAACGCCAGGGTCGAGTTTTCCCGATTGCAGCATTCCGCCAGATGTTTTCTGACCCGTCCATGCCAGACACCAACTTGCTGGAGCTGATCAACACTAATATTCAGCGGCTTGAATCTCTGCTGGCACAGACCGATCCGGATTTAAGCGGCGAATTACCCATGCTGCCTGCTGTCAATGCCACACAGGTTCTTACCGCGAGAGCAAAAAGAATCCAATTTAACGGCGGGAGCGGGATCGCCTACCTGGCAATGTATTCACAGGGTATTCAGCCCGTAACCGACCAGACCGTCCAGTATTTCTTTCAGGGATTGACCGCCGATGGCAAATATTACCTGTCGTTCATCTTCCCTGTCAACAGCACGGTATTGCCCGATGACGGCCAGAGTGTGCCGGAAGCCACGCAGAATGCTCTCAATGCCGATTACCAGGCATATCTCGCCGACGTGGTCGATCAGTTGAATGCCGCAGCAGCGAGTGATTTCAGTCCAAACCTGGATGACCTCGACCGCTTCGTCTCCAGTATCGCCATCCCGATCGGCGGAGTCTGGTTAACCCCGCCGCCTACCCACACGCCACTGCCCACGAATACACCTCTGGCCACCAGCACCCCCGCCCGCACACCCACGCCACGACCGACCAACACGCCGGTCGGAAAATATGCCGGTGAAGAAATCCTGGGGAGCTGGTTCTGGCTGCGACTGGAAAAGCCTGGCGGAGAGGTAATCAGCCCGGCGGACCCGGATCGTTATGCCATTAGCTTTGACGCCTATGGCGGTCTGAGTGTGCACTCTGACTGTAACCAGGCGAGTGGAGTCTACGAATTACGCTCGCAAAACCGGTTGATCATCGACCTGACCAGCGGCACGACCGAGAATTGCGGCGCCGGATCGTTGTGGGAAGATTTTTATGACGCGTTGGAAGAAGCGGTAAATTACGATTTCGATGACGACCGCCTGATCATTATCCTGTTAGATGGCAGCGAGATGCGCTTCACGGATTGATCCTTGCGCAGAGACCCGGGGCACTGCCTGGCCTGCATGAAACACCACCAGGTCGTGCCCCGGATCCAGATACACCCTGGCGCGGGTCTGCGGCGCCACCTCGAATGTGTGAGGCTGCATTACACTGATTTGTTTCCCGGAATCCAGACGCAAGCGATATAGATGGTATGCGCCTTTGAATTCACGCTCAATGACAAAGGCGTTACCCTGGCTGTGGGGGTGAAAACTGATATCATCCGGGCGGACGCAGATTTCAACTTCAGTTTCGGGTTCCAACTCGACCACCTGAGGCAACAAACCCAGCTCGGTGAGAATGCCATCCGCCTGCACCCGGCCGGGTAAAAATTCGGATTGACCTAAAAATTCCGCCACGAACCGGGTGGCTGGCTGCTGGAAGATAAGTTGCGGCGCGGCAGTCTGCACGATGGTCCCCGCTTGCATCACCGCTACCCGGTCACCCATAAACAGGGCTTCTTCCTGGTCGTGGGTGACGAATACGGCAGTCGCGCCGATTCGCTTGAGAATATCGCGCACCATCTGGCGCATACGCAAACGGCGGTCTTCATCCAGGTTGGAAAACGGCTCATCCAGCAAAAGGATCAGAGGTTTTGGCGCCAGAGCACGCGCCAGAGCCACGCGCTGGCGCTCTCCGCCGGAAAGCTCGTGGGGATAACGCGAGCCATAATCCTCCAGACCGACCAGATGGAGCATTTCTTTCACGGTTTGCGCCTGGCGTGCACGATCCTGCCCCTGCAATCCGAAGCGTATGTTCTCCTGAACGGTAAGGTGGGGAAACAGGGCATAATCCTGAAAAACAAACCCGACCTGGCGCCGTTCAGGCGGCACCCACCTGCCATTTCCACAAACGGTTTCCCCGGCGATTTGAATTTTGCCAGCTTCTGGAGCTTCAAACCCGGCGATCAGGCGCAGCAAGGTTGTTTTACCACACCCGCTCGGGCCCAACAAAGCCAGGATTTCGCCGGACTGAATTTCAAGATCGAGACGATCGATAGCCTGCACGCCATCAAAGCTCCGCCGTAAACCTTCACAAACGACCAGAGGATTCATCTCTGCGCCTCTTCATTCCACAAAATTAATCCCAAGGAAAATGACGAAACGATCACCAATAACAGTGCCGGTGCGGCGGCGCGAGCAAAAAAGGCTTCACCTACCGCAGACCAGACCGCCACAGACAGGGTTTTAAAGCCCAGCGGGCTGAGAATCAGCGTGGCGGGCAACTCTTTCATGGCGGTTAAAAACACCAGTCCCGCACCGGCGGCGATTCCCGGCTTTAACAATGGAACGGTTACCGACAGGAAAGCGTGGATCGGGTTCCGGCCTAAACCACGCGCCGCTTCCAGATAACTCGGGTGCACCTGGCGCAGCGAAGTCTGGAGTGCGCCGCTGGCCTGAGGCAAGAATAGAATGACATACGCCGCAGTTAACGAAAAAATCGTCTGGTAAACCGGCTGCAGATATTGGGCTGTGAAAAATACCAGCGCCAGAGCGACCACAATCCCAGGCAGGGCAAAACCCAGATGGGTCACCCGGTCAATCGCCCGGCTCGTCTGACCCGGATAACGCCATTGGTAGAGCACCACCGGCAGGGCAAAGAACAGGGTGAATACCGCACCCAAACCCGAAGCCAGCACCGAGTTGAGCAGCGGAAGAGCCAGACCACTGAGGGCTGCGCCTCCTTCCCAGCCACGCAGCAGCCAGAACACCAGCACCATCAATGGGATAAGCAGCGAGAGAAAAACCACCAGCAGAACCAGCCCAAAGAATAGCCATTTCTTTCGTCCCAGGCGGACGAGGGCAGGTCCACGATTTCCGGCAGCCGGATTGCTGGTATAACGCCGGCGGGAGCGGCTCCACAGGTCGAACCCCAGGAAAATCATTGCCAGCAAAATTAACATCAATGCCGTGCTGGCTGCCGCAGACCGGTCGATCAGGGACTTATATTGGACATAGATGACCCGGGTAAAAGTATCGTAGCGCAGCAGAGTAACTGCGCCGAAATCTCGCAGGGTATAAAGCGCCACCAGCAATCCGCCGGCGGTCAGGGCGGGGCGTAATTGCGGCAGGGTAATCCGCCAGAATACCGCCCAGCTATTCAGGCCCAGGCTGCGTCCGGCTTCTTCCAACGATGGTTCCATCCCGCGCAAAGCCGCCCGCACCATTAAAAACACGTACGGGAAACTGAGCAGGGTGAGCACGTAGACTGCCCCGGGAAACCCGTAGATCGAAGGTAACCTTTCCAGGCCCAGCCATTGCCCAAACGCCTGGTACACCATGCCGCGTGGCCCCATGGCGGCGACAAACAGATATGCGCCGATATAACTGGGGATCACCAATGGCAAGGACAGTAAAACCGCCAGAATTCGCCGGAAAGGCAGGTCGGAGCGCACCGTCAGCCAGGCAAGCGGTATTCCCAGCAAGAAACTGCCCGCGGTAACGACCACAGCCAGGCCAAGGGTGCGTATTAAGGTTGCCAGAATGGCCGGAGAAAACCAGCCAGCAAAGATACCCGCACCCCCCGAAAGCACCCGCACCAGCAGGTAAACCACCGGCAAGAGTACCAGCGCCACCACCAGCAGACAAGCGACGAGCAAGAAACCATGCGAAAGGCGAGGTTTCCGCAAGCCGGCAGGCCAGCGCAGCGAACGGTCGAGGAGTTCTCGGGGGGTGAGGTGGGTAAGGTTCATCTCAGGGGAGGATACCTGCCTGTTGGAGCAGCGCCACCGTACCAGCCAGGTCGCTGAGCGCGGCTAGCTCAATATCCGGGGTGTTCAACTCAGCCAGCGGGGTCAATTCGCGTGGCGAAACCACACCTTCGATCACCGGATATTCGTACGTCTGGGTGGCAAAGTACTGTTGCGCCACTTTGGAAAGCATAAAATCGATAAACCGTTGGGCAGCTTCCGGGTTTTTGGCGGTTTTCAGGATGCCCGCCCCGGAAACCATCACCAGCGCATCTGGCCCACCGGATGGAACATAATAATTCCGCGCCGGGAAGGATTCACCTTCCTCCTGCAGGAATCGATAGAGGTAATAGTGATTGACGAAACCGGCGTCGATCTCGCCGGCCCCGACCGCGGCCACGATAGGTGTATTGCCATCGAACACCACCGGGTTATTCGCCTGGATTCCCTGCAGCCACGCCAGGGTTTCTTCTTCGCCCCACAGCGCACGCATGGCAGTCACCATGGTCTGGAAGGAGGCATTGGTAGGCGCCCAACCGAGACGCCCGTCCCACTGAGGATCGGCAAAGCTGCGCAAATCAGCCGGTAAATCCGCCGGGCTGAGGCGCTCGGTGTTGTAAACCACCACCCGCGCCCTGCCAGAAATACCCACCCAGCGATTTTGCGGATCGCGGAAGCGCGGTTCTACAGGCTCAATAAGCTCCGCAGGCAGCGGTTGCAGCAGGTCCACCACAGCGCCCAAACCACCCGGATCCTGAGCATAAAATACATCCGCAGGCGAGTTTTCACCCTCTTCCAGCAAAGTGGCGGCCAGCTCCGGGGTATCGCCCCAGCGAACTTCGACATCGATCCCGGATACTTCCTCAAATTCTGTGATGATGGGACCTACCAGGCTTTCACTGCGTCCGGAATATACTACCAGGGTTTCGGTTTCATTTCCGGCGGCAGTCAGACCGCTGCAGGCGGTGAGTAAGAGTAAAGCAAGCATGAACAAGGATAAGGCTAAAACGCGACGCAATTGATGTTCCTCCATAAATGGATGTGTAGTTAGGCATTCCAGTGAATTATGCGTTATTTGCAAATTCTTCACGCACAATGTGTTTGCAAAACCTGCGCTTGGTGCGTGATGAAGCACTTTCCACCTGGCTCTCGTGAATACCTTCAACGCAAACCACACACTTCACCATGACCACCCACCTTAGCTGTTACGAGCTCCGCGGTTAGCCCGTTAAAAGTCTCCAGTGGGATGACCGGGCTGTAGTATAATCATTTGAGATAATATTTATCAATATTATGATGTTAAATTATATTTGTACCTTGTTATCACAAATAGTTGCACCCTGGTTGTAATTTATATTAAGGAGTGAGCAGCAAACCGCCACTGATGAGGGAACGATCCGTAACTTATGCCATGCGTCGTTATGCCGCAGAAATTTTCCGCCTGCAAGAATATGAGCCTTATGTCAGCTTGAGTACTCTGGCGGAGGAGGTGGAACATTCTCTACAAGCCACCTCGCGGATGATCAGCCGCCTGAAACAGGCGGGACTGCTGGAGCATGAACCCTATCATGGCGTTCGCCTGACGCCAGCCGGCGAACAGGTTGCTTTACCCGCCATTCGCCGCCACCGGCTGTCAGAACTTTTTCTGGTACGCGTGCTGGGGTTTGGCTGGGATGAAGTGCACGCCATGACCGACCAGTTTGAGCTGGGGGTAAGCGATGAAATCGAAGAACGCATCGACACTGCGCTGGATCATCCCAAACGTTGCCCGCACGGAGAACCAATCCCGGACAAAAATAACGTTCTGCCAACCCTGCATGACACCAGCCTGGTCAGGCAGGAAACCGGGCGATCCTATCGCGTCAGCCGGGTGCGGGTGCACGAGCCGGCCAAGCTGAAATATGTGGCTGAGCTCGGGTTACTTCCCGGAGCGGTTTTCGAGTTGGTATCATTTTCCCCATTCGACGGCCCGGTGCGCATTCGCATCAACCGAACCGAGCAGGTGCTCAGTTACGAGCTGGCCTCCGCACTCTGGGTCTTACCCGCCTGAAGGAACCCCCAGACCATGCACGAAAACTGGTTTTCTGCCATCCGGGACGGCGATCTCGTCACAGCCCGGACATTACTGGCTGAGGAGCCGTCGCTGATTCGCCTTACCACGGAGACGGGTTTATCCGCAATCTTGTTGGCGCTGTATTACGGTGAAGCGAAAATGGCTGCCGGGCTGTACGCACAGGGCGCTCCGCTGAGCATTTTCGAGGCGTCAGCCCTGGGATCAACCGCAGACCTGGAAAGATTTCTCCAGGCGGATATTATGCTGGCAAATGCGGTGAATGGGGATGGATTCACACCCCTGGGACTGGCTTGCTTTTTTGGCCAACCGGCAGCGGTGAGGGTGTTGCTCGGCTTTGGCGCTGAACCGAACCAGCGCGCCAGCAATCCCACCCGGGTGACTCCATTACACTCCGCCTGCGCTGCAAAAGATCCGCGTGCAGCTTTGGAAAGCGCACAGACCTTGTTGCAAAACGGGGCACAGGTGGACGAACAACAACAGGGCGGGTTCACCGCCCTGCATGCCGCCGCCCAAAATGGCAGCCTCCCCCTGGTTCAATTATTATTGGAATATGGTGCCAACCCGGATGTTCGCAATGACGAAGGGCTGTCCGCCATGGACTTCGCCCACCGTAGAGGCCACATAGAGGTAGTCCGAGCCCTGGAGCAGGCGATCAACGGTTAGAAGATCACAATTCCCATCTGGCGCAGGAACTCCACGATGACATCGCCGGTGAACCATAAAACCAGACCCAGGCTGAGTACGCAACACAGGCCAACCAGGGCGATTACCCCACAGGCGATCAGGCAGCCACGTTGCCAGCCATCTTTTTTCTCTGGCAGAATATCTTCGCCTGCCGGTGTATAGGGCGGCGTGTATGCCGGCTGGGCGCTACGCACCGCTCCGCCCCGGAGCGGCAGGTCGACGACTTCCGGAACCGGCTCCACATCCGGCTGGGCCTCCGGTTGGGTGGATGTTGCCGGGGGAACCTCGTAGGCTTCCACGTTCTGGTACGAAGGGTGCATAAATTCTTCAGCTTTGGGGAATAGTTCTTCAGGGTTAACCGCAGCCCCGCAGGATGGGCAGGTGGTATCTTCGGGCTGGAGCGGGTTTCCACAATTGGCGCAACGTCGTTCGGCTAATGTCATCCTGACCTCCGGAGTGATGGGTTGGAAAGATTTACGGAAACTAAGCGTATTTTACCCCACACCCGCCCTGCCCGCCAAACTTGACGGGTGGGAGGGCAGGCATTCCGGGGGATTGAGCCTGGGATATTCAGCGGGGGAATAGCCCGCTTTGCTTGCCAAAAGGATGGGGAGGCGTTATAATCCGCTGGGTATCGGGGTGTGGCTCAGCCCGGCTAGAGCGCACGGTTCGGGTCCGTGAGGTCGGCGGTTCAAATCCGCCCACCCCGACAGAAAGACGTCCGTGGAGGATCACGGACGTCTTTTTTTCCTCCCCCAAAAGTCCTCCCTATACATCCAGACCATCCCCTCCATCCGTAAATCCCATCAAACACCCGAACTGTGCAGCGGGCAGGCACGGTCCTGAAG
>JAGUYX010000180.1 GCA_020061145.1 Anaerolineales bacterium | reverse complement strand
CTCGGATTGAACTGTGAAAACAGGCGGAGCACAGGCTACCAGAAGCCAGGTTACGATTAGTGTCATCCAATACCGGGGATTATCAGGTGTTTTTCTCATTATTGGGTAATTTGGTTGTTGTTGATATTAACTGGTTATGCAGGATTATGGTCAATACACCATCTCTCCACTCACGAAAGCAGCGGTACGTTCGTCCGCAGGAGCAGAAAATAAAGTTTCTGTATCAGCAACTTCAACCAGTTGCCCATCCAATAGAAACGCCACTCGCCCAGCCAGCCGTTTCGCCTGGAAGATATTATGAGTGACCAGAATTACCGTGGTACGATGTTGCTCATTTAATTTGACCATGATCTTTTCAATCAACGCCACATTATATGGATCAAGATTAGCGGTTGGCTCATCCAAAAGTAGCACTTCTGGTCGCAGGACGATAGCCCGAGCCAGGGCTACTCGCTGAACTTCTCCGCCCGAAAGGGTTTTAACCTGTTGATGGCTTAGATATTCAAGTCCGACTTCTTCTAGCGTTTGCTGGACAAGGTGGTAGCTGTTCCGGATGCCGCGCAAACGCAATCCATAAATCACGTTATCCCACACACTGCGGTTGAGTAGTAATGGACGTTGGAAAACCATGGTGACACAACGGCGCAGCTCCAGGGGAACGTCCACACCTGCACGACGACGATAACCAGCAAATTCCAGGTCGCCGGAGGAAGGTTCTTCCAGGAAATTCATTAAGCGCAATAAGGTACTTTTACCGCTACCGCTTGGCCCGATTATCGCAAACAACTCCCCCGGAAAAATTGACAGATTTTTGATGTCCACTACCTTTCGACCATTATAAGACCTGGTCACATCTGTCAGACGATATATTGGTTGCTGATGGGTAAGGTGGGTCCGAGTATTCATCCGTCGAAAGACTTCCCCTGTAATCGCATCATCGCCAGATTAGCGAAAAAAGTGATGACCAATAAAACCACCCCTAATGCAAGCGCCATTTCAAAATTCCCTTTACGCGTCTCCAGCACGATGGCGGTAGTTAACACCCGTGTACGTCCTGCGATGTTACCGCCAACCAACATCACTGCACCAACCTCCGAGATGATGCCGCCAAAACCGGCGATGATGGCCACGATCACTCCCAGGCGTGCTTCTAGAAGCAACGCCCAGGCAGCCTGGCGTCGCGACGCTCCCAATGACATAACCTGATGGCGAAGTTCTGGATTTATACTCATCACCGCTACCATGGTAAACCCTGCTACCAATGGAAACGCAATGACTGTCTGCGCCAGGATCATCGCTGCTGGAGTAAAAAGAGAAGGCAGCCAGCTCCAGTTCAACGATCCTAACAGCCCATTTCGGGAGAGCAATAAGTAAACAAACAGGCCGATTACCACCGGGGGAAATCCCATGCCCGTGTATAACAGAGCAACCACAACTTTACGTCCAATAAACCGCTTCAACCCCAGGAATACACCCAGGGGTACACCAAGCAGGGTGCTGCAGATCAGTGCAATTCCAGATACCTGCAAAGAAAGAAGAATTACATTAGATAATTCACTGCTCATCAATTAATCCACAAAAAAGGTTCCGGCTTTTACAGGAATATACCACATGGAAAACAAGAAAGATCGGAAATACACCGCTAAAGACAACCCGGTGAAAACTTTGAATAAACGACAATTTAATAATATTTTAGCTTTCCTCTAACCAAATTTATATGCATCAGGATTAAATTACATGGCGAGGTCTGAACCGCAATAAATTGATTATCCGAAATGAAATCAGGTGTTCCTGACGCTCATCAGGATGCATAGAAAGCTCTCAGGAAGCCTGAGGGCTTTTTCATATCCTGACCCAAATGCTGAGCGCAGGTATATTGCACATACAGGACAAGGAGGCGATGTATATGGCACTCACTGACTTGATTCCCTGGAAGAAGGACGGCTCCAGTTTGCCCATACGCCGCGGGAGGGACAGGGGTACACCACTCGACCTACGCGATCGGTGGAATCGACTGATGGATGAAATCTTCGAACACCCCTTCACCTTCAGCCCACTTTTTGAGGGGTTGGGTTGGACGAGTGAATTCGTCCCGCGCATCGATGTCAGCGAGTCTGATAAGGAGATTTCGATTTCTGCCGACCTCCCTGGCATGGAGCCGGAGGACATCGATATCCTGCTGGACAACAATCTGTTAACCATCAGCGGGGAGAAGAAGGCAGAAACCGAAGAAAAGGGGAAGCGATTCTACCGGCTCGAGCGATCGTACGGTTCGTTTTATCGTACCATACCCCTGCCGGATGAAGTAGACGAGAACAAAATCGAGGCGAATTTCCGGCGCGGCGTTTTGACGATCAGGCTACCAAAAACAATGGAGGCGCAGAAACGCAGCAAACGCATCACCATCAAATCCAGTTGATACCGAATAACTGCTTATTCCGGTAACGCCTATTTTCCCGGAGTAAGTGGAACAGACCGTTAAGGCTCCGGGGGACCGGAGCTTTGGCGCGTACAGAATACCAATCATAAATCTGGAGGAGAACAATGAAACGCTCTTTTCACCTCAAAACAATCCTTGCATTGGCTTTGATTCTCTCCCTGGTTTTGCCTGGTACGGCAATCGCCCAGGAGGAAACCCCGGTGGCAGCAGATCCGGAACTCAGGTTAACCACGACTTATCCAAGCCAGGTGGCTGAGCTTGGAGAATCGGTAACCATCCGGCTAAACCTGCAAGCTATTGGTGCATCCCAGACCGTGCAACTGGAAATGGATGAAATTCCTGAAGGGTGGAGCGCCACTTTCCGGGGAGGCGGGCGAATCATTTATGCAGTGCATGTGAGTACGGAGGCAACCGAATCCTTTGACCTCCGCCTCGATCCACCTGCAGGCGTCGAGCCTGGAACCTATAACTTTGTTGTGCTTGCCAGGGGACAGTCTTTGCGGGCTGAGTTGCCAATTTCCCTCACCATTCAGGAACGAGTCCCAGCCAGCCTGACCTTCGAGACCGATTTGCCAACGATCATCGGCTCCCCATCCACAACCTTCCGTTACAATGCCACGCTTAAAAACGAAGGGGATGAGGAGTTAACCGTCAATCTGTCTGCGGATGTACCTCTGGGATTCCTCGCCAGGTTCAAAGTAGCCGGTCAGGAAACCAGCAGCTTTCCTTTGGGTGCGGATGAGTCGAAGAATGTGGTAATCGAGTTGGAACCGGTGGTGGAGGTTGCAGCCGGAAGTTATCCGGTGACTGTCTTTGCTAATAGCGGCGAAGTTCAGGCGGTGCTCAATCTGAATGCCGAAGTGACCGGTCAACACAACCTGAGCGTCAGCGGGTTGGATGGGAGATTATCTGGACGAGCCGTCGCCGGTGAAGAGACGACCTTACAAATTGTGGTCAGCAACACCGGGACTGCCGCAGCGCAGGGAGTAGAGATGAGCGCTACAGCCCCCAATGGCTGGACGATAACCTTTGATCCCGAGGTGATCGCAGAAATCCCTGCCGGGCAGCAGGTGGAAGTAACAGCCATGTTGAAACCCGCCGACCAGGCGATCGCCGGAGACTATATCGTCACCGTACGCGCCCGCCCGGCTGAAGGCGCTAACAAGACCACTGATTTCCGGATCACAGTTTCGACCTCGACATTATGGGGAGTCATCGGCCTGGCATTGATCGCCGTGGCCGTGGGTGTGGTGGCGATAGCTGTAATGCGCTTCGGTCGCCGGTAATGGAGTTATGAGGTAGGCCCATGAGCGAGATAATCATTGAAACCCAGAAGTTGACAAAAAAATACGGCAACTTCGTAGCAGTCGATGCTTTGGACCTGGTGGTCAAGGAGGGGCAGATTTTCGGCCTGTTGGGTCCCAATGGCGCGGGGAAAACCACCACCATCCTGATGTTGTTGGGGCTTACCGAACCGACCTCCGGGCGCGTACGTGTTTTGGGATTCGACCCCACCCGCCAACCCTTGAGGGTCAAGTCTCAGGCAGGTTATATCCCGGATCAGGTTGGGTTTTACGATGAATTATCCGCACGGGAAAACCTGATCTACATCGCCAGGCTGAATGGGTTGCCAGCGGAAGAAGCCAATAAACGGATCGATGAGGCGCTGGCGCGAGTGGGATTATCCCAGGTTGCCAATCAGCGCGTGGAAACTTTCTCCCGGGGTATGCGCCAGCGCCTGGGTGTGGCGGATGTGCTGATCAAAAAACCCCGACTGATTATCATGGACGAGCCTACCCTGGGATTGGACCCTGAGCTGGCGCGTGAATTCCTCAAACTGATCCGCGAGCTGGCGGATAGCGGGATCACCATCCTGCTCTCGTCTCACCTGCTCTACCAGGTGCAGGAGGTTTGCGATCGAGTGGGCCTGTTCCACCGCGGGCGCATGGTGTTGGAAGGAACGTTGCCCGAGCTGGCGCAAAATGTACTCGGGGCGAGCTATAAAGTACTGGTGCAAGCCAATGGCAGCGGGGTTTCCTTCCTGGACACCTTAAAACAACTCCCCGGGGTGGCCAGTGTAGATTTCGAAGCGCCAGACCGGTATACGCTGATCGCCACCGAAGATTTGCGCGCTGAAGCCGCCAGAGCAATTGTACAGGCGGGTGGTCAACTCACCGAGCTGGATGTTGATACGCCCAGCCTGGATGAAGTCTATAACGCTTACTTCAAGGAGGTAAACCATGGCCCGACAGGCGAAGCAAAGAAAGCGTGAAGGTTCCCCATGGACAGGCCTGGGTGCGGTGATTGCCAAAGAAATGGCCGATCACCTGACCAGCGCCCGGATGCGTATCCTTGAAATCCTGATCGTACTCACCGCCCTGGGCACCGGTTATGCCGCTTTGCAGCAGCTGACCGGTGAGAGTAACCAGGACGAGTTCCTGTTCCTGCGCCTCTTCACGACTGCCCGCGAACCCCTGCCGGCCTTCGCCGGTTTCCTGGGTTTTCTGGTTCCGCTGGTTGCCATTGCCCTGGCATTTGACGCGATTAATGGCGAATTCAATCGCCGCACCCTGGCCAGAGTGCTCTCCCAACCGATTTACCGGGACGCCCTGCTGATGGGTAAGTTCCTGGGAGCATTCTTTACTCTGGCTCTGGTTCTGGCGGCCATCTGGTTATTGGTATTCGGCATCGGGCTGTTGGGTCTGGGAATCCCACCCAGCGGTGAGGAAGTTGCTCGCGCTTTGTTATTCTTGCTGGCGACGATCGTATATGGCGGTTTCTGGATGGTGGTTGCTTTGCTGTTTTCGATCCTCTTCCGCCAAGCGGCTACAGCCGCCCTGGCATCGATTGCAGTCTGGCTGTTTTTTACCGGTTTCTGGAATATGCTGGTGAGCCTGGCTGCACAAACGTTGAGGCCAATACAGTTCGGCTTGCCGCAAGAACAAATTGCACAAACTGAACTGGCCTTGTTACTGAGCCGTTTTTCTCCCAACACCCTTTTTGTGGAAGCCACGGTGGCGTTGCTGCTACCCTCGGTGCGTACCCTGGGCGTTATCCTGCCTTTTGAATTACAAGGCGCAATTTTGGGAGCGCCATTGCCGGTGGGGCAGAGCCTGTTACTGATCTGGCCTCAACTGACGGGGATGATCGCGGCGATCCTCTTACTGTTTGTACTGGGTTACGTTTCATTCCAGCGGAGGGAGATCCGTTCGTAAACACACCTAAAAAATGAAAACAGGGTTTCTTCGCGTACCTTACTTTTTCTCGAAAAGGTGAGGGGGGCTGAAAATCAAAGGGTTGCGGCGAATCATGCGTAATCGCCGCAACTCCGCTTAATTATGGTTTACGGCTCAACCAGAGTGGTTGCCTCAGCCAGCAGCGAGCCATCCATCGAAATCGTCCAGGCAATCTCACCGGCTTCTACAGCCAGATATCCAGGGAAGGTTAGCTTATGTTTTCCACTATCCCCATCCCCGGAGATAACCAGCGTCTCACGATATACCTCAATCTCATTTTGTATACCCGTTACGGTGAATGGCGTGTCTGCCAACACACCGGAAATCCGGAGGTCCAGGCGGATTTCGACAGGTGTTGCGGAAGCCAGACGGACATGTCCGGTAACCTGAAATTTGCGAATTTCTATTCCCGCCTGTCCTTGCACCTCGCCGTTGACCATGGTCGCAGACACGACCTGATCTTCATCCGGATCTCCATCCTCCAGGATTGCCGTCCAGCTGATTTCGCCCGCTTCTATTGGGGTATAACCCGGGAAGCTGATTTTAAGCCCACCACTGCGCACTGGCAGGGTG
>JAGUYX010000301.1 GCA_020061145.1 Anaerolineales bacterium | reverse complement strand
ACCGGCAGGTAAATTTACCACAAAAACCCCCGGCTGCGCGTTATTCACCCAGCATGGCAATGGCCTCAATTTCGACGGCCGCTCCCAGAGGTAATGCAGCCACCTGAATTGTCGAGCGCGCCGGATGGTGGCCGGTAAAAAACTCGCCATATACCTGGTTCATCGCGGCGAAATCTTCCATATCGCGCAAAAAGACAGTTGTTTTAACGACATTTTCCAGGCCTACCCCCTCCACACCCAGGACACCCTGGAGATTGGCAATGGCGCGGCGCGTTTCAGCTTCAATCCCACCCTCTACCAGCTTACCTGAGGCAGGATCAATCCCCAGCTGTCCGGAGATAAATACCAGATTGGCAACATGCACGCCAGGAGAGTATGGTCCGATGGCTTGCGGAGCATTTTCTGTGGTGATCACATGCTTTTTTATGGCTTTCATTCACTGATCCTTATTCACTGAAGTTGAGTAATTCCAATACATCGGCCAGGGCTGCACGCCAGATATCATCCAAAATTTCACTCTCTACCTGGTATGGCCCGCCAAAGACTCCATCCCCAAATACCCGCCGGGTTTCCTCCGCGCTTAATAAACCTTCTACTCGGGGTGGTATTTTTTCTCCCGCGGGTAAATCTGCAACCCTTGTAAATGGGAAGGCTTCAATCCAGCCGGCATGGTAAGACTTGAGTCCATGCGCCTGCGCAACTGCACTGACGGAGTGCGCGGACCACCAGGCATACCAGGCGACACGCAAACCCGGCAGGGCAGAAACCAGCTCATAGAGGCGACCCCGCACCGGGTCATTCCCTCCGTGCCCATTGAGAATCAACACCCTCCGGAAGCCGGCCTGATAAACGGAACGCACCAGGTCTTCAATTACATCCAGCAGAGTGTCCAGGCGCAGACTGAGCGTTCCGGGATACGAGAGGAAATACGGAGAGGCGCCAAAATTGAGCGGGGGAGCAACCAGCACACCTGTCTGCTGGCTGGCAGCGTCAGCCAGTGCCATGGGGATACGGACATCGGTTAACAGGCTCAGGTAACCATGTTGTTCGCAGGCTCCCAGAACCATCATTAACCGATCTTCGTTTTTCAGATAACTTTCGACATCCAACCAGTTCAGATCTTCAAAACGCATGGGACCTCAAATGACGATATTGACCAGCTTTTCCGGAACCACAATCACCTTGCGGGGTTGGCGTCCATTCAGATATTTTTGGACGATTTCACTCCGTAAGGCAGCTTCCCGCGTTTCTACCTCGGAGATCCCGACCGGAACGGTCAGGCGGTCACGCACCTTACCATTCACCTGAATGACCAGGGTAATCTCATCTTCCCGGGCAGCTTCCAAATCTACTTCTGGCCAGGATTGTTGGTGTACCGAATAAGGTTTTCCAAACACATCGGTCCATAGCTCCTCAGCGATATGCGGAGCGACCGGGGCCAGCATTTTCAGGTAAATTTCCTGAGCTTCAGACCAGGCAGCTGTGGCGGGAACCCCCAGCTCTCGCACCCGGTACATTTCATTGAGTAATTCCATCAACCCCGAGATGATGGTATTAAACTCGAATTCTTTGAAATCCCGAGTGATCTGAATTAATGTCTGGTGAACTTTACGGCGTAATTTACGAATTTCCTTCTCATCCGGCGCCTGCCCGGTGGGTGACGGTTCGGTGAACAAGGACCAGATACGATTGATCCACCGTACCACGCCGGATATATTATCGGAATTCCAGGGACCGCCTTCAGACCAACGGTACCCAAACATCAGGTAACAGCGCACCACATCCGCGCCATACCGATCGACTTGCTCATCCGGGTCAATCACATTACCCCGCGACTTACTCATCCGTTGCCCATCCGGTCCCAGGATCTGGCCTTGATTCCTTAACTGCAGCATGGGTTCCGGACCACGGGTAATGCCCATATCTCGCAGGGCTTTGTGGAAAAAGCGGGTGTACAGCAAGTGCATGGTGGTATGTTCGGCTCCGCCGGTATATGTATCAACGGGCATCCAATAATCATATTCCCGGGGATCGAAGGGGCCTTGATCGTAATGCGGGCTTAAATACCGCAGATGATACCAGGATGAACACATAAAAGTATCCATGGTATCCGTTTCACGTTCGGCTTCGCCGCCGCAATTTGGGCAGGTGGTTTTCTTCCAGGTGGGATGCAGTTTTAATGGGGATTCGCCGGTGGGCAACCATTCCACATCATCCGGTAACAGGACGGGCAACTGGTCTTCGGGTACAGGCTGCCAGCCACATTCCTGGCAGAAAATCATCGGAATCGGCGCGCCCCAATAGCGCTGGCGCGAGATCAACCAATCGCGAATGCGGTAGTTTACCGACCGTTTCCCTGTTCCGTGTTCTTCGAGATATGCAATTGTACGCTCGAAAGCCTGATCACCCGGCGTACCCGTCAATGGGCCAGAATTGATCATTTTTCCCCAGGCAGGGATCGCCTCGGTCATGTTTTCTGCGGAAATTGGCTCCGCCCCCTCCGGTTGGATGACCGGTCGAATTTCCAGGCCAAATTTACGGGCGAATTCAAAATCGCGCTGATCATGCGCCGGGACGGCCATTATCGCGCCGGTGCCATAGGTCATCAGCACATAATCCGCAACCCAGATGGGAATCAATTCATCATTGACCGGGTTAACCGCATACCCACCGGTGAAAACACCCGTTTTTTCTTTATCTGTCGCCTCGCGTTGAATATCCGTCTGGCGTAACACCTCACGGGTATATACCTCAACGGCATCTTTCTGTCCGGGTGTGGTGATTTTCTCAACCAACGGGTGTTCTGGGGCCAGAACCATAAAAGTTGCGCCCCATAACGTATCCGGACGGGTGGTAAAAACCTCGATCGGATCACCTTGTTGAGTATGGAACACTACTTCTGCGCCTTCGGAACGACCGATCCAGTGTGTTTGCATTAAGGCGGCTTTTTCCGGCCAATCCAGCTGAGAGAAATCCAACAATTCATCCACATAATTGGTGATGCGGAAAAACCATTGTTCCAGGTCTTTACGAATCACTGGCGTACCGCAGCGTTCACATACACGCTCTTCGCCTATCACCTGTTCACGAGCCAGGGTGGTATTGCATTTTGGGCACCAGTCTACCGGCGCACGTCGTCGGTAAGCCAGGTCGTGTTTATACAGTTGCAGGAAGAACCATTCAGACCAATGGTAATACTCCGGGTCAGATGAAACCGCTTCCCGCTCCCAATCGAACATGGCGCCCATACTGCGTAATTGCTTGCGCATATTGGCAATATTGGCGTAGGTCCACTCTTTGGGATGGATATTGCGCTGAATTGCGGCATTTTCAGCCGGCAGACCAAACGCATCAAACCCCATAGGGAACATTACATTGTAGCCGTTCATCCGCATAAAGCGGGCGCGTGCATCCGAAGGAGTCATGGCGTACCAGTGACCGATATGCAAATTGCCACTGGGATAGGGGAGCATGGTCAATGCATAGTGTTTTGGACGAGATGGATCGATGCGCGCCCGGTACAAACCGTCTGCTTCCCAACGGGTTTGCCACTTTGGCTCGATCTCTTTGGGATTATAGATTCTGGCCATGCCAATCACTCCTGTTCTCTACCGGTTTTACTTCGGATCCGGCATTAAACAAAACGCCCTTCGCCAGACAGGGACGAAGGGATCTCCGCGGTACCACCCTGCTTACCTGATCCTGAAAGGGACAGGTCAGCTCTGGAATGTGGTAACGGGCAACCCCGGCCCCGGCTATTGTGTCAGCCACAATTCACCGGGGCAACCAGCCTCAGAGGAGGCAACAGGCGAGTTCAGTTTCCAGGCGAGGACACCCTCATTGCCTGAGTGCTCTGCGGGCACTTTGCCGGGCTCACACCTCGCTCTCCCGGCTCGCTGACAGATAACCTACTACTCCTGCGTTCATTTTTACCCTGGGATAGATTTCCAGGTTAATCATCAGTGGACCCAGTGGGATTCGAACCCACGACCTTCTCAATGCCATTGAGACGCGCTCCCAACTGCGCTATGGGCCCAAAAGGGGTTGTTAATATTGGCCTTGGGTCTATCCCTGGCCCAGTGGACCTGGCGGGATTCGAACCCGCGACCTCTTCAGTGCGATTGAAGCGCGCTCCCAACTGCGCTACAGGCCCGGGAGTACAGGTTGGTAAATTCTACCCAAGAGACTCTACACTGTCAAGCAAACGCTGACAGCAAGCTTTTCCGCTGACTAACATCAAACCGGGTTAATTTAAGCGTATACGCGGGTTCAATGCCGCGTAGAGCAGATCTGCAACCAGATTGGCTAACGCAAATCCTAAAACGGTGACCATGGTAACTGCCTGCAGAGTAGGCAGATCACGGCGGTCGATGGCGAATACCAGCAATCGCCCCAGACCCGGATAGTTATACACATTTTCGATCACGATCAATCCACTGATCAGCCAGCCCACACTGATTGCCACCACGGTTATGGTTGGGATCAAGGCATTCCGCAAGACGTGCCTGACGATCACCGAAGATTCAGGCAATCCCTTTAACCGGGCGGTGCGTACATAAGGCCGTTTAAGTTCCTCCACGACTCCCGCCCGCGTCAGCCTGGCAATGTACGCCAACAGGACAAAGGTTGCCGTCAGCGAAGGCAAGATCAGCATCGGAATCATCTCACCCAGAGCCGCATCCGGTAATATCGACGAGTTTGCCGGCAACCATCCCAGGCTGAAAGAGAAAATCTGGATCAGGATCACACCGGTGACAAATTCTGGCAACCCGACAACCGAAAGCGAAAAAATATTGATCAGGTTGTCCAACCAATGATTTTCATTAAGTCCAGCCAAAATTCCCAAGAAGATTGAAACAGGCACAGCAATAAGCAAAGTCATACCGGCCAGGAGCAGCGAATTACGCAGGCGCCCCATCACCTGCGGAAAAATAGATGCGTTGGTACTGTAGGATATTCCCCAATCGCCGGTAAGAAATCGCCCAAGCCAGCGGAAGTATTGGTTGACCAGCGGGTCGTTTAATCCCAAATCCTGCCGGCAGGTATCCAGGGCGGCGCCTCCCGCTTCTCGCCCCAGGATAATGCGGCAAACATCGCCCGGCAAAAATTGGGTAACCGTGAAGACCAGCAATGAAGTTACCACCACGGTCAGTGCGAGAAAACCCAGACGGCGTAATAGATATCGGTACATTAAAGTTCCCTGCGATGATTATCGGGCGCCCGGGGAGATTTGATGGAAAATACGGGTGTTTGCTTCTGGCGCAACTCCTCGAGCGGGATATGGCAATAAATGCGTTTCCCGCGATCATCGACCTGCCAGGGAGGTTGCTGCGCAACACAGATATCACCCAAAAAGCGAGGGCAGCGGGTATGGAAAGGACAGCCTACAATTTCATCCGTAGGCTTCGGCAATTCTCCCTCCAGACGGATCTGTTCCTGTTCTGCCTGCGGGTCGGCCAGAGGAATTGCCGAAAGAAGCGCTTCGGTGTACGGGTGATAAGGGGGTTTAAACAGGTCCGCCGTCCGGGCTACCTCCATCAACTGTCCAAGGTAAATCACGGCAATCCTGTCTGCGAGAAAACCGACCACCGCCAGATCATGCGAGATGAACAGAACACTGTTCTTTTTTTCCAGCTGTAGCTCATTGATCAGGTTCAGGATTGCGGCCTGAACCGAAACATCGAGGGAAGAAACCGGTTCATCGGCAATCAACAAATCCGGATTGGTAGCAAAAGCCCGCGCAATCGCCACACGTTGTTTTTCACCGCCAGATAATTCGGCAGGCAATCGATGCATATACGCAGCAGATAATTGCACCGCATCTAATAACTGCTCGACCTTTTCCTGCGCTTCGGACTCGCTGAGGTTCATCAGGGAGAGATAAGGACGGCGCAGCATTTCCCCGACGGTCATATATGGGTTCAGGGCTTCCTCCGGGTTCTGGAAAACCATTTGCAAATGGCTTAACACCTCAAGGCTGCGCTTCCCGATACTGGCAGGTAAACGTTCACCAAGCAAGCTGATTTCGCCGGCGGTTTTTTCTGTCAGGCCGACCACTGCCCTGGAGAGGGTCGTTTTTCCACTCCCGCTTTCCCCCACCAATCCCAGGGATTCCCCGCGTTGAATTTCCAGGTCAACCTGGTCCACTGCTTTTACCTGACGGGGTGGCTCAGCGCGTAAAATCTGAGGCAAGCTACGCTTCACCGGAAAATAAACCCGCAGATGCTTCACCTCCAGCACCTGTTCCTCAAATCGGGTATATATCTCGACCTTTTCCGCTCGAATGGGCTGGCGCGCCAGATCTGGCTGACCTTCGATCTCCGTCCAACGATGGCAACGCGACCAGTGGGATTCACCGACCTGGAAGAAATCCGGGCGCTGATTACAGATCTCGATGGCTAAGGGACACCGGTCGATGAAAATACACCCGGCTGGTCGCTCACCCAGAGGAGGGATTTGTCCTTGAATCGCCCGTAAGCGCACCTGAGTCTTATTCTCCCCGAGGCGTGGGACACTATCCAATAATCCCCGGGT
>JAGUYX010000127.1 GCA_020061145.1 Anaerolineales bacterium | reverse complement strand
TGGACGCCCCCTGACTCGCATGGCGAAGAAAAAAAACACCCGACCTTCACAGAGTTCCTCCACCAGCGCCTTCGGCTCGCCCGGGCGTTCGAACCATGATGCCAGCCGCTTTTACAATTCACGGCTATACCGCAACCGGCACGGTATCAAAACAACAAAGTATCACGAAAACCCGCTGCCAGAGACCGCAGAAAACCGGGTTTTCCTGCACAGCAGCGAAAGTATGGGCGAATTGCCGGATTGCTGTGTGCATTTGATGGTCACTTCGCCACCCTATAATGTGACCAAAGAATACGATCACGACTTGAGCCTGGAAGATTACCGGGCGTTACTGAGGCGGGTATGGGCAGAAGTATATCGTGTGCTGGTTCCGGGAGGGCGCGCCTGCATCAACATCGCCAATGTGGGACGGAAACCCTATATCCCCTTGCACACCTACCTGATTGAAGACCTGCTGGATCTGGGATTCTTGATGCGCGGGGAAATCATCTGGAATAAAGCCGCCAGTGCAGGCGGTTCTACTGCCTGGGGGAGCTGGCGCTCAGCCGCCAACCCCACCTTACGGGATGTGCACGAATATATCCTGGTATTTTGCAAGGATACTTTCCGGCGCGCCAACCCGCAGGAACGCACCAGCACCATCAGCCGGGATGAGTTTCTGGAATATACCCGAAGCACCTGGAGTATGGGCACCGTCTCAGCGCGCAAGATCGGCCATCCGGCGCCGTTCCCGGTGGAATTACCCTATCGCCTGATCCAGTTGTACACCTTTGCCGGGGAAGTGATCCTGGATCCCTTTATGGGCAGCGGGCAGACTGCCCTGGCAGCCTTGAAAGCCGGGCGCACTTACGTAGGCTACGAGACAGATCCGGGATATGCCGCTCTGGCGGAAACACGCATCACAGCCTTTCTGGCAGACCAATCAGACACCGGGGAGGAATAATGAGCTACGCAGGTGTGCTGGCGCGTTACGGACATCTCCTCGATCTACCGCAGCATACCGCGCCGGTTAGCCTGCTGGAGGGAAACACACCCCTCATCCCGGTGCCACGCCTGGCCCAATCGCTGGGAGGCGGCGTCGAACTATTCGTCAAGTTCGAGGGATTAAACCCTACCGGCTCGTTTAAAGACCGTGGTATGACCGCCGCCATCAGCGAGGCTGCAGGCCGTGGCGCTCAGGCGGTGATCTGCGCTTCGACCGGAAATACCGCCGCTTCGGCTGCAGCCTATGCAGCCAGAGCAGGGATGCGCGCGGTGGTATTGATCCCGGAAGGTAAGGTGGCAGCAGGCAAACTCGCCGGGGCGGTAGCTCATGGAGCACAGGTAGTGCAGATCAAAGGCTCCTTCGATCAGGCGCTGGCATTGGTAGTGGAAATCAGCAAGAAGTTACCTCTGGCGCTGGTCAACTCGATTAACCCTTACCGGATTGAAGGACAAAAAACCGCCGCCTTTGAGGTCTGCGACGCTTTAGGGCAGGCCCCAGACTGGCTTTGCCTGCCAGTTGGCAACGCCGGCAATATTACGGCTTATTGGGCAGGCTTCCAGCAATATCACATATCAAAAAATACCGCTTTGCCACACCTGTTAGGCGTCCAGGCTGCCGGCTCAGCGCCGCTGGTGTTGGGACAGGCGGTGGAGCACCCGGAGACGGTGGCGACAGCCATTCGTATCGGTCGCCCGGCGCGGGGTGAGCAAGCTCTTCAGGCTGCAGAACAGTCCGGCGGCAGGATTGTGGCAGTGAGCGACCGGCAGATTCTGGATATGCAGCTTGGACTGGCCAGGGAAGGGATCTGGGTGGAACCGGCCTCTGCTGCCGGGTTGGCCGGGCTGGCGCAGGAAATTAACGGAGGAAGGATCGACGTAAAGGGGAAAATCGTGGTGGCAGTGTGTACCGGACATGGGTTGAAAGACCCGGACATTGTGCGGGAAAGCATGGAGCCCCCACAGGTGATCCCACCAGAGTTACGGGCATTGGAAAATCTGCTGTTGCGTTAGGCAATCCGTTCCAGGACTTGACCAGGCGATAGGTGCAATTCAGCCAATCCCCTGTGATGCAATCATCCAGCGTACAGGAAACACGAATATCGGTAATTTTTGTACAGTCCCTACAATTCGATAAACGAAATTGAGGAGTGACCGGCATGAAAATTGGCGTTGTCTTCCCCCAGACCGAATTTGGCAATGATCCCCTGGCCATCAAAGATTATGCCCAGTCGGTTGAAGCCATGGGTTTCGATCATATCCTGGCTTACGACCATGTGCTGGGGGCAAATCCCGATCGCCCCGGCGGCTGGCGGGGGTCGTATACCTACCGCACGCCCTTCCACGAACCGTTTGTACTGTTTAGTTATATGAGCGCAGTGACCTCGCGCCTGGGATTTCTGACCGGAGTCCTGATCTTACCGCAACGCCAGACTGCGCTGGTCGCCAAACAGGCCGCCGAATTGGATTTACTCAGTAAGGGGCGGCTCCGTCTGGGGGTGGGCGTGGGTTGGAATGAAGTGGAATATATCGCCCTGGGACAGAATTTCCGCAATCGAGGAAAACGTTCGGAAGAGCAGATCGACCTGTTACGCCGCCTGTGGACAGAAGAGCTGGTGCGGTATGACGGAAAATTTCATCATATTCCGGATGCCGGCATCAATCCCTTGCCGGTGCAACGACCGATCCCGATCTGGTTTGGCGGGTATGTCGAGGCATTATTCGAGCGCGCCGCGCGTATGGGCGATGGCTGGTTATCTGGCGAGCGGACGGTTGCCGAAGCAGCTCCTGCGCTGGAAAACTTGCAGAAATATCTGGAAAAGTACGGGCGCAGCCGTAAGGATTTCGGGCTGGAAATCCGTATCGCTTATGGCGAAGGGAATCTGGATATATTGGGGCAGCGCGTTTCTGAATGGAAAGAGGCGGGCGCCGATTACATGGCGGTCAACACCATGGGCAGTGGATTCACCTCACCGAAAGAACACATACAGGCCTTATTTACATTCAGTAAAGAAATCGGCGTGTCTTTTTGACCGAGGGATGCCGCATTAAGGAGAATTCCGGTTTGGAAACCCAGGCATCTTCAACAGGCAGAGAAAGCCCTGCTCCGGTGTGCGTTTTTGTTCCCGCCACGACCGCCAATCTCGGCCCAGGATTTGATTGCCTGGGTATGGCCCTCAACCTCGAAAACCGGGTGCGGTTTGAAATCACGGGTTCCGGGCTTCAGGTAGACATCCAAGGAGAAGGCGCAGGAAGTCTCTCCTCAGATCATACCAATCTGATAGTGAAGGCATTACAGCAGGTCTATCGCACCGCAGGTAAAACACCACCGTTGGGCTTGCACATACATTGCCACAATCAAATCCCTGTTGGTTCTGGTTTAGGGTCCAGCGCGGCTGCGGTGCTGGCGGGACTGCTGGGAGGCAATGCGCTGTTGGGCAATCCCCTGAAACCCGGGGAATTATTGCGCCTTGGCCTGGAATTCGAAGGGCACGCCGATAACCTGGCAGCGGCATGGTATGGGGGGCTGGTGCTGGTAGCTGCAGGTTCCACAGATGAAGCGGATTGGCCTTTGATACGGCGCATTGATGTGGCGCCGCTCAAGCTGGCAGTGGTAGTGCCAGAAATTACCCTGCCGACTGCGGAGGCGCGCCGTGTGTTACCCCGGCAGGTCTCTATAGAAGACTCGACATTCAATATGAGTCGCGCCTTGCTGGTGGTGGAGGCGTTTCGCAGCGGAGATTTGGATCTATTGGGGAAAGTGATGGACGACCGCCTGCACCAACCCTATCGCCTGGAACTGGTCCCCGGCGCACAACAGGCCATGCAGGCAGCCAGGCAAGCAGGAGCGA
>JAGUYX010000209.1 GCA_020061145.1 Anaerolineales bacterium | reverse complement strand
TTCTGAACCCTCGGGGGGTTTTCAACAAGTGGGGGTAAATCAGTCAGGTTGTCTGTACGCCTCCATTGTAGAATATGCTTTGGTTTCTGTCAATGCGCACGCGTTAGTTCACATAAAATGTTACCGAAATACAATCGTTAGGTCAAAAGAAAATGTTACCGAGGCCTACGATGTCCGAAACAGATCCGATGAATGTGAACGAACGGCGCAAATATATCCACAAAATGTGGGGACGCTACCGAAAAGCAGACAAAAGCGAAAAAACACACTTGCTGGATGAGATTGAGGCCGTGACCGGCCTGCATCGAAAATCCATTATCCGCACGATCAATGGGCAGCTGAGCCGAAAAAGGCGCACCAAGGAGCGCGGCAAGGAATACGGGGCTGACGTCGAAGACGCCATTCGCGTGATCGCCCGTACCCTGGATTATCCCTGTGCTGAGCGCTTGCAACCGAACCTGGTTTGGATGGCACAGCAATTGAGTGCGCATGGAGCCATCAGGCTGCAACCCATGACGCTGGAGAAGCTGGGGCGGGTGAGCATCTCAACCGTGAAACGCATTCTCAAACGGGTGGGTCGAAGTGAGCCCAAAATTGCCAGCCAGAAGCCAAAACAACCCTCTTCCCCTGGCCTGCGCAAGCCCTATCCCATGGGCCGGATCGCCTGGGATATTGCCGAAGTGGGTCATCTGGAGGTTGACCTGGTTCACCATTGCGGCGATAGCGCCAGCGGCGAGTACATCCATGGTCTACAAATGGTGGATGTGGCCAGCGGCTGGTGTGAGATCGTCCCCATTTTTGGCCGCAGTTTCCGCGCCATGGCAGATGGCTTTGATTACCTGCTGGCCCGCTTGCCCTTTCCGGTCATCGAAATCCATCCCGACAATGGCAGCGAGTTCTTCAATCACTTCTTGCTGCGCTATTTTCGAAAAAAGCTGCCTCACCTGCATCTCTCTCGCAGCCGCCCTTACCACAAGAACGACAACCGTTTTGTCGAGGAAAACAACCACTCCCTGCTCCGTGCCTACCTCGGCCACGGCCGGTTTGACACCCTGGCGCACTTACAGGTTCTCCGGCCACTGTATGATCAATTGCGGCTCTATCACAACCTCTTCCAACCCGTGATGCGCTTACAATCCAAAGAAGCCGTTGCTCCTTTACGCTACCGGCGTCAATTTGATCCTGCCAAACCACCGTTTGACCGCCTGATCGAACTGAAATGCCTGGATGACGCTGCGCGAAACCAGCTGGAGAATTTACGTAAAGCCACTAACCCGCTGATCCTAAGAGATCAAATTAATGACCTCATTGGTCAATTGATATCCTTGCCAATCCTCGAGAATTCCCAAACCGTAAATGTGTTTGATACCTTTATCAAGGAGGCGGACTTAACCCTACGGTAACATTTTCATTTGAACCAACGATCCACTTTCGGTAACATTATCTTTTGACTTGACAGGAGGCAGGAAATGGAACGCAAATTATACGAACCGACCGAAAAGCAGATTGAAAAATGGAATAAATTCTCGATTCCTGAAATGCCCACCGATGAGGAATTCAAGGCTCGCTGGGCAAAGGCGCATCACGGGAAAACTGCTGGATGGGGAATGGGTAAGCGGCAATGGATTGTTAGCAACATGACGCAGTCCCGTGAGTATCAAATGGGTTTATGGCAGGGTCGGGTTGATAAAGCGCGTGGCCTGGAGTATGCTGAGGAGCGCAATGAAAATACATATAATCTCGGTTATTATCGTGGATATACTGAGTATGAGAGTAACCGCAGGGGTTGGGATCAGGCTACACGCGACGCGTTTGATCAGAAATATGTGAATTGCTGAGAGGAGATTGATATGAATGATTGCTATAGCGGTTTAGGAATTGGCGGGGTTGGCAGTGATGACCATAATATCAATACTGAACCCGCGAATATTCCTGATCAGGGCAGCGGGAGAGGATTCGGGAAATATGGTATCCGCTATGACGAGAAATGCAGTAAATGTCGTCGCATTACCGACGTCTGCAACTGGTGCGAGTTTTGCGAAAATCATTGTATCTGTTAGGAGGCAGAAATGAACAAATTTTTAGTATCACCGCGATTGACTGGGCAGGATAGTTGGATGGAGTTGACCCAGGAGGAATTAGACGAATTTTTGGCAGCAATGGGAGATGAATGGTCAGCCAATATCACCTGGACTGAGCGCAACGCCGCAACCAACCCGGTCGCCGGTACAATGGCCAGGGAGGTCGTGATCAAGAGAATTCAGGAATAATAACCCGACCTATACAACCAAATATAGCCCCGGAAACGGGGCTTTTTTATTTAATCCAGAAACCGCCGGGGAGGCTCCGGCGGCTCTGGGAGGGAGATTGCCTTGCGGCTCGGTTATTATATCAGGCCTCTTTCCACGATAATATCGTAATGCCCGCCGGATACGAGGCATTAAGTGATGCTGCGAAAAAGCCGACCTCATCAGCGGTCATAAAATCAGTCCGCCCAACGCTATGCAGCTGATGAAAGTTTTGTCCGTCTAGT
>JAGUYX010000271.1 GCA_020061145.1 Anaerolineales bacterium | reverse complement strand
GACCAGGTGGGTAGCGTTACTACAAATAATGCCGAGAGATTATTCGGCTGGAGTGTGGTAGATTGAGCCACGTTGTTGCTTTTGACCTGATGCAGAAAGATATCCGCCTGGTTGAAGAGCGGATGTATGCGCAAGCAGACAACCATAATCCGGATCTCCAGGCCGCGATCCGGCACCTGGTGATATCGGGTGGAAAACGCGTCCGCCCCACGTTGACCCTGCTGGTGGGTGAAATGCTCGGAGGTGAAAAGGATCGCCTGGTTACTCTTGCCGCATCGATTGAGTTATTGCATACTGCCACGCTGGTGCATGACGATTTGATCGATGGCTCTTTACTCCGTCGAGGGATTCCTACCCTGAATGCCAAATGGTCCCCAGGTGCGACCGTGTTAACCGGTGATTTTATTTTCGCCACAGCCGCCAGGCTGGCTGCCGAGACTGAGTCGGTGAGAGTTATGCGCCTGTTTGCAGAAACCCTGGCAATCATTGTTAATGGCGAGATTACCCAGATGTTTCAAAGCCAGGGTCTTGCCAGCCGGGAGGATTATTACCTCCGGATTTATGCCAAAACTGCCTCGATGTTTGAGCTGTCCACCTCGGCAGCAGCCATGTTGAGCCCTGTGGATGAAGATGTGATCACCATGATGCGCAAATTTGGTTATCAAATCGGTATGGCATTTCAGATTGTCGATGATATCCTGGATTTCACCGGTGATCAGGTACGGGTTGGCAAACCTGTAGCCAGTGACCTGCGCCAAGGGTTGATTACTTTGCCGGCATTGTATTACCTGGAATTGCACCCGGACGATCCCACGATGAAGGCTATTACCACCGGCAGCGTCAGCGAAAAAGCCTTGCAGGAGTTAGTGAGAGACATTCGTAGCAGTGGGGCAATCCAGTTAGCTCTGGATGAAGCCAAGACTTTCGTTCAGAAAGCTTTACAAAAAATACAACAATTCCCCGACCATCCTGCGCGCCAATCGATGATTGAGCTGGCTAACTATATTGTCGATCGCGAATTGTAATTGCTGGTAGGGAGCAAAAACAACTCTCCCCGGCAGAACAGGGGCGAGTTGTTTATATCTAATCATCATTCACACGGGAGATACATTATGAACGCACCATCCTACGTAGTGCCACCTGAAAATCTGGTCCCCGTCAGCGACGAACCGAAGCGGGTGGCTGATATCCCGCCATCGCGAATGTTCCTGATAAAAAAATCATTGGATATTTACACCCGGCAAAATCCCGGGTCTGCGATTTATGATGCCTCACAGGGCGATGGGGGAGCGAGCCTGCCGGGCGCCCCGGTCGAGATTCTCGAGCGGGCATTTCAATTACAAAAGGACCACGGCACAGCTTACGATATGCCTTACGGCAGTGATGTTTTCCGTAAGGCTGTACTGGAAAATTATTGGAAGATTGAACCAGACCTTGAGATCCAGCCCTCCCAGGTGATTGCCACAGTGGGGGGAAGGGATGCACTGGTTAAGGCGTATGATGCCATGTTAGCCTTAGGACACGGTCGTCGCGGCGACGTGATCATTGTTTCCAGGGTGCCGTGGATTTCCTATAATTGGGGTCCTTATGGTATCGGGGCAAATGTATTATTGGCTCCCGGCGATCCAGATAATGGATGGACCTACACTCCAGAATCTATCCGAGAGTGCGTGGATTATGCAGCCCGCAGCGGGCGGAAAGTAGCCGGCCTGATCATCACCAACCCGGATAACCCCACCGGCAATACGATTTCTGCCAATAAGCAGGCGGAGCTTGGACGGGCAGCGCTGGAAGCAGGAGTGGCTTTCGTGCTATACGATTGGATGTACCATTACGTCACCGACGAACAGCCCATGGATTTGAATTCCTTTTTACGGATGTTTCCACCGGAAGATCGGAAAAGGCTGATGTTCCTGGATGGGTTGACGAAAAGCCTGGGAGCCTCGAACATTCGTAATTCGCATTTGATTGCCTCAGAAGGGGTGATTAAATATATCGTCGCCCGCGCCTCTCATGCTGTCATCCCGGATTTTTACAGCCAGGCTGTGGCAATTGCCGCATATGAAATGGGTTATGCCATTGCTGCTCGATCGATTATCGAACCAACCAATGCCAGCCGTGTGGCGTTGAAAAAATACCTGGATCAACATCACTATACCTATATCCTGGGGAAGGGATATTATGCCTTCATTCATGTTGGATCATGGTTAGCGGCAAAAGGATGGAAAGATTCGGAGCCTATGGGGCAATACCTGGCCGAAGAATTCGGAGTGGCAGTGGTTCCTGGAGCATATTTTTCTCAATATGGTGGGGACTGGATTCGTTTCTCCTATGCCACGCCGGTTGAAAGAACCCTGGGCGCAGCTGAACGTATGACTGCGGGATTGGCCGCATTAAAACCATAAATTCAGGCTATATCTATGGATCAGAGCTATCGCCCGGAACAGTTTGCTGAAAAATACCAGCTTGCACTGGAAGCCGCACTGAAGGATTACCCGCATTCCGGTGTTTGCGGGCTGGAAATGGAATGGAATTTACTCGATTCCGAGTTTCGACCCTTATTGACGGTCGGCTCTGGTCCTTCTCGCTTATCGATCGTTGACCATTTACGCGCCGAATATTTACCTCCCTGGTTACGAGAATTCAGCCAGTTGGAGATTTTCCACTGGATGATCGAATGGGCTACCCGCCCTTATTATTCACCCAGAGGAGCGGTGTATGAGGGGCGTTTACAGGAAGCAGTCTTACTGAATACGCTGGAGCGAATCGGGAACGACTATGGCGAGAAACTATATGCCTGGCATGGAAATCTGCCGGCATTTACCCGGGTAGATTTTGACTCGATTCCCCGCTCCTGGGACATTGCCAAGCGCAGGTATCTGGAGCGATGTGTGACTTTGTATGGCGATACCCTTGCAACTGCAGGTATTCACTCCAATCTCTCTCTCCCTGAACCGCTCTTAGCCTGGGATTTTATGCACCTCGCTGGTACCCAGCGGGCGAGTCTGCACCTCGATGGTTACAAAAATGAAGTATATGTGCTGGGAACAAGATTGATGCGTGCTTTTTGCGCACTTTTTATCGCCACTGGAGCCTCGACGCCCCTGCAGGCGCAGGTGCGCCAGGGCCGGCAGGTGGTGGTAATAACCGATTTCGATTCTGTGAGAAACCTGACTTTTCCCAACCCCACCACCCTGGATCTTCCAGAGTTATACCGCACTCACCGGGATTATTTACAAATTTCTGCTGAGCTGGTGCGGCAAGGCGTGCGTTTTGGGAATAATAACTGGACGCCTGTGCGGGCGCGCTCGTTTGCCGAACCGGTGGAGCGATTGATTGCTGTCACCAGTGACCAACTGGCAGAAATCCACGCGCGCGGGTTATACGCAGTTGGCGAACCTCAATCTGTTGAAGAGCTGTCGCGCCAGATCGAAATTCAAAATCTACTTGCCCGGATCAACCTGCCCATGAATCGGGTGGAAGTCCGAACTGATGATGGTGGCGGATCTCTCGATGACGATATCGCCAATTTGACTTTGAAATATTTATTGCTGCTCCGATTTTATGCCGACGACCAATTTGCCCGAAATTTTCGTTACGACCGGGAAGATCTTCAACGGGCGCGGCGGAATGAAGATCTGGCAGCCCGCTATGGATTAAAGGCCGAGATCGAGAATCCATTAACCGGTAAGCCGATTGGGATGCGGCAGTTTCTATCCTGGGTGATCGAGGAATTACGCCCTCTGGCTGTAGCGCTGAATCTCTGGGAAGATTTACATCCCTTGATTGAAATGGCGCAAGGAGCACCCAACCCGGCCGATCGGTTACGTGCCCGTTTGCGAAAAGAACTGCACGGTAACGATGAAATTCCGATCTCGCTCCTACGTGAGCTGGCGGAAGAACGAAAATACCGGGTTGCCCGTGATGTGGAAACGATTGCCGAGCGCATGGCTTTGCTTTCTGGTGACAATGCCCGTTTAGCTGAATTCCTTCATCGCGCACGAGATACCGTTAGAAATAATCCGCAGGCCAGCATTCGTTTCCGGCCGCGCCCCCAGGCATTGATTGAGCTGAGCTTTCCAGATAAAACGTCGGAAATCCTTCATCTCGCGCAAGAATTGATCCAAATTCCCTCAGTTACCGCCTCCCCGCAGGAACGCCTCGAGGACGTGCAACGCGCCGCCAGTTTTATCTATGATTACCTGCGTAACCATGGTTTACCAGTTCAATTTCTGGAAGGAAAATACCCGGCGATCTATGCTGCCCTCCCTCGATCAAACGATACTGAACTGATAACTCCGGGCGTAATGTTGGGTGGGCATTTCGATGTGGTCGAACCGGAGCCGGATGATAGCCAGTTCGAGCCGCGGATCGAGGGAAATTATTTATGGGGCCGGGGCTCAGCGGATATGAAGACGGTGGTGGCTACCTATCTGGTCTGGCTGAAAGACCTTGTCCGTACAGGACCTCCATACCCGCCGGTCAGTCTATTGCTGGTAGGGAATGAAGAAAACGGGGAAGCTGAGTCGATGGGAACACCCTTTTGTTTTAATTACCTGCACAACACAGGCAACCCGGCACCAGGGTTGTACATTGCCGGTGAACGCACAGGCGAAAAAGGTGATGAATTATGGGGAGAGATTTGCGTGGAAAATCGAGGGGTAATGCGCTTTGAAATACAGGTTTCAGGCGCACGCGGTCACACCGGTGTGGCTAACGGAGCCCAGGATTTGAGTGAAAGGTTAATCCTCGCCCGTACGGAGATTCACCAGCTATTAGCCAGACGGTTGACGCTCGTCTCTACGGATGGCTGGAAATCGCAGGTGCGTTTCCCTTATATTCAGGTTGGGACGCCAGGAATATTCAACATCACCCCCGATCGCGGGTTGTTAGGGGTAGAAATTCGTTCTATTCCCCAAGACAGGCTGGAAACTGTGCGGAATACCCTTCAGGGATATTGTGATGAACATAACTTCCGGCTCGATGTATCTGTAATGGAGGATGGAGTTGCCTGTGACCTGAATAATCGATTCTTGGTTCGCCTCATCCGTGCAGTTGAATCTGTTTCTGGTGAAAAACCCCGGTTAGGGAAAAAGCTGCCCGGTACGAGCGCCAGGTTTGCTCCGGGAGGTCAGGGAATAGTCTGGGGACAGAGCGGATTGGGACCGCATGCCGCGGATGAGCGCCATTATATTCCCAGCATACTGCCTTATTATCGTGCTCTGGAGGCATTCGGAAAGCTGCTTTTACCTGGATCAAATTAGCCAGACTCTTTCCCGCCATTATGGTGTTAAACAATACCACCTCATCACTATTGACCGGTTATTCGCTATAATTAAAAAGAACACAGGGGCTTGATTCAGTGCGACCCAATCGATATTTGACGGAGTACATACGACGAATATCCAAACAATCGAAGGAATTGGCGATGTTTATGCCGAAAAGTTGCGTAAGGCAGGCATCAATACCACCGAAACGCTATTAGAAAGGGGGGCGTCTCCGCATGGCCGGGAAATGTTGGCTGCTGAAATCGGAGTGAGCCAGGGAAAGATTCTGGAGTGGGTAAACCGGGCTGACCTGTATCGAATTTCTGGCATCAGCGAAGAATATTCTGATTTGCTGGAGGCAGCCGGTGTGGATACCGTGGTGGAATTAAGTACGCGAAATCCGGAAAACCTGTATGAGAAATTGAGCGAGACTAACACCACCAGTGAACTGGTACGCCAACTCCCCGGGAAAAACCAGATTGTTAACTGGGTGCGCCAGGCGAAGGAGCTACCCAGGGTGGTCACCTATTGACGCGTTCAATACCCGCAACCCTGCCGCGGGTTATTTATTTGACAAATACCTGCAGGCATAGTAAGATTGCGGACGCTTGAGCGGCGAGGTAGCTCAACTCGGCAGAGCAGCGGACTCATAAGCCGTTGGTTGTGGGTTCAAGTCCCACCCTCGCCATATGGATGTCACCAAATGACCCCCGGAGTGGGGGTTTTTTCTTCACCTGGCTTATCCAAACTGAATTCCTGATAGAAATGCAGAAACCCCATTCAATCGGTGAGCTCCACGAAACTTCGCTGCATGCCAGTATCAAACACTACCTGGCTATGGCAGGCGATGATTTCGAAGCTCAATGTGATGGTTATATCATCGATATCGTCCGGGAAGATCGGTTGATCGAAATTCAGACGGGAGGTTTTCACCGGATCCGTAGAAAACTGGAGCGCCTGCTGGAGAATAATCGGTTAACCCTGGTGTACCCTCTCACCATACAGAAATGGATTATCCGTCTGGATCAAGATGGTCAGCAGGTTAGCCGCAGGAAGTCTCCCCGGCATGGTCAACTGGTGGATGTGTTTTATGAGCTGGTACGGATTCCCGGTATTTTGCTGAATGACAACCTCACTTTGCTGGTCCTTCAAATCGATGAAGAGGAAATTCTGCAGCGGGGTGAACGGGGGAGTTGGCGGCGAAGAGGCTGGGAAGTGGCAGATCGCCGGCTGCTGGGTGTAATCGGGGAGGTTAATTTTCAAAAGGCAAGCGATTATTTGCATATCCTCCCCTCCGATTTACCAGATAGGTTCACTAACAAAGAATTAGCCTCCAGCCTGGGATGCCGGCCTAACCTCGCCGGAAAAATCACCTATACCCTGCGCCAAATGGGGGTATTGGAAATGAATGGTAAAAAAGGAAACGCCAATCTGTTTTCACAGACTGGCGCTCTGACATAATGATATTTTCGCTAATCTTCCACTTACCAGCCACTATCTCCGCGATTATTCTTCGACCACTGCCCGGTATTTTCGCCAATACCGCTGAATTCCTGCTGCCGACATCCAGGTTGGGTTGGCTGCTTCAAACCGGTTGATGATTTCAGGGCTAAGACCTGCTTTTTGTGCCCTTTCTTCTGTCCAGGCTTGAAACAGCTGGTCAATTTCCTCTACGCTCGGATCTCCCGGCATTACTTCTTCCATCCACAAATCGATTTCATCGATCAATCTTTCCAGATCCAGCAAATGCTTGTCAGCGGCCTCGTACACGCCAAAATGAGTCGGCGCAATCCGTTTTGGGCCGGCTGCGCGTAATTTTTTTACCGATCTGCGCCAATCCTCCAGATTAAGTTCTGGAGGAGGCATGGGCAGGCGAATCTGTGCGGTTCCGGGTATCCGGATACCACCAACATCGCCTGAAAAACAGACTTCACGTACCAGGTACGCATGATGATGTGTGGCATGACCGGGTGTATCCATAGCAAGAACGCTCAATGGTTCCAGATTGACGATATCCCCATCTTCAAGGATATGGATTTGATTTTCCGGCACCGGCAGCATTTTCCCCCACAATCGATCCATATGTTCTCCATAAATTCGCGTTGCGCTGGCAAGGAGTTTTTCCGGGTTGATTAAGTGAGGTGCACCTACAGGGTGCACATGGATGGTTGCGCCATATTTAGCCAGTGCACCGACCGCACCGGCGTGATCCAGGTGGATATGGGTAACGAATACATCCGTAATCTGTTCCAGGCGATACTTCAGGTTTTCCAGGCCAGCCTTCAGATTATTGAAAGTTGATCCGGGGCCAGATTCAATTAATGCAATGCCCTCCTTGTGAGGAATCACATACACGGCAATTGATTGTTGATGTCCCTGAAAATGTAAATCGACTGTTTGGAAGAAATCCATACGATGCTCCTGGGTCAAAGATTATAAGGTGCCTTTATACATGCCCCCATCTACAGAGAGCATAACCCCGGTGATGTATGAGGCGGCAGGGGAAACCAGGAATGCTGCCGCCTGGGCGAATTCCTCGGGGGTCGCCATACGCCCAAAGGGACTTTCTGCCGCTTGTTTTGCCAACTCATGTTCTATGGAGCTCTGGTTGGAGCGGGCGCGCGCATTCATTAATTCCGTAACGCGCTCGGTTTGCGTCCAGGCAGGCAGGATGGAATTGAAGCGAATGCCATCTCCACCCAGCTCGAGTGCCAGGGTTTTGGTTAATCCCACCGTGGCCGCGCGAATACTATTAGAGAGCACCAGGTTGGGTATAGGCTGTTTTACTGAATAGGAGGTGACGGTCAGAACCGAGGCGTTTTGGGACTGGCGCAGGTATGGCAAGGCAGCACGAATCAGGCGTACATGACTGAGTAAGTTTAAATTTACTGCCTGGAGCCAATCCTCATCATTGAATTGTTCGAATTTACCGCTGGGCGGGCCTCCCGAATTGGTAATCAGGATATCCAGACCACCCAGTATCTCTGCGGCTTCTTTGACGATATTGGCTGGCTGATCAGCTAGAGCGACATCACCAGGCACGCCAAACGCCAATCCGGGCGCCTCGCGGTTGATTTGATCTACCGCTGAACGCACATGATCTGGATGGCGTGAGTTAACCACCACCCGACAACCTTCCAGCGCCAGAATTCGCGCGGTGGCATATCCCAGCCCGCGGCTGGAACCAAGAGTTAACGCCCTTAATCCGCTCAGTCCAAGGTCCATTTTGCCTCCTCGATTACATTTAGGAAAGGATTTCGATATGTTCGTCGACCAGATCGATATCCGGCCAGTTATTGTCAATCCAGGTGATGATCTGTTGCAAGTTGCGCCTGGTTTGGCTCATATTGCTTGAAACCATCACACAGGTAATTAACGCCGATTGCCAGATATCCTGGTGATCAATTTCTGCAACCGAAATGTTAAATTCGCGGTGTAATCTGGTCATTAAGGGTCTGAGCCGGCCTCGTTTTTCTTTCAACGACATACATCCCGGCAGGTAAAGCGAGATATTCAGGATTCCGATAGCAGATTTTCTCATCTGTGCCTATCTGGCTCTAACGCTGCGCGTTTTTTCGATACACCCCCTATAGTATAATACCGCCCATGTCTGAGAAAAGGTTTTACTGGTGGTTTGGTCTGGCCGGGTTGAGTATCCTGGCCAGCCTGGTTTTAGTTGGCTGGTTTCTAACCAGTATGCTAAATACCTTTCGCCAGGGGGTACAGACCATTCAGGAAACAACCGAGAACACCATCGGCCCGGTAGGAGATCTGACTTCGAATGTAGCTACCCAGGTCGAACTGATTCTTAATCCAACACCCACAATTTTGCCCGATCCTGTGGCGATTATTCGGGATATCCGTTCGTTGGCCAGGCTGGAGACCATTCAATTCAGCGTAGAAAAAGTTATTCGAGCTGAAAGCCAGCAAGGTCCCTTGGGGTTTTTGTTTGGCGATCGCCTGTTACTGGTTGCGCATGGAGTGGTCATTGCTGGAATCGATTTGAACCAGTTGACCAGTGACGATATTGAACTCAACGGCGGGACGTTAACCATCCGCCTGCCCGACCCGGAAATTTTTGTCGCAACGCTTAATAATGAAAAAACCTATGTTTACGACCGGGAGTTAGGGGCATTAACCCGGGGAAACATTACCCTCGAAACGGACGCCCGCCGGGTCGCAGAAGCGGAAATCCGCAAGGCTGCAATCGATGATGGAATTCTGGAGCTGGCGCGCCAAAATGCCGAATTTTATATGGAACGCCTGCTCAACAACCTTGGATACCCGGAAGTGGTCTATCTACGACCCGAACCAACTCCGACACCCCGGCGCTAGGGGATTTACAGGCGTAAGTTCCAGGACGGATGTCCATATTTTTCCTTAACCAGTTGTTCTGCTCGATGGACTTCGTCCGGTTTTAATTTCACCTCCTCAAATCTCAAATTTAATACCTGTTCAAAACCGGACACCACCGCACTGGACACTTCTTCCCAACTGGGAGCTTTGCCGTATATTTGTTCTACCGTCGTGGCGCGCTCCAGTACTTTGCGTGCTGCCAGGGTACGCGCCTGTTCATCCGGATATTTCATTACGCGGGTAATGCGACTGATATCTCCCCACAAAGGCAGGGTACCATGTTGCAGAATGCCTTCTTTTTTCCTTGCCTGGGCGCTGCCTACCAGTTTTTTTTCGTTCACAGTGATTTCATAGTTGGAGGGTACTTCAAAACAAACCGGGTTGAGCGTTTTATGGTTGTTTTCAGTGTCTGCCTCCCTGGCAGACACCGGTAACCCGAGTAATTTCAGGGCATGTAATAACGCCTGTGAAAGCCTCAAATAACTTTCCAAAACCCCCCCTTCCAGACGCGGCTCCCCATAGGGGGCAGTCACTGAATAAGTTAATTCATCGGTGTGCAGAATGGCGCGCCCGCCGGTAGGTCGGCGTACCAGGTCCCATTGATGTTCTGCTAACGCCTGTAGATCGATATCTCCGCTGGGTTGTGCGTATCCAAGGGATAAACAAGGCGGCTCCCAGGTATATAAGCGCAGCACCGGCAAAGAATTGCCGGTATAAACCGATTCGAGCAGGGTTTCATCGATGGCCATATTCCAGGCGCCATTCATGGGGGGTGTGATCAGCAGCCGCCAGGAATGCAATGGATAATCAAACATTCAGGTTACAGACTTTCACGGGATACGGTTTGGTTAACGAGTGTCGCCATTCGTAGCTTTATTTTAATGCCCGTCATGGCGTATTGGAAGACGTGGGGGTCAACGTGGGCGTGCGGGAAGGTGTGGGTGTTTGGCTTGGCGTTGGCGTTCGACTGGGAGTGGGCGTCCGGCTGGGCGTGCGCGTACTGGTTACGGTGGGTGTAGTGCTCGCGGTGGGGGTGTTGGTCGGCGCGGCGGGATCGCGAATCAGTTTTAGGCGGGCAAAATTCACCAGGTAACTGTCCGGTGCGGTTTGCCAGGCGCTCAGGTAATTCTCAGTGGCTGTGCGGGTATCTCCAAAAGCCTCTGCGGCGATAGCTCGTAGGATGTAGTACCTTGCACAGATATCCTGATTGGTGATGCAGGTTACGCGTTTGTCCTGAGCGTACCGCACCAATAACTCGTAAACCTCCGCCGGGTCCCCTGCATAAAACAGGCGTTTACCGGCTTCCCGGCTGATATTTAATGTCTCGAGATCGTAAAAATATACCAGGGGTTGTTTTTCCAGAAATGGAATACTCGTGACAGGCTCCCGGAACAAACGAATGGCATCCTGATTGCCTACCCAAACCACAGGGGGACCTCCTGCAGAGGGAGTGAAACTATTTAGTGGTGGCAGGTTCACCTCCACCGTGTCGACGAATAATCCAATTAGTTTATTATTGTGGGTAGCCAGGATCCAGAACTCAAGCTTGTATTCCGGACCGTGTTGAATGGTGAACCAGCGTTCAGGGATTCCATCCTGATCGAAATCGTAACTGGCAGAAGCGCGAATAGTCACACCAAGGCTGCGCACGCTATTGAACAAGTTATCCCCAGCGGAGGGTGGTAATTTTGAAATTTCGAGGGGTAAAGCCAGTCGGGGATCGCAATAAGGCACTTCCAGGCAGGCCAAATAAACATTTTGTTCCCGCTGGTAAATATCCAGGAAGGTCTTTGCAGGTTCGATCCAACGACTGAGCGGATGTACCGGTAGATTGCTTACCTCGGCTAACAAATCCAATCCCGACTGGGTATTTCCGGCGAGTAGCTTATATAAACCCAGCCGGTAACGCCATTCATCAAGGGCATCCAGTGGTGGCGTGCTGCCATCATACATAGTTTTTGGCGGCCAGTTGGGCAGAAGACTTTCTATAATCGTAAGTGCTGCCTCTGGCCCCCAAAAATTAGCCGCATGATCCACAAGCAGCTGGCAATAACCCAATAAAGATGGGTCTCCAGACAGGAATGTTTGGTATTCGACCTGGCTGAGAGTTAACAGGCCATTCTCCCAATGATAGGTGCGATACACGTCTACCGGACAGGGTGGAAACACATTTGCCTGAAAAACAAGATTCCCTGACTCTTCACCAGCGCGCTCAACAAACCAGGTAACCGTATTTTCCATACCAATAAAAAAGGATTCACCCGGGGTGAAAAATAGCGGTGTAGGCGCAGCCGAAGAGAGGTCGAAGACTTCGGGAAGAACGAACTGGTCGCTTCCGTCCCCGGCTGATATCCAGATGATGACTTCGTCCAGGCCATCACCGGTGATATCACCAACGAGTGGGTGTGAGATTACCGGTGTGCTGAAATTCATCGTATTGGTGAGTGGGAACGCTGAAAAACGCCCTCCCTCATTGACCAGCCAGATGTAAATACCTCCAGGCCCGTAAATTTCCAGGAGGTAATGCGATTCTCGACCTGGCTGGGGTTTGAGGTTGGAGACATTCAAAGCAAAACGCTGTTCCCGGCTGCTGAACCAATTCTTCAAGCCCTCCGGTGTAACGACTTGTTGATTGAGCGCTTGCTCCAGAATCAAAGCATATTCCCAGGCAGCTTCCTCCTCACCGCTGAGCGCCAGGTGATATGCCCGGCTGAAGCGCCAGGGTAAATCGGGAACATCCGGGAAATGCAATAATGCATCGCCGGCCGCCAGAGCGGGAGCTAAAAATGCCTGGTAATACACTATGTCTGCAACGCCGCGTGCCTGAACACTCAAAGTATCAGGGAGTGTTGAAAGAAGATGAATCGCTTCGTCAGCTTTTTGAGGGGACCAGGGAATCAGTGAATAAAAACGTGGGGCCGTATCAACCCGAGCAGGAGTCAGGGTGGGCGGAGGCGTAAGTGTAGGGGTCGGCGTGGCTGTGCTGGTGAAGGTTGGCCTCGGTGTGGGTGAGGCTGTGTAGGTGGGGGTAGGGGTAACGCTGGGGGTCGGCGTTTGGGTGGGCGTACGTGTAATTGTCGGGCTGAGCTCCAGAATAGGAGTCAGGGGAGCCACACCGGGGGTTTTTCCCAGTTGCAAAGCAAGCCAGGAGGTGATTAATAATAAGATGATGATCACCAGTAAAAATCCTCCGGCCAGATACCATTGTTGTAATTGATTTCCGGCACCATTACCCGCTTCATAGCTGGTGTCGCTTGGTTGGCTGTTTTTCATCTGGTCTTCAACGCCGGATTCTGTTCGATTAATTCGCTGACTTTTTGCAAAGCTGTGCGCCTTTGTTCTGGCTGCAGGCGATCCAGGGGAGGATAGACTGCCCAATCTGGAAAGGCGAAGAGTGAATGTAGCACGCTTTTCAGGAAGGCCGGTGCGGGGGGGAATTCTTCCAGGACATTCCGGATTCTGGAAAGTTGCTCCTGAATAGCATCCATTTCTTGTCCTTGCCGGTATCCCTCCCAGATCTGGCGGGAAAGCGGCGAAGTGAGGTTTGCCAGCGAGGTGATACATCCACAGGCATTATGCTTCAGGGCGTGACTGAACAAAAAATCGTTCCCGGTGAATACCTGTAAATCTTTGCCAAACGTTCGGTCCAAGTCGCAGGCAAAATCTGCATCCCCTGAAGAATCTTTTATTCCAGCAAACTTATCGGGGAAACGATCTTTGAGTTCTTGGAGCAAGTTAATCGGTAGTGGCACACCGGATACCGGTGGAATGTGATACCCCAACAGCTTTCCACCTTCGGGAACAGCACGCTCAATGACCAGACGAAACCATTCCAACAGTCCAGCCAGGGTTACTTTCCGAAAATAATAGGGAGGTAAGACAACCACAGCGTCATATCCAAGTTCAAACGCAAACCGGGTCACCTGGATCGTGTCTTCCAGGGAAGGCATACCGGTGCCAGCCAGGAGGAAAAATCCGGGTACGTGTTTACGTACCTCAATGGCAACCTCCAGAATAGATTTCCGTTCTGTAATGGAAAATGAGGGACCTTCACCGGTGGTGCCCAACAACAGCGCTCCATGGCAGCCACGCGAGGCAAGAAAATCAAGATAACCGGGTATAGCTTCCAGATCTATTGAAAAATCTGGGTTTATTGGGGTGATGGATGCCGCAATTACGCCACGCAGTTCCATGAGACTCCTTAAGGATTAAGGGATACCTGCGTCCCGCATTGTATTGTAAACGAAAACCTTATCCCTCTAAAAAGAGGTTTTATCCTGAGCTTAAATGAGTTTTGACAAACAGAGTCGTGACAGTTGTTACTACCCAACCGGGGAAGGTATGCGAATAATAAGGATACGATTTGGCATAATTCGTGGGTTCCTGCATTTAAGGAGGTCTGAATGCCCGTTAAAGGATGGATAGAAGTTGATGAAGTGTATTGTAAAGGTTGTGGTTTGTGTATCAGTGTATGCCCCCAGGATGTATTGGAACTAGATGAAGAACGCCTGACCAGCAAAGGATATCACCCGGTAAAACTCGCCAGAGAAGGTTGTACAGGTTGTGCCGTCTGTGTGCTGGTCTGTCCGGATGTGGCCATTTCCGTTTACCGTGAGGCTGTACACAAAGCAGCCAGCATGCTGACATAACCTGAGGAGATGCAGTCGATGCCAAAAGAATTACTCAAAGGCAATATTGCCATGGCGGAAGCAGCGATACGCGCAGGTCTGGAAGGGTATTTTGGTTACCCGATCACACCGCAAACGGAGTTACTGGAATGGATGTCTGCGCGCATGCCGGAGTTGGGGCGGGTGTTCCTTCAAGCCGAAAGTGAGCTGGCAGCCATCAATATGGTTTACGGTGCTGCCTGTACCGGTGCCCGGGTGATGACTTCCTCATCCAGCCCAGGGGTCAGCCTGATGATGGAGGGATTATCCTATATCGCCGGCACCGAGATACCTGTGGTGCTGATCGATGTCATGCGCGGTGGGCCGGGGCTGGGTAATATCGCCCCTGCGCAAAGCGATTACAATCAGATCGTACATGGTGGGGGTCATGGAGATTATTTTCCGATTGTACTCGCCCCGTCGAGTGTGCAGGAAGCGATCGATCTGACGGTTCTGGCGTTCGATCTGGCAGAGAAATACCGCACCATTGTCGTTGTGCTGGCAGATGGCAGTATTGGTCAGATGATGGAACCGGCGGAATTACCTCCCATGAAGCCATTGAAAACGACTCGACCTGAATGGGCAACTACCGGTGCAACCAACCGGGAAAAGAGAGTGCTGTCATCCATCTATTTACAACCCGAACAGGAAGAAATCACCAATCTGCGCCTGCTTAAGCGTCTGGAAGAAATCGAAGCCAACGAAATTCGCTATAAAAGTTATTACCTGGAAGATGCTGAATTTGTGGTGGTTGGATTTGGCACCGCCGGTAGAGTAGCATTGTCTGCAGTGCGTATGGCACGGGCGGAAGGACTCAAAGTCGGTCTGCTTCGCCCCATTACGCTCAATCCGTTTCCAATTGCGCAATTACGTCAAATTACCGATCAGGTCAAAGCTTTCCTGGTGGTAGAAATGAACTCCGGGCAGATGCTCCTTGACGTACAGCGAGCAACTATGGGACAGGCTCCGGTGGAATTCTATGGAAGATTGGGTGGGGTGGTGCCTTTCCCGGATGAAATTCTGGCAGAGATCCGGCGTATTGCAACTACCAACGAGTACGCGACCAATGGATTTGTCCGTCGAAACTGGTTGCGGCGCCTGGAAACCCTTGTGGATGGAGGCGAATAACAATGGTTGGAGTAGTTAACTCTCAGGTTGTTTTTGAGCGCCCGGCTGCCATGTCCAGTGTAGCCACGCATTATTGTCCAGGTTGTACCCACGGCGTCGCTCATCGTCTGGTAGCTGAAGTATTGGACGAGATGGGTCTCGTCGAAAAAACGGTGGGAGTCGCCTCTGTGGGTTGTTCAGTGTTTGCGTATAACTATTTTGATTGTGATTTTGTGGAAGCAGCTCACGGGCGGGCGCCTGCCATGGCGACCGGCGTAAAACGCATGCTACCCGATCGTGTGGTATTTACTTACCAGGGGGATGGCGACCTGGCGTCGATCGGCATGGGTGAAATCGTCCATGCTGCCGCCCGGGGTGAGAACATCACCGTGATTTTTATCAATAACGCCAATTATGGCATGACCGGTGGGCAAATGGCGCCAACCACGCTGCCCGGGCAGAAAACGACATCATCTCCGGCAGGTCGTGATGTCGAGCAGATGGGTTTTCCCATACGCACCGCTGAACTGTTGGCAACGCTTGAAGGTGCAGGATATGTTGTCCGCCGCAGCCTGCATGACCCCAAAAACATCCGGCTGGCAAAAAAGGCAGTTCGCCTGGCTTTTGAGACGCAGGTGCGCGGGTTGGGATTCTCAATGGTGGAATTATTATCTACCTGTCCGACAAACTGGGGAATTAACCCGGTGGATTCTTTACAGTGGGTCGAAGATCATATGGTTCCTGCATTCCCGCTGGGTGACTATAAAGTCGCCGATGCAGTGGCGCAGATCCGCCTTCGCTGATGGAACAGGATAAATCTATGCAGACAGAAATTATTATTGCTGGCTTTGGTGGTCAGGGTGTGTTATTCGCCGGGCAGGTACTGGCGTACGCAGCTATGGATGCAGGTAAAGAAGTCACCTGGATCCCGTCTTATGGGCCAGAAATGCGTGGGGGTACGGCGAATTGTACAGTGATTATCTCGGATGAGGAAATTGGCTCACCATTGGTGCGCCACCCACGTGGGGTGATTGCCTTGAACCTGCCATCCGCCGACAAATATGAACGATTGGTAGCCCCAGGAGGAGTCCTGGTAGGCAACCAGTCATTGATCGACCATCCTTTTTCGCGCACAGATATCACCCATGTCCAGGTTCTCGCCAATGAGCTGGCGGAACAAATCGGCGACCGGCGATTAACAAACATGGTCTGTTTGGGTGCGTTGCTGGCGTTGATGCCGGTAATCCCACTCGAGGCAATCGAGAAAGCGCTCGAAAATCATTTACCTGAAAGGCACAAACGCCTGTTACCTGCCAATTTCCAGGCGTTACAGGCAGGTTGTGAAGTTGCCCTTAAAAATACCATGCATGCCGCTGAAACCCTGAAAAACCAGTAGATACGGTTATTGCAAATTTTATTCAAAATAAAAACTGCCGGGTGGATGTGCACCCGGCGGTTTTTTCTTTGTTTGCTGGTCAGCTTAGCTAACTACTTGTCCCGGTATTTTAGCGCTGCCTGAGCAGCGGAGAGTCGAGCAACCGGTACACGGAATGGGGAGCAGCTGACATAATTCTGACCGATGGTATGGCAGAATTCGATCGAACTGGGATCGCCGCCATGTTCACCACAGATACCCACTTCAAGGTCGACCCGGGCTTCGCGACCATCATTAACCGCGATAGACATCAGGCGTCCAACACCGTCGCGGTCGATCGTCTGGAAGGGGTTCTTGGGCAGGATGCCTTCTTCTACGTATTTGAGCAGGAAGTTTCGCTCGGCGTCATCACGACTGTAGCCAAAGGTCATCTGAGTCAGGTCGTTGGTGCCAAAGGAGAAGAATTCAGCGATCCCCGCAATTTCCGCCGCAGTCAGGGCTGCCCGCGGGATTTCGATCATCGTGCCGAATTTGTATGGGAATTCCACACCTTTTTCAGCCATGACCTCCCGGGCTATTTCTTCGAGGCGGGGTTGGATGACTTTTAATTCGTTGACATGTCCGGTGAGGGGGATCATCACTTCGGGTTTGGCATGAATGCCTTTAAGTGTGGCATTGGCAGCCGCTTCAAAAATCGCTCGTACCTGCATTTCTACGATTTCAGGCATCATAATGCTCAAGCGAATACCGCGCAGACCCATCATCGGGTTACTTTCATGCATTGCCTCGACCTGTTCGAGCAAATATTCTTTCTCAGCCAGGCCTTCAGTGATGCCTTTCACCCGCATTTCGATGACTTCTTCCAGTAATTCACGTTCTCCGGGGAGGAATTCGTGCAGCGGCGGATCGATCAAGCGAATGATGACCGGGTAACCATCCATGGCTTCGAAGAGGCCTTCAAAATCGGCGCGCTGGTGCGGGAGCAGATCATTTAATGCCGCCGTGCGTTCCTCAGAAGATTTTGCCAGGATCATACGCTGCACGCTGGGCAAGCGTTCCTGCTCGAAGAACATATGCTCGGTACGGCATAAACCGATACCCTTTGCGCCATAGGAGCGCGCCCGGCGAGCATCGGCTGGATAATCCGCATTCGCCCAAACCTGTAATCCGGTTTTTGGCCAACCTTCGGGAGCTTTCCGGATGCCTGGTGTGGAGGCGACCTCATCGGCCCATTCCAGCAGGATAAGCAAATCGGTTTGTTCTTCCAGGGTTGGGGAAATCGTGGGAATTTGTCCCTGGAAAACTTCCCCGGTGGAGCCATCCACAGAAACAAATTCGCCCTCTTTGATCAGTAGGCCATTAACTTCCATCAGCCGTTTTTCAAGATCGATGCGAATATCGGAGGCGCCAACGATACAAGGCACACCGAACTGGCGGGCAACCACAGCCGCATGGGAGGTTGCGCCGCCTTCACTGGTCAGGATACCTCTGGCAGCCAGCATACCGTGGACATCATCGGGTTTGGTGAACGGGCGCACCATGATGACATCCTGATTGTGTTCTTTAGCCATCATTTCAGCCGTGTCAGCATCGAAGTAAACCTGCCCGACGGCGGCACCCGGTGAAGCGTTGACGCCTTTTGCCAGTAAGCGACCTTCTTCACTTGCCTTGATTTTGGCGTTGAAATCAAACTGTGGGTGCAACAGGGTGTCCACATTATCCGGAGTGACCCGCATCAGGGCTTCTTCCTTGCTGATCAGTCCTTCTTGAGCCATGTCCACTGCAATTTTAACGATGGCTTTAGCGGTGCGCTTACCACTCCGGGTTTGCAGCATCCAGAGTTTGCCGCGCTCGATGGTGAACTCGACGTCTTGCATATCCCGGTAGTGTCGTTCCAAACGTTCACAGATTTCGATAAATTCCTGATAAGCATCTGGAAGTTCATTGATCAGGTTGGTAATCGGCTCCGTATTACGGATACCCGCAACCACATCTTCACCCTGAGCATTCAACAGGTAATCACCGTATAGTTTTCGTTCCCCGGTGGCTGGGTCACGGGTGAAAGCCACACCGGTGCCCGAATCCCAGCCCATATTGCCGAAAACCATGGTGACAATGTTGACCGCGGTACCCAGATCGTGTGCGATACCGGCTGCATTCCGATAATCTCGGGCACGTCGACCATTCCAGGATTTGAATACCGCTTCAGTGGCCAAACGGAGCTGGTCATAAGGGTCCTGGGGGAAATCAAAACCGATGTGTTTGCGAACTACCTCTTTGAATTTTTCGGTCAGGGTTTTCCAATCGCTGGCGGTCAGATCGGTATCGTTCTTTACACCCTTTTCTTTTTTGTATTCATCGAGCGGATCTTCGAAGGCTTCGTCGGAAATTCCCAACACCACCGAACCAAACATTTGCACCAGGCGGCGATATGAATCATAAACAAAACGTTCATCTTCGGTAAGCCTGACCATTCCTTCTGCGGTCGCATCGGTCAAACCGATATTCAGCACAGTATCCATCATTCCGGGCATGGAGAACTTCGCCCCAGAACGGCAGGATACCAGCAAGGGATTGGTAGGGTCGCCGAACTTTTTACCTGTTTCCTGTTCGACAGCTTTCATGGCAGCCAGTACCTGTTCCCACATGTCTTCGGGGAATTGATTGCCGGCCGCCAGATAGGCATTACAGGCTTCGGTCGTGATGGTAAACCCGGGGGGAACCGGCACACCAATGCGCGTCATTTCTGCCAGGTTGGCGCCTTTCCCGCCGAGTAAAGCACGCACACCTTCCCAATCGCCGCCGACAGCTTTTTCTGCTTCATCGACTTCTTTGAATAAATACACCCATTTCTTCTGTGACATACAAAATACCTCCTGAAGATAAAAAACCTTTCTTGCCAGAGCAAGTAGTTTATTTCGTTTGTTTTTTGATACAAACGGAAACCGCAAAATTGCGCGAGGATAAGTTTACCACGCGGCAAACTAACCATTCTATGTGAAGATTGTCACAACCAGGGTGAAATTTTACCATAAGGAAAGTTACAAGCCTGACGAACAAAATGATTTTGGCTGGGTTATTGGACAAACAGACCCAAAAATTATTGACAATTTTTGTTGACATCGCGGCAGGATACCGATATAATACCGTCCGCTATCGCCCCGGCATTCTTCGCTGCTGGGGGCGAATCGTGTATTCCCAACTACCCCGTAGCCGGGCGTGCTGACGCGTGGACTACGGCGAAGTGCAGATTGGAGAAAATTTCGGATGAAGTATGCAATTGTCGAAAGTGGCGGCAAGCAATACAAAGCCGTCCCGGGAAGCGTGATTGAAGTCGATCGTTTACCGCAGCAACCCGGCGAATCCATTCAACTGGATGCTTTGTTGGTATCTGATGATGGCAAAGTTGATGTGGGTACGCCGCTGGTCGCGGGGACGAAAGTATCTGCCAGCGTTCTGGGTGAGGTCAAAGCCTCCAAAGTGCTGGTTTTCAAATATAAACCCAAAGAACGGTATCGCCGTAAGCAGGGCCACCGCCAGCGGTATACCCGACTGAAGATCGAATCGATCGAGTAAGCAGAGGAAGATTATTATGGCACATAAAAAAGGTGGCGGTTCCAGCCGAAACGGTCGTGACAGCAATTCCAAGCGCCTGGGTGTAAAGAAATTCAGTGGAGAAAAGGTGTTGTCCGGTAATATTATCGTCCGGCAGCGAGGCACGCGAATTCTCCCTGGTTTGAATGTGGGCGTTGGGAAAGACTATACGATTTTTGCTACCACGGATGGTGTGGTGGTGTTCGATATCGTGCGTGGACGTAAGCGCGTCAGTGTAACCCCGCAAGCTTAGTCCCCAGGTAAGATTCTTTGATTCATCGCTGTCAAACCGGTAGACCCAATTTCCGGGTTACTTTAATGTTGGCAGGATGAAAGGATAACCGGATAATGAAAAAAGAAATTCACCCGACTTATTATCCCGATGCACAGGTGATTTGCGCGTGCGGCAATACCTGGACGACGGGTTCTACTTTAAAACTGATCCGTACTGATGTTTGTTTTCAATGCCATCCATTCTACACCGGCGAACAGCGCATCGTCGATACTGAAGGACAGGTGGATCGTTTCTATCGTAAATTGGAAGCCCGTGATCAGTATATTTCGGCAACGGCAGAACGTGAAGCCGCGCGTGTCTCCCCGCTGCGCCCGATAGAAGAACTCGAGCTGGGGAAACGCCCCACCGAATCGCTGCAAGCTGCGGGCATCACAAATGTCGGCGAAGCTCTGGATAGACTGGCTCAAGGGGAAGCAGCTATTCTGGCAATTGAAGGATTTGGCCGTAAATCCCTGGCGGACTTAAAGAAACGTCTGCGCCAGCTGGGTTACACACTTCCCGAAGCGGCTCAGGATATCACT
>JAGUYX010000120.1 GCA_020061145.1 Anaerolineales bacterium | reverse complement strand
GCAGCTATCGATCGCTCGACGGTCTCCTTTACCCCGGACCGCTGCCTGCGCACACGAGATAAGTTCTCGACCTGCGAGGCCTGTTTTCACCTTTGCCCGGTGGAGGCGATTCAGCCCGAAAGACCACCGTTATTTGAGCCGAAAACCTGCGTCAATTGCCTGGCTTGCCTGCCCGCCTGTCCCGTAGGGGTGTACTCAGCTGATGATGAGGTCGCAGCCTTACTGACCTGCGCAGCGCGGGTTCCGGAGAAACGCCTCGAGCTGGTTTGCGGGCGGCATCCCGAAGCGTCTGCCGGTCCGCCAGGTTCGGATCTTGCCGTCCAGATTCGCGGCTGCCTGGCGAGCCTGGGGACCGGAGCGTACCTGACGCTCGCCGCGCTGGGAATAGAGCATATATCAGTCCGCCTGGACGCCTGCGAAGGATGCGAGTGGGGCGCGCTGCTAGGATCGATCCAGGGACAGGTAGCAAAGGCCAAATCATTTCTCCAGAATATGGACAGCGATCATCGAGTGACGGGTCTGGAGGTGTTGGAGAGCAGCGAGCAGGTTGTTGAAAGACCCGTGTGGGACGCTCACAACCCGCCGCTTTCCCGCCGCGATCTGTTCCGCCTCGCCGCTCACCAGGGCCAGGTGGCGGCCGCGCGCGCCATGATGTTTGAGCAGGACGATACGAAACGCAGACCAGGCCGGGATCGCCAGAGAATCCTGGCTGCTGTTCAGCGTTTGGGATCTGAGCAGTTGGGAGATTTCAGCCTGGAAAGCCTGGGCTTCGCGGTAGTCAGCATTTCAACCGCTTGCACGGCTTGCAAGGCGTGTGTGCGGTCCTGCCCGACGGGCGCGCTGCGCTTCGAACAGGATGAGAACAGCCGCTTCCGGCTGCTTTTCTTACCCCAGAACTGCATTGGGTGTGATTTGTGCCTGCATGTATGCGCCCCGGGAGCGGTGAGCGTTAACCACACGCCTTCCTTCCACGAGGTTTTCGGCTCCGAAGAGCCCGTATGTCTCGTGGAAGGCGAATTAGCCAGGTGTGAGCGTTGTAATACTTACTTCGCAGCCCGGGCAGATGAAAAATTCTGCTCGCTCTGTGATTTTCGCCGGAAAAACCCTTTCGGTTCGTTCCTGCCGCCGAACCTGCGATCCGGTAATCCTGCTTTGGATAAACGACGATGATCGTTGAGTTGGATCAGAAAAAGCTTTCCAGCCTAAAAAATCCGGCTTTCGCCAGTTATGCCGCCAGGTACGAAACGATTTACGCAGACTTCATGGCGCAGGTGAGCAAAACGGGGATTGAGATCGATCCGGATGATTACGAACGATCGCGTGCTGAAATACTGGAACGCTTGCAACAGAAGGGAGCGATCTTCCGCAATGGCGGGCGGAGCATTTGCATTAACCGCATCTCCAGCGCCTGCGAGGCCTGCCGGACCGGCCTGGGCAGCGCGACCTTCTTTATCTCACTCCAGTGCCACCGTGACTGTTTCTACTGTTTCAACCCGAACCAGGAGAATTACGCCTATTACACGCAACACCAGCGCGACGTTGCCGCGGAGCTGGAACAAATCTCCCAACAAGGGCTGAAGGTCAATCATCTGGCGCTGACCGGCGGCGAGCCTTTACTCCACAAATCCCAGGTGATGGACTTCTTCCGGACGGCCCGAGAAAAGTTCCCGGCAGCTCACACCCGGCTCTACACCAGCGGCGATCACGCCACCCCCGAAGTTCTACAGGCGTTGAAGGATGCCGGGCTGGACGAAATCCGCTTCAGCATCCGCATGCACGATCTGGAAAAAGGGCACCACCTGACCTTCGAGCGGATCGCACAGGCGAAAGCGTACATTCCTCTGGTCATGGTGGAGATGCCGGTCCTTCCCGGAACGCTGGAAGTGATGCAGGAGGCGCTGCTCGAACTGGATCGCCTGGAGATCTTCAGCATCAATTTGCTCGAATTTTGCTTTCCCTTCTCCAATGCAGACGTGTTCAACCGGAAATCCTATCGGATCAAAAACCGGCCATATCAGGTGCTCTACAATTACTGGTATGCCGGGGGGCTGCCGATCGCCAAAAGCGAGCTGGAGTGCCTGGCATTGCTGGAGTTTGCCCTCGACAACGACCTGAAACTGGGAGTGCATTACTGTTCTCTTGAAAACAAGCACACCGGGCAGGTTTACCAGCAGCACGCCAATCAAGTCTTACCCCGGAGGGCACACTGGTCGGAGAAAGACTATTTTCTCAAGTCGGCGAAGGTGTTCGGCGAGGATATCCCGAAAGTGCTGAAGGTTTTCAGGAAAAAGAATTACAAAAGATACGATTGGAACAAAGAACACAATTACCTGGAGTTTCATGTCAACCAGATCCGGCTGCTGAAAGATTTCGAAATCGAAATCGGAATTTCGACCAGCATCCTGGAGAACCGCAACGGTGAAACTGTTCTTCGTGAATTGAAAGTCGACTTGACCACACCCCAGACCTTTGATCTGGAGCAGGATCTGTAGAAGGAGAAAAACATGCCACATCTTGGACCAACAGAGTTGATTATTATCCTCGTGATCGTCCTGGTGCTCTTCGGGGTGGGACGCATCGGTAAAATCGCCGGGGAACTGGGCAGCGGCATACGCGCCTTCCGGGAAGGCCTTTCCAGCGAAGAGAAACCAAAGGAAAACGAGGAGGAATAACCTTTCGGTGGGCGCTCAGCAGGAGCAGATTAGTGTCACAAAACGGTCCTGGCGCGATTACACGCGTGCCTTAGGCCGCGCCCATCGCAAGGCGAGCCTGGAGCTGGAGACCTCCATGCCCCTGCTCCGCCATCTGGAAGAGCTGCGCCGGCGCCTGTTTAAAGCTTTTGCCGCGCTGATCATCACGACGGCGGTGAGCTTTGCCTTCGCTGGCCGGCTGATCGACTTTCTCGCTGCGCCAATTGGGGGAAGCAAAGCCCTGGTGTCCATCGAGGTCACCGAAAATATGGCCATTTTCATGCGGGTCTCGCTGCTCAGCGGTCTCGTCTTTGGCATGCCGGTGGTGGTTTACCAGATGCTCAGCTTCATTCTGCCCGGGTTGAAGCAGCAAGAACGCAGGTGGCTGTTCATTGGGGTGCCGGCTGCCAGCCTGTTATTCGCCAGCGGAGTGGCTTTCACCTGGTTCATGATGATCCCGGCTGCGGTTCCGTTCCTGGTGAACTTTTTGGGGATTACGACCCAGGTGCGACCCAGTAACTACTTCGATTTCGTCACCCGGTTGATGTTCTGGATTGGCCTCTGTTTTGAGATGCCCCTGGTGGTGATGCTCCTGGCGAAACTCAAGTTCGTCACCGCTCGCCAACTGGCAGGCGGTTGGCGCTATGCGGTGGTGGGGATGGCCATAGTGGCTGCCTTCGTCACCCCAACGGTCGATCCGGTAAACATGGGTTTGGTAATGTTGCCTTTGGCGGCACTGTACACAATCAGCATCATCCTGGCCGCGCTTGCCAATCGAGGTTAGCGAAAATGGACTTATTTGGTGTAGGCCTGAACGAACTCCTGGTGGTTGCGCTACTGGCAGCCATCGTCCTGGGCCCGGAGAGGATGGTCAGGGTAGCCCGGGAAGCTGGCAAGCTCGTGCGCAACTTAAAAGCGTATTTCAATGCACTCAGCGAGGAGCTGAAATCGGAACTGGACGTATTGGACGAGTTGAAGGAGGTGAAACGCGATCTGAGTCAGCGCTTTTGATCATTTATAACATGCTCCGATCTGTTCAACCTAAAGCTCATTAAGCGTAATAAAACAACGCTGCCGTTAAAGCCATGGTTGGCGGACGACCTCATTGCTCATGAGGAGCCGTTTCTGATTGGGAAACAGAAATAGCCAGGGCCAACGTGGAAACACAATGGCCTCCCGATGTCCTGAAGCATAACCAGGACAGAATTGGAAAGGAGACTGTAAACTGTGCAAGTTCGTTTTGGCTCGCCAGAAAGTTTCCTGGCGAGATTTTATTCTCACAGAGAAGATCAATCCATTCTCATCCTCCTCACCGGGCCCAGTGGTGCAGGAAAAACTTTCTGGTGCCAGGCGATGGCTTCTTTAGCCAGGGAACAGGGTGTTTTATTAGGTGGGTTAATTTCGCCTCCTGTATTTATCGATGCCCACCAGATTGCTATCGACTTACTGGCAGTCGCCAGTGGTGAGCGCCACCGGCTGGCTCACTCCCATAAGTTTTGTCAAAAAGGGCAAGCGGCAAATGACACCGTTCTATCGACAGAAACCTGGTGTTTTGATGCTGACGTGCTTGAATGGGGGAACCAAATGCTGGAACAGTCTGCCAATTGTGATCTATTTCTCCTGGATGAGATTGGGCCATTGGAATTTGAGCGGGGCAATGGCTTTCAGGCTGGCCTGCTCCAGCTCGATGCTCGTCGTCACCCCCTGTCGATCGTCGTTGTCCGCCCTGCTTTGATCGCCAAAGCCCGGGCGCGCTGGCCTTGGGGACAGATCATCCGGGTTGCCTCAGCCCGGGAGGCTTGGCAGGTATGATCCGGGTGCGAAATTTGTCGGTACGCTATGGCTCAGTCGAAGCCTTGCGAGGTGTCAATCTAGATGTGGAACGCGGGGAATGTGTTCTGATCACCGGCCCCTCCGGCTGCGGCAAGAGCACCCTGGTGCGCGCCCTCACCGGATTAATCCCTCACGCTATCCCCGTGTCCTGGGAAGGGGAAGTGGAGGTAGCAAACTTCAACGTCCGCGACCATTCGATCCCAGAGACAGCCCAGCGGATCGGCGTGGTTTTCCAGAATCCCTCAAGCCAGCTCTTTCACCTGAGGGTCGAAGACGAGATTGCCTTTGGCCCGCGCAATCTGGGTTTATCCGCGGATGAGGTTGAATCTCGGTTGGACTGGGCGTTAGCCTCTGTGGGCATCAGCGACTTACGGGAGCGTCGCCCTACGGACCTTTCCGGCGGGCAGAAGCAACGCGTGGCGATTGCGGCTGCCCTGGCGATGCGTCCGCAGGTGCTGGTGTTGGACGAGCCCACCGCCTCGCTGGATGTGCCCGGCACCAAACAGGTAATTGCGACTTTGCATGAACTGCGCCAGCAGCTAGGGCTTACCATCGTCCTGATCGAACACCGCCTTGCAGCAGCTGCCCATCTGGCGGATCGGGTCGTGGTCATGGAGGCAGGGAGGATCGTGGCTGAGGGATGCATGGAGAGTGTATTCCAAGATTGGCAGGCGCTGAAGGCCCTTGGCCTGCGCCGGCTATTAGATGAGCCTCAAGCGCCATGGCGCGAGCTGCTGGCGCCTGATGGGCATTCAACTCCAGGATTGGAACCTTTGCTCGAAATGCAGGGGGTATCGGCAGGATACAATCGCCGGGCGGTGGTCGAAGGAATCAATCTCACCCTCTATCCCGGCGAGTTCGTTGCTCTGGTAGGCGAAAACGGAGCTGGAAAGTCAACTCTGGCTCTGGTAGCCGCGGGACTTTTGAAACCCAAGCGCGGCCGGGTGCGCTATGATGGCGGCCGTCGTCCTCGCCCCGGACTTGACATCTCAGTACTCTTCCAGGATCCCAGCGAACAGCTCTTTACCGATAGCGTGGATGAAGAAATTGCCTTCGGACCACGCAATTACCGATGTTTCGACACCCGGATTCACAATTCGACCCTGGTCGAGACGGATATGCTCGATCTTCGATCCCGGCCGCCGACAGCTTTATCAGTGGGCCAACAACAGCGCACCGCCCTGGGCGCCTGTCTTTCCCTCCGTCCAAAGTTGCTCATTCTGGACGAGCCAACCCTGGGCCAGGATTGGGGTCACCTGGAACGGTTGATGGACCACCTGGCGAACCTCAATCGACAGGGAACGACCATCTTACTGATCACTCACGACTACAAATTAGTCTACCGCTACGCCCGGAGAGTGATTTTGATGAAGGATGGTCAGATAGCTTTAGATGGTCGCTTAGTGAGAAGTCCGAATAATCGGATTAAGGAGTTGCAATGAAATTCACCACGCGTCAATTGGTCACCCTTGCTATTTTCGGCACACTGTGGGGGGTGGTCGAAATCAGTCTGGGCTCGCTGCTACATGCAATCAACTTGCCAATGAGCGGTATGTTCCTGGCCGCAGTTGGGCTTGCCATCGCCCTGCTCGGGCGCCTGTTCGTCCCCCGCCGCGGGGCTACGCTGTTCATCGGAGTAATCGCCATGACGCTCAAGCTCTTCAGCATTGGCAGTGTGGTCATTGGACCGATGATTGGTATTTTGAGCGAAGCCCTGGTTGCGGAACTCGTTCTGTCTCTTTTCAAACGTCCCACCAGGCTTGCCCTGCTCCTGGCCGGAAGTCTGGGCGTGCTGTGGACGTTGGTCCAGCCATTTGTGACCAACCCGCTACTTTTCGGTCGCAGCATCTTCCTGGTCTGGCTGGATATATTGGATCGCGGCGCCCAACTGTTTAGCCTGGATCCCAATGCCTGGATCTGGATTGTGGTCGGGCTGGCTGCCTTGCACTTGCTGGTTGGTGCTGGAGCCGGGTGGCTGGCGTGGAATACCGGCCGGCTTTTGCGAGTCCGCATGGTCGCCTCAGGAACGGTCCCCCTCGAGACTTAAACAACCCGATTTCATCAAAATGAAAGGAAACCCAATTATGCGACGCGCATCACTGTATTTGCTTATCCTTACACTTCTGGTTGTGGCTTGCACCGGGTCAGCCGGCGAATCTGTTACCTCATCTGAAAATGTATTGCGAATCACCGGTGACTCGATTGAGAAGAGCTATGCTGCCGATGACCTGAAAGCCCTGGAGGTAGCCCAGGCAAGCTTTCGTGGGGTTGACTATGTAGGTGTCCCGCTAGCAGTGCTTTTACAAGACGCAGGTTTTGATCTGCAAACCATCAAGGCGGTCAAAGCCGTCGCGGTGGATGGGTTTGCTGCCAATTACGGTCCTGAGCTGGTGACCCGGACGGATACAATCGTGGCCTATGACCAGGCGAACGGGCCATTGGCGGAAGACGAAGGTTCGTTTCGCATGGTTTTGCCGGATCAAGAGGGTAAGCTTAACGTGCGCCAGCTGGTAGAGATCCAGGTCATTCCATGATCAGAGAGAGAGTTTTTCAGAACTTCCGGGTACGAGAAAAGAGAGAGCCTCTGATTGGAACCCTGGGACATCTGTCGATTTTTGCCTGTTCACTGGGGATCATTATTTTCTCACCTGGAGAGCGGATCGCCATTTCGTCTGCTCTGTGCTTGCTGGTGACATTATGGCTGCACCCGGCATCCATCCGACGAGTGCTCCGCATGCGCCTGCTCTTACTGCTTGGATCGCTGATACTGGTTAATGGTCTTTGGGTGGGCGCAGCCGATATTCAAATAGGGGAAATCCCATTCTCATCGCTCGGCCTGCAGTCCGGCGTCCAAATGGCTTTGCGCGCGGTGGTCATCCTGATGGCGGTGGAAGGATTTTCCAGCTCGGTTGATATCTCTGAAATCGCCGGCTTGCTGGAGCGCCTGGGGCTGTCCGGTTTAGGATTCTCGATTGGAATTGCTGTTAACCTCCTATCCAGCTTACGAGAGACCAGCGCTAACGTCTGGCGCAGCCTGTATATGCGCGGAGGGTTCAGGCAGCAGCGCTGGCGTGCCATGCAGCTTTTTATGGTTACATTTATGGCAAACGCATTACGCCGTGGCGAAGAAATTACCCTGGCAGCTGAGGCACGTGCCTATGCCCCGGAGCGCACTCGAGCATTGCCACTGAAAAAAGGCTGCCTGGATGGCTGGATACTGGCCGGAGGGTTTATTGTGCTGTTTGCCTTCTTTTTGATTTTGTGAAAGCTGGGTAAACCATGGAAAAATTGCATGAGTTACTTGACTATACTGCTACTCGCCATCGTCATCTTTGTCCACGCCAGGTTCTTGGCGTGCGTATGGGGCTGCTGGCCGGCGAGATCCTGAACCTGGATCTACCCCAGACAGATAAACGCCTGCTGACAATTGTAGAAACCGATGGCTGCGCCTCGGATGGTATCGCCGTCGCCACCAACTGCTGGGTCGGTCGGCGCACCCTGCGGGTGGAAGATTACGGCAAGGTAGCAGCCACCTTCGTGGACACCCTCACCGGCTGCACGATCCGCATTGTGCCCTGCCGGGAGGCGCGCGCCCTCGCCCGAGATTATGCCCCTGAGGCACGCAACAACTGGGAAGCGCAGTTGCTCGGTTACCAGCGCATGCCAGCTCACGCGCTGCTGGCTGTCCAGTCGGTCAAATTAAAGACGCCCATCGATCGGATCATCAGCCGGCCGGGAAGAAAAGCAATGTGTGACCAATGCGGGGAAGAGATTATCAATGAGCGGGAAGTCATTCAGAAAGGCTTGGTCCTATGCCGTGCGTGCGCCGGAGGGGCGTACTATACCCTGGCAGTGCCGGTCTCTGGGCAATACCAGGTAGAGCAGGGAGCGGTCGTATGCGACTGAACGTGCGCTTGTTCGCAACGCTAGATGAAATTGCACTCTTCACTCCGGTGAGTGGAGGCAAGGGTGAAATTTCGCTTTACTGTGGCGGAACTATCCGGGGTGTTGGCCGATGGCGTGCTGGATCCATTGACGCTGGTGCTGATCAGCCTGAATGGCCTCAACGCTGCCAGCGTCTTCGGCGTCATTGGCCTGGCTCATTTGATCAGCGCCTTCTCCTTTAGTTTGCCTGTTCCGGTTCAACCACTCAAGTCG
>JAGUYX010000293.1 GCA_020061145.1 Anaerolineales bacterium | reverse complement strand
TGCAGGCGATAATAACAAATCCCGGCTAAAAACGAAGCGCGCTGAACCAGTTCAGAGTCCGGATAATCGATGGTCACCTGATCCCAATAAGCGGCGGCGGTTTCCAGCTCCCCATTTCGTTCGGCGACGCGTCCGGCAAAATCCAGAAACTGGACGGCGCGTGGGTGTTCCGGCGCCGTTTCGACAAAATTAGCGAAAGTTTCCACAGCTTCATCGTACCGATCTAGATACGCCCATAAGGTGAACCCTTTTTGCTCCCAGGCTTCATCCCACAACTGGCTTTCCCGGTACGCATCGATCATTTTCTGCCAGTCTTCGAGCGCGCTCTGGTATTCTCCCAGCGCACGGCGGGTCAGGCCGCGGTAATAATACGCCGTGGCTTCTCCTTCAAGATCTTCTGGCTGGCTGCTCAGGTAGCGATCGAAGGCCGCCAGAGCCACCCCATATTGACCGGCGTGATAGTCTACCAATCCGCGATCCAGCTCGCTGACAGGTCTCCCGTTATTGACCAGTTCGACCAGGGCGGTATACGAGTCATAAGCCAGGGGATAATTTTCTACTGCCTGTAAGTAGCTGGCAAAACCGGCTTCGATCTCTCCGGCATCCAGGTGGGTTTGCCCGCTGAGCAACAACAATTGCGCCCGCTGAAAATCGCTGCTTGCCCGGTTGAACAGATCCTGGTAAATCTCCAGGGCAGGCTCCGGTTGGCCGTTAATACGGTAAGCCAGCGCAAGCTTGATGTTCAGATCGTAGGTGTCGCCGCCCCGCGGGGTCTCTACGGCGCTCCGGTAAACTTCCAGGGCGCGCTCATACTCGCCGGCTGCCTGCAAGGCGTCTGCCTGCCATTCAAAAATATAACTGTCGATCCCCCCCGGGTTCATTTCGGCAAATTGCTGGAAAGCCTCTGCAGCTTCGGCATAACGATCCAGGGCGTTGAACACCAGACCGAGGTAATAATAGGCCAGTCCGGCGGCGCGGCTATCTGGGTAATCGGCGATTAACTGGCGCAAAGTCTCCAGGGCACGCGGGATTTCGCCCCTCAGCCAATATACCCGGCTGATCCCCAGCAGAGCGTCTGACTGCACCTGAGGATCCGGATCGTTCTGCAGCGCAAGTTGAAATTCTTGTTCTGCCGCCTCATAATCCCCATAAAATATCCAGCGGTCGCCAATGGGCAGGCGGGCAGCGGGCAAAGGGGTGGGAGTTGGCGTTGCCGTAGGGAGCGGTGTGGGAGTGAAAGTAGGGGTGGGGGGTATGGTCGTCGGGGCAGGCGAAGAAGTCTCAGAGCTGTTGGATTGCCGGGTCGGCAGGCTGCAGGCTACTCCTGCCAAAAGCAAAAAAATGGGAATCCAGAACAGACGGATATTGAGTTTGGGAAAGATGTTTGAATTGGGCATTGAGGTTTCGGTTGCAGCTAAATGGTTATCCTGTGACTTGACGCCAGCCTGCGGGTCACTTATAACCCAGGTTGAAGTCAGGTGTCAATGTTATCAGGTTCGTTGAGTTTGTATCCACTAAATCTTTGACAAGACACCTGCTGCGTGTTAAACTCGGGGCGCTTGGCTTTCAAAGGTGAATAATAAAGGAACACAGCATGCGTACAGTTTCCTGGGACTACGATAAACAAACCCTGATCATGATCGACCAGCGCATCTTACCCGGGCGATTCGAGTTGATCCATTATTCCGATTACCGTGACGTTGCTCAGGCAATTACCGATATGGTGGTGCGTGGCGCGCCGGCGATAGGTGCAGCAGCGGCGTTTGGTCTGGCGCTGGCAGCCAACCAATCCCGGGCAGAAACTGCCAAAACCTTGCGCGCGGATCTCAAGTCCGCCGCAGAAGAGTTGGCTGCCGCTCGCCCGACGGCAGTAAACCTGAACTGGGCATTGCGGCGGATCCTGAAGGTGGTTGGTGAAACCGAAGGCAGCCCGGACGAACTCCGTGCGGTAGTACTGGCTGAAGCCCAACGGATAGCCGATGAAGACGTGGAGATCAATCAGCGCATGGCTCGCCATGGCGCTGAGTTGATTAACTCCGGCGACGTCATCATTCACCATTGCAATACCGGCGCACTGGCGACCGTGGATTGGGGCACCGCCCTGGGCGTCATCCGGATGGCCCATGAGCAGGGCAAGCATATCCACGTGCTGGTGGATGAAACCCGCCCGCGCCTTCAGGGGGCGCGCCTGACAGCCTGGGAATTATCCCAATATGGCATTCCCTACGACATCATCAGCGACAACGCCGCTGGATATTTCCTGCGCACCGGGCAGGTACAGAAGGTTTTATTTGGCGCAGATCGGGTGGCAGCCAACGGCGACGTGGCCAATAAGATCGGCACCTACATGCTGGCCTTAGCTGCCTTTGATAACGGCGTGCCGGCTTATTCGGTGGTGCCTACCTCCACGGTGGACCTGGATACACCCACGGGTGAGCAAATTCCCATCGAAGAGCGCCCGGCGGATGAGGTGTTGGATTTGCAACGCCAGGGCGAACTTCTGTCGCCTGCTGGAGCTACTGCCCGAAACCCAGCCTTTGATATCACCCCTCACCGGTTGTTGACCGGGATCATTACCGAAAACGGGGTGGTCTACCCGCCTTTCATCGAGAATTTACGCAAGGCTGTCCTGGCTGAACAAACAGCCTGAGTTAGAGATTAAAATCAATTTTCAGGTAGAGCAAATGGATATCTTAATTACCGGTTCGGTGGCTTACGATTATTTGATGACTTTCCCGGGTTATTTTAGCGAGCATTTACTCCCCGATCGCCTGGAATCGGTAAGCCTTTCATTTTTGGTCGACTCAATGGTACGCGAACGGGGCGGCATCGCCCCCAATATCGCTTACAACATGGCTCTTTTGGGGCAGAGGCCGCGTATTCTGGCGACCGTCGGTGAAGATTTTGAGGATTATCGCCGCTGGCTGGAAAAATTTGGGGTGGATACCCGCGGTATGCGCGTGATTCCCGGAGAATTTACCGCTTCGTTTTTCGCCACCACCGACCGCGCCAATGCGCAGATCGCCAGTTTTTATCCGGGCGCCATGGCATATGCTTCCCAACTTTCGTTCCATGACCTGCCGGGGGATCTGCCTGATCTGGTGGTGATTTCACCCAATGATCCGGCTGCCATGGAGAAACATGTCGCTGAGTGCAAGCAGCTCGGCATCCCTTACCTCTACGATCCGAGCCAGCAGGTCTTACGCTTCGATGGGGAGACCTTGAGGCGGGAAATAAACGGCGCGGCAGCCCTCTTCGTGAATGATTATGAATACGGTCTGATCCAGAAGAAAACCGGTCTGAGCGAAGAGCAGTTAATCGCTGGCCTGCGGTTAATGGTAATTACGCGTGGTGAAAGCGGTTCGACAATTTTCGCCGAGGGTGAGCGTTATGATCTGCCGGTAATCGTGCCGGCGAGTATCGTCGACCCTACCGGAGTGGGGGACGCATACCGGGGAGGGTTCCTCGCCGGTTGGTCTTACAACCTGGATTGGGAAGTCTGCGGCATGCTGGGAGCCATGGCTGCCACATATTGCCTGGAGCAAAAAGGCACACAACGCCATTTTTATACCCCGGGTGAGTTTGTCAGCCGGTTGCGCCAGGTATATGATGATGGTGGTAAACTGGATTGCTTTTTGGAAATCGAAACAGCCAGCCGGACGAGATGACCTTGATCTGGAATGGTAATCAATCAGGAGAACAATGTAATGGATTCATTTGATGTGCGTGATGTACAACTCGCCGAGGGTGGGCGGCGGCGGATCCAGTGGGCAGAACGCGAAATGCCGGTTCTGCGGCTGATCCGTGAACGATTCGAAAAAGAACGCCCCCTGGCAGGCATTCGCGTGGCGGCCTGCCTGCATGTGACTACCGAAACCGCCAACCTGATGCGTACATTACATGCCGGCGGGGCGGATGTGGTGCTGACTGCCTCCAACCCGCTTTCCACGCAGGATGATGTGGCTGCTTCCCTGGTCTCACACGATGAGATCCCGGTGTTTGCTATCAAAGGCGAAGATCATATCACCTACTATAAACATATCAACACAGCGCTGGATCACGAGCCGCATATCACCATGGACGATGGGGCCGATTTGGTCAGCACCTTGCATAAGGATCGCCGGGAATTGCTCCCCACCGTGCTGGGTGGAACCGAAGAAACCACCACCGGGGTCATCCGCCTGCGCGCCATGGCTGCGGACGGGGCGTTGATGTTTCCGGTGATCGCGGTTAACGATGCCATGACCAAGCACTTATTTGATAATCGTTATGGCACCGGGCAGTCCACCATCGATGGCATTATCCGCGCCACAAACATTTTGATGGCGGGCAAAACCTTTGTGGTCGCTGGCTATGGCTGGTGTGGGCGCGGCCTGGCGATGCGCGCCAGAGGCATCGGGGCGAACGTAATTGTCACTGAGGTGGACCCCCTGCCGGCTTTGGAAGCGGTGATGGATGGTTTCCGGGTCATGCCAATGGAAGAAGCTGCGCTCATTGGGGATATTTTCTGTACCGTCACCGGTGATATCAATGTGATCGATCGCCGCCACTTCGAAACCATGAAGGATGGCGCTCTGGTCGCCAACTCCGGGCATTTTAATGTCGAAATCAATATCCCTGCCCTGGAAGAGATGTCGGTCGATAAACGCCGCGTGCGGCCATTCGTTGACCAGTACGAATTACCGGATGGACGTATGATCCATATTCTGGGTGAAGGTCGCCTGATTAACCTGGCTGCGGCTGAAGGTCACCCGGCAAGTGTGATGGACATGTCCTTTGCCAACCAGGCGCTCAGCCTGGAATACATGGTGAAGAATTACACCTCGCTCAAGAAAAAAGTGTATTCCGTGCCGGATGAAATCGACCGGGAGATTGCGCGCATCAAATTGGATGCAATGGGCGTCAAAATCGATGTTTTAACTCCCCAACAGATTTCCTACCTGAATTCCTGGGAAGCAGGCACATAATCCGGTTTATCTGAGTGCGAGGGTTGTTCACCCCATCGCTTTTTCCTGCATCCATCAGAACCGGGGGTCGCCGGCTAACGCGACCCCCGGCGCCGTTAATCAATCAGAGACGAAAAACTCGATATATATCGGGTCGCCGAAGGGACGACCATCGGGATCGACAGCCTGCCAGGCGCTGTGGTAAACACCGGGCTCGTCCGGTGCGTGAAATTGGATGGCAATCTCTGCCTCCGTGCCGCTGCGTGCCGGAAAGAGCATCTGTTCGCTGCCTGCTCCCAGACCATCTCCGGCAATCCGGGTCAGGCGATAACGGTTATCCCAGTTGCAGGTGCCGGTATTCTCCACCTTCCAGCGTTTGTCCAGCAGCGCGCCCGGAGAAACCTGCATACCATCCGGAATGGTGAGATCATCCAGGAAGCGCAAATTGTTCACACAGGCAGGCGTTACGGTAGGGAGAGATCTTGCAGGCGTCGGGTTGGGTAAATCGGGGGTGGAAGACGGGCTGACCGCCAGCGTGGGTGGGAGATAAACAACTCCCTGATCTCTTTCCGGTTCTGCATTACAGGCGGAAAGAATCAGGGAGGTTATGATCCAGCAGATAGTCAGGTAAAAACCGTGGTTAAGCTTCCTCATCCATTTCGCCAGGATGATCTTCATCCGCGCCATAACCGATCGGCAATGTGCCGCTTAATGCCTGCTGGCGTACAGCCAGCTCGATCTCAGCCGCCAGGTCCGGGTTTTCCCGCAAGAAGTCCTTGGCGTTTTCGCGCCCCTGCGCCATGCGCAGGTCGCCGTATGCATAAAACGAACCGCGCTTCTGGATAATATCCAGCTCGGTTGCCAGATCCAGCAGGTCGCCATAACGAGAAATGCCTTCGTTATACATGATATCGAATTCGGCAGTCCGGAAAGGAGGGGCAACTTTGTTTTTCACCACACGCACCCGCGTGCGGTTACCGATAATCTCCTGACCGACTTTGATGGATTGGATACGACGGACATCCAGACGAACCGAAGCATAAAACTTAAGCGCCATCCCACCCGTGGTGGTTTCCGGGTTGCCAAACATCACGCCAATTTTCTGGCGCAACTGGTTGGTGAATATTACCGCGGTGTTGGTCTGCTTGATCGCGCCGGACAGCTTGCGCAGCGCCTGGGACATCAAACGCGCCTGCATGCCCATGGGAGAATCGCCCATATCGCCCTCGATTTCAGCGCGGGGCACCAGGGCAGCTACCGAATCAACCACAATCACGTCGATTGCGCCTGAACGCACCAGGGATTCGGTAATTTCCAGCGCCTGTTCGCCGGTATCAGGTTGCGAAATCAGCAGGCTTTCCACGTCCACACCGCAACGCGCCGCATAAGACGGATCCAGAGCGTGCTCCATGTCGATAAAAGCGCAGGTGCCGCCCAATAATTGTGCCTGGGCGACAATATGCTGGCAGATGGTGGTTTTTCCGGAAGATTCAGGCCCGTAAATCTCTGTGATGCGCCCACGCGGCACGCCCCCCACACCCAGAGCAATATCGAGGGATAACGATCCGGTCGGGATTATTTCCACCTGCATGTGTTGGGCTTCGCCCAGGCGCATGATCGCGCCATCACCATACCGTTTGGCTATATCCCCCATGGCTTTTTCCAGGGCAACCAGCTTTGCCTCCAGGTTTTCATCTGATTTCATATTTTTACGCGCCATTTGCCGGGTCTCCACATTTCAGGATGGATTAATTTTAGCACACATGTTCTCAATGTCAAGGGGCGGTAAAAGACGGATCCACGGTGGGGGTGGCAGGCAGTTCTGTCTGGAATCCATCTTCGCCGTGAAAGGTAAAGTAAGTGACTGCGCCGGGAACGATTTGGAGGATTTGCGAGTATTTTTGCGTATCATAATGCACATCTACCTGGTATTTTCCGGCCGGCAGGTCTCCCATGGCTACATTTTCCTGGTAATAGGGATCGCTGTTGATGCTTTTTGGTCCGTAGGTCATCACCAGCCAGACCTGATATGTCTCCAGGGAGGTGATCACCACCTCTTTGCGCTCCAGTAACGTGCCGGATGAGTCCATTACCCGACCTGCCAGAACACCCCACCCCTGGGGCGGCGCCACCCACAACTCCGGGTTGCGCGTGGCAAAATAATCATTGCGCCCAACCCGCACCTCGAAATGCAAATGCGGGCCGGTCACCACCCCGGTTTCGCCAGTCAAACCGATCAGCTCGCCGGCTTCGACCACCTGATCTTTGATCACCAGGCTTTCACTCAGATGAGCATAAAGTGTATACAAAGGTTGCCCCTGGTAACCGAAATCATGCCGGATGGCGACCGCCAGGCCATAAGGGTCATCAAAATCATCCAGGACAAAACTGAGTAGCCCATAGCCAGACCAGACCACCTTGCCGGATCCGGCTGCCAGCACCGGAGTGCCCTCCGGCCCGGGGATATCTACGCCGGTATGCACAACATCCTCGAAAAAAATACCGCCGTAGCGATAATTGGCCAGTGGCCAGTTAACTTCCTCTACCGGAATGGGACGGATGAAGAAGAAATGATCGAAATCGCGCAATGCCCAGGGCACCGGATATAACGGTGGTCGCCAGGCAGATTGGGGCGGTGGTGCAGGCGTAGGGAAAACAAACCTTGCCGGTTCGCCGGCGGATGAAAGAGGAGATGGCAAGGCAGACAAAGAATTTTGTGCAGGTAGTGGATTAACCGCCGTCTCGGTCTCCGGTTTAATCTCTCCTTGAATTCCCTCCCGGGCGGTTGAATCCCGGCTGGCACCGGCTCCCTGCCCGGCGACGAACTCTCCCCGGCAACTGGTGATCGTCAGCGCCAGAACGCACAGGAGAATCAGTTGCAGCATGGTCTGTACAGGAAGCCTGGGCTTGCGAGTGAATGGGAACTTGATGCTGTTCATCAGCCGAAGACCTAGCGTGACCAGGGTGTGGGAGACGCGGTGGCGGAGGGGGTGGGCGTTTCCGTTACAGTTGGCGTGAGGGTCGGTGTGTAGGTGCGCGTTGGCCAGGGTGTGATGGTCGGCAGAGGCGTACGAGTTGGCCAGCGAGTACGCGTAGGAGTAATGGTCGGGGTAGGGGTGATGGTGGGTGACGAGACCGGCGTGGGTGTGATCAGCATTTCCGGCGGGTAAATCTCGAGCAGTGCGCTGCGCCAATCCAGTCCTTCAGTGAAGGCATATTCATTCAGGCGGGTTGCCGGGTAAAAATGCCGCCAGGTCGAGAGCGAAGGCACCCTTTCCCAGCCAAAAGCCGCAGCCAGGGCAGTAAAATCGATCCAGTAGCCCTGAGGCGGGTTACTGGCCTGCAAGCCGCCCTGTTCGTACCCACGCGGATCCCCGGTATAACGCGCTGAGAAGTCCCAGGTTTGCCCGGTAAATGGTTTTCCCTGGCTGCCATCCTGTAAGCGGGTGCGCAGATAAATTCGCCAATAGGTCTCGCTGCCAAATTCTTCACGCACCACCGCCAGCCATCCGGCGTTCATCGGTACCGTGTTTACGGCAATACCGCGACCGGTGTACAACCAGGAACCATCCAGTCCGGGCATGGCAGGGGAAGTGAGGGGGATAAACGCATTTTCCAGAGAGGCCAGAAAGTCCCAGCCTGCCTGGCTGGCGACAGCTTCGCGTAAAGCCGCGAACGAGATTTGCGCTCGCTGCATCAGCACCGGGTATGGAGCGGTTACCTCTTCCAGCGCCTGCAAGTCGTGACGATTGCCGGTGGAGTCGCCTGAGTTTTCATCGATTCCCCAAGGCGAAAGCGGTTCAGCCGAAGCTGCCTCTTGGTAAGCCTGAGGAAGCGGGTCGGGCAGGGCGAATCTGCCCCAGGTAAGCCCCCGAATTTCCCCATAAACAGGCAGCGGAGGCAGCACCAGGCGTGGATTTTTTAACTGGTACGTGGTCAGATAGCTGGCATTGGGCAGGCGATAGCGGACGGCAATCTGCGTACCTTCCGGGCTCCAGGCTGCCAGATCACCGGCGCCCAGATCCCTGGCGGCCGTGGCGGGTGAACCCACCTCCCAACGATAGATCCGGTAAGTTCCGTCTTCCACTCCGGGCCAGAGTAAAGACTGTCCCTCGGGCGACCAGACAGGCGGTCCTTCCAGGCGGTGGGTGGTCTGGCTGAGGTTGCTGAACCGGTCTTCTACCTTATCGAGGTCTGCCAACCAGATATCTTGCTCGCCGCTGCGTGTAGAGATAAATGCAATCCGCCGCCCATCTGGCGACCAGGCGGGGGCATAATCGGCGCCTACGTCCTCCGTCAGACGGATTGCTGCGGATGTACCCTCCACCGGTCGGATGAGAACTTCCAGGTTTTGATCAAGATACGCCTCATACGCCAGCCACTGTCCATCCGGCGACCAGGATGGGCGCCCTTCATACTCCGGGGTATCTGTAATTTGGGTCACCTCGCCGGATTCCACTTCCAGCAGATATAGATCCCAGTATCCGCTGCGGTTGGAAGCAAAGGCGATCTTCTTGCCATCCGGGCTGGCGGCGGGGGCTTCGTCCTGCCATGGACCTGCAGTCAGGCTTAGCAGATCGAGTTGCGTGGGGTGATAGGCGAATAAATGGCTGTATAAGCCGTCCTGGATGGCAAGCACCAGCAAACCCTGGTTTTCTTCCCGGTCCGGGTTATGAAAGGTCGAAAGCAGGGTAGGGGTTGGCGAAGCAGTCGAAAATTCCGGTAAGCCGGTAATCGCGCCCAAGGGTAATGCCTGTCCATACTCCAGGTGTTTTTGCCCGGGGAAATAATTCGCCTGGATGACCGGCCACGCAACCATAATTGTCCCGAGCAAAAAAACCAGCAGCCCGAGGCGGTAGAGTATTTTTTTCCATTGGCGTGAACCATTCATCGAGTTTGTGAACCCCGCCTGGCGCCATCAAAGGAGAATAATCAGCCCATCATCGCAAAAAAACATGCGCCATATTAATCCCTGTCATTTTAGCATGCCATAAAGATTAACGTCAATCACCCTCAAGGCCTGCCAGGCGACTAATCCTCCAGCCCGGCCTGGTAGAGGTGATCATAGATCCCCTGGCGTGCCAGAAGTTCCTCATGGGTGCCCTGTTCCTTAATCTCGCCGTCTTCAATAACTACAATCCGGTCGGCGTTTACCACTGTTGAAAGGCGGTGAGCGATGACAAATGCTGTCCGGCCACGCAACAACCGTTCCAGAGCCCTTTGAATCAGGCGCTCCGTCTGGGTGTCCACGCTGGATGTCGCCTCATCCAGGATCAGGATACGCGGGTCAGCCAGCAGGGCACGCGCAAAAGAGATTAATTGCCGCTGACCAACGGATAACAATACCCCGCCTTCTTCCACATTGGTATTGTACCCGTGGCGTAACTGCAGGATAAAGTCATGTGCACCCACAGCCTGGGCGGCGGCTTCGACCTCCGCCTGGCTGGCGTTCAACCGGCCAAAACGGATATTTTCGCCGACCGTGCCATTGAACAGGAAGGGGTCCTGTAAAACGATGCCCATCTGGCTGCGCAGGCTGTGCTGGGTAACAGTGCAAAGATCATGCCCGTCTACCCATACCTTGCCTTCTACGGGGTCGTGAAACCGGGCAACCAGCTTGATCAATGTGGTTTTTCCAGCCCCAGTTTCGCCTACCAGAGCGACGGTTTCTCCGGCATTTACCCTCAGATTGATGTTTTTCAACACCGGTGTGGGGTCATCCGGGTAGTTGAAGGAAACATTATCAAACCACACTTCCCCACGAATGGGGGGCAGGTCAATTGCTCCGGGTAAATCCTGTACTTCGACGTGGGTATCGAGCAGGTCGAGAATACGTTCACCGCTTGCCATGGTCGCCTGGAAGGTGTCAAATCGCCGGCTGAGATCGCGGATAGGCTCAAAAAAGCGATCGATATACAGAATAAACGCGACAAGCACCCCGGGTGTGAGGGTTTCACCCAGCACAGCCGCGCCACCGACTGCCACCACTATCACCGTGGCTATGGAGCCCAGAAAGTCGATGGCAGGCAGAAACACTGCCGACAGGCGGGCAGCCTGGAGGGTCATGTCCAGCAGGTAACGGTTCGGTTGGGTGCGGAAAAACTGGGCGTTATGTTCCTGGCGGGAAAAAGCCTGCACCACGCGCACACCGTTGATGTTTTCTGCCAGCACGGAATTCACCCAGCTGACTGCGGCGCGCACTTTGCGATAAAAAATGCGGGATTTCCTGCGGAAATATATGGTCACAAGCACCATCAGCGGCAGGACGATAAAAGATAACAGCGATAGCCGCAGGTTCATGAATAACATCGCTGCCAGAATACCAAACAGGGTAAACAGGTCGCGGGCGATCGCCAGGATAGCCCAGGTGAGGAACTCGCGCAAGGTGCCCACGTCGTTGATCACCCGCGTGATCACCCTGCCCACGCTGTAATGGCTGAAAAAATTCAAGGAAAGCTCCTGCAGATGCGCAAACAGCCGCTCACGCAGGTCATAGATAATCGACTGACCGACCACTGCCATAATGTTCACTCGCAGGTAGGTGGCCGCCCACTGCAGAGATATGGCGGCCAGATAAACCAGCACCGTGTTGCGTAAAACCTGCACATTTCCAGCCTCGATGCCTGCATCCAGGGCAACTTTCACCAGATACGGCCCGGCGACAGCCACCGCCGAGCTGATCAGCATATATGCCAGCGCCAGCAGCAACCGCTGGCGATAGGGCCGGATAAAATCAAACAGCCGGGCAGTGACCCTGGGATCGTACCCTTTGGTATACAATTCTTCGCTCTTCAAAACATAGGGTGGAGGGGTGGCTGTGGTCATGCTTCAATCCTGAGAGATGCCACTGGTGCGTGGCGGGTAAGTCGGCGAGGGGCTTTCTTCCAGGCGTTCCAGGTTTTCTTGCAACTGCTCCTGGTCGCGTAATTGCAGCTCATAAATTTCCCGGTACCGACCCTGTTGCTCCAGAAGCTGGCGGTGGTTACCGCGTTCGACAATCCGGCCGCCATCCAGCACCAGGATCAGGTCTGCGCGTCGTACTGTCGAGAGGCGGTGCGCGATGACAAAGGTTGTCCGCCCTTCCATCAGGGTCTGCAACGCCTGCTGGATCAGCCGTTCGGTGCGGGTATCGACGCTGGAAGTTGAATCGTCCAGGATCAGGATGCGCGGGTCCATCAGCAGGGCGCGGGCGATCGCCACCCGCTGGCGTTGACCTCCGGAAAGAGTGATTCCCCGCTCGCCGATCACCGTGTCGTAACTTTCCGGTAACTGGCGGATAAACTCATCCGCCTGGGCCAGTTGGGCGGCGCGAATAATTTCCTCTTCACTGGCATGCGGATTTCCATAGGCGATATTGTTGTGAATCGTGTCGGAGAACAATAACGACGTTTGCAGCACGATTCCGATTTGTTTGCGCAATGAAGTTAACTCTACCTGCCGGACGTCAACCCCATCCACAAGCACACTTCCATCTGTAACATCATAAAAGCGCGGAATCAATCCAATCAGACTGGATTTTCCTGACCCGGTTGGGCCGATCAATGCCACCACCTGATCCGGCGCTACCCGCAGGTTAATCTCGCTGAGCGCATGGGTGTGCTCGCCCTGGTAGGCGAAGGAGACATCTCTGAATTCAACCTCTCCACGCAATGGACCAAGGGTCACTGCGTCCGGCGGGGAGGCGATTTCCGGTTGTGTGTCCAGCACATCGAAAACGCGTTGCACGCCGGCTGACGCTTCCCCGGCGCCATTTACCAGCCAGGTGAGTTGTTGCGCCGGCGAAGCAAGCATCAGCAACAGGCTGTTGAACGCCACCACCGCACCAATGGTCATACTGCCGGCTATCACCATCTGACCACCGAACCACAGAATAAGCAGGGTGCCCAGGGTGACCAGAAAATGCGTGGTGGGCATGACTTTTGACCACTCGCCAATTACGGTGACCCGCGCCTCATACAGGGAACGATTCTGGACGCCAAACCGGTCAATTTCGTATTTTTCTCGGGCGAAAGCGCGTACCACCTGTGCCCCGCTGATGTTTTCCTGTAACCGAGCCGAGAGCTCTCCCAGAGCATGATCCACGGCGTAAAACATTTCTCCCACGCGTTGTCCGAAGCGGGTGGTAATCCAGATCAGCGGAATCATGGGCAACAGGGTGATTCCTGCCAGGACGGGGTTTTTCACGACCAGCAGGCCGATGATGCCTGCCATTAATAAAGCCAGGCGCGCCAGCTGTACCACTCCCAGGCCGGTAAATCGTTCTATGGCGCGCACATCTTCGATACAACGGCTGATTAATTGTCCGGTCTGGGCGTGATCGTGATAGCTGAAGGACAGGTGCTGAATATGGTCGTACAGGCGGTTGCGCAGATCAAACCCGACTCGGGCAGCAACCCATTCGCTAAGCCACAGGTTGGCGTAATTCAGCCCGGCATTCAGCAAGCCAATAACCAGGATCGCTCCGGCAGACAGTAAAATGAGGCGATAGTTGTTTTGCAGTAAACCGATATCGATCACCCGCTGGATAATTTCTGGAATCAGCAGACTCAGGGCGGTCATCACCGACAAAGCCCCCAGGTTCAAGATCACGGCTTTCCAATAAGGAGAAACCAGGGATCGCAAACGGAGAAGATGTTTCATAAAATAGTTACAGGATCAGTCCGATTCCTGTGCTTCGTCAGGAATGGTGAAATACGTCTCACCCCGATCCACAACCTGCGGGGTGATTTGTTCCACCGTTTCGGGTGGTTTGTTTTGCTCGCCATCTGCCGGTTCGGGATGGGGGGTATAAAAAACCTGCGCTTCGACCCGGTACTCGCCCACCGGTTGAGGGCCGCGCAGGTGCATGGTAAGCTCCATCTTGCGCGAAATCGATTCGACGATGCTCACCTGGGCTACCTGGTGTCCCTGCGCATTGGTTGAGATCAACTCGACGCTGGGGCGTTCCTGGAAGGGAGTCACCTCCAGGTAGATACGTACCCGTCGCCCATCCGGGTAGGGTGTGGCGGTGAAATCCAGGATGCGCACCTCTTCGGGAGGCAGAGGGATTTCGTTGGGGTCGCGAAAGAAGATGTCCATATGCGTGTTAACCTATCCGCCGACATTCGACATAGAATCGTTTTTCGTGCGCCTCGCCCATCGAAAATGTTTTGCGAGGCAAAGCGCCATCCAGGATGACGGTGCGAAAGATCTCGTTTTTATCCATGCCGGGCAGGTATAAACCCAGGTTACCCGGTTTGCGCCCCAGCTCTTCCAGCACTTCCCGCCCATGGATATAATCAATTTTTTCTGCTCCACCGGCATGGAGGAAGGCATCCAGCACCGGCTGCAGGCTGCCGACGGGCAGGTTCGCCTGTGGATCGCGGATTTCGAGTACGCCCTGGCGCCCCTGCTGAAAATACCCGACCAAATGCCGGTCGCTTGTTGGCTGATCTACCCGCTGGATGACCTCTTCCACGTGATCCACTTCGGTGATCTGCAGCCTTTCCCCAAAAGCCTGAGAGGCCGCATCAAAAAAGTCCTGGCGCAGCCCGAAGAGCAGGCGGTGAATAGGCTCAAAAGTTAACGCCGGATCGTGCAGGTTTTCAATTTCCACCAGAGCGTAGCGCGCCGGGTGATTCAATCCCACCCGTGGTTTGATTTTTTCCCAGATCGCCTTGGCAGTTGCCAGGGAATGATTGCCATCTCCCATGGCGAAAAGGAGAACAGCAGAGTTCTCTGGCACCTGGTAGCGGGTCGCGAAATTTTGCGGGTTTGCCAGGGTGCTCAGGGCTGAGATCACCTGTTGTTCCAGGGTCTGGTCAGTCACCGCGTAACCTGTCAGATGCCCGCTGCCAAACATCAATTCGAAGTTATAGAGCGGTTTTAGTCGTTGTTTGGCTTTCGCCAGCGGGTCGATAACCGTAGAGTGAGGATCGTCGATCAATACCAGGATATGCGGCAATTCCAGTGGGGCGTTTTCCCGGATGCGGATTCGTGGCGGCAACCGGTCGATAATCGTGCCTTCCGTGGCGCGGATTAAACTTTGGGATCCATGCGTATAGTCGTACTTTTCCAGATCGAGCGCCAGCAGTAACCCTTTGCGCACCTTTCCATTCACCGTACGCTCCACATAAACCAGGTTTTCCAGCGATTGGAATAAACCCTGCTCCAGGTAAGACCGCATGGTGTGTTGGATATCCTGGATACGCTGGCTGACGCCGGATTGTTCCAGATATACTTCCGGCAAGATCAGGCGCAGGGTGGAAGGTGCATTCCCCACCAGTTTTTCCACCTTTTGCCAGTATTCCGGCTGGGAGGTGAACTGGTCGCAGGCGATAACTGCCCATTTTTGCATATCGATACCCGGTTTGGGAAGCAGTATTTCCGGTATCTGGACACCGATCTCGGGAAAGGTTTTCATGCACACCTCACATTATCAGTGGGTTGATTTTTTCCGACCGCGGCCAGGTGATTGGCTGAAATTAAACTATTTCCATGTAAGGATAAACCAGCCAATCACAATAGCAAACCGCTAACATATTTGCATTTAGTTTTAGTCCAACTTTCAGCGATTTGCTAAAAGCGGGAAAAGCCATCGATGATTTTAACAAAAGACAAGAGCCCTTCACGAAAAAACACTGCCGGTTGAAATCCGGAGATTCAGGACGAGAATGGCAGCTTGCCAATCATAAACGATTTTTGACGGGAAGATAAAAAAACCTCCCTGTGGGGCAGGGAGGTTGAGGGGTTATGAATCCCCAGTATGATAAACGTCAGACCGAAAAAGGTGCCCGGTCTAGTTAAGCGATCAGGCTTCCAGATGGTAGGAGATCGCCACGGTGCCTGGGCCAACATGTGTGCCAATCACCGGGCTGACTTCGCTGATAAATCCCTCGGAGACGTTCAGGCGTGCCTTTGCCATGGTCAGTAAGTCCTCAGCGCCTTCCAGATCTTTGGCATGTTGTGCCGCAACCCGAATGGGTTTATTCCCGGCGCGTTCTTCAACCAGCTCGACCACCCGCGCCATGGCTTTACGCCGGGTGCGTACTCGCTCGAGGGGTTCTACCCTGCCTTCGATTACTGTCAGGATAGGCTTGATATTCAAGGCTGTGCCCAGGAAGCGGGAGGCTCCGCCAATCCTGCCGCCGCGATACAGGTATTCGAGCGTTTTGGGCGTCAGGATCACTCCGGTTTCGCCGCGCGTTTTTTCCAGAATACCCAGGACTTCCTGCATAGATTTTCCATTTTCCAGAGCACGTGCCGCCGCGAGGACTTGAAAACCCAGCGCCATGGCTACCGTATAAGAGTCAAAAATGGTTACTTTGGCATCTGGCACCAACTCTATGGCCTGCCTGGCGGCATCAATCGTACCGGAAAGCCTGGAAGAAATCAAAACAGCCAGAATCTCATAACCTTCGCGAGTCAGGTTTTCATAAGCTTCTTTAAAGGCTGCCGGAGTAACTTGAGACGTGCTGGGGTTTTCTTTTGAATTTTGAAGCCGCGCGTAAAATTCATCCGGCTGGATATCGACGCCATCCCGGTAGGTGAGCTCCCCCCAGATTAAGATTTGTGGTAGTACGGTGAGGTTGTATTGGTGGCGAAAACTGGCTGGGATACTGGATGTGCTATCGGTGATGATGGCGATTTTTCCCATCGGTTTGTTTCTCCTTCTTTAATATATTCGGTTCCTGGTGCCTGGGATAAACTACGAATGAAGTTCAACCGACCCAAAAGGTCATCTCTTATTAACCCAGGGAGTTGGATATGGTTGCGATTTCGCCATAAGTCTGTTCTCTTGACCAATCAGGTCAATCAAGCTAAAATGCTACCCTGCGCTGGCCTGGCGTTTTATGCCGGGCTGGTGCGCGTGGAAACCTGTTGTTCAGCCGGATGAACGTGAAGAATGTTTGAAACCCTGACTGAAAAACTGAATAAAGTATTTACCGATATCGGCCGCCGGGGAAAACTCTCGGAGGCGGATGTCGACGCAGCGATGCGTGAGGTACGTCTGGCTTTGTTGGAAGCAGACGTAAATTACGGCGTGGTCAAGGATTTTGTGTCGCGCGTGCGCGAACGCTCCGTAGGACACGAAGTTTCTCGCGCGCTTAATCCTGCCCAGCAGGTGATCAAGATCGTCAATGAGGAGTTGATCCAGACCCTGGGTGAACCTGCCCCGTTGAATTTAAGTGGGCCGAAACCGCGCTTGATTATGCTGGTCGGATTGCAGGGTTCAGGTAAAACCACCGCGGCAGGGAAAATCGGCCGCCTGTTGCGCTCCAAAGGAGAGCGCGTGATGCTGGTCGCTGCAGATCCCTACCGCCCGGCAGCGATCACCCAGTTACAGACGCTGGGCAACCGGTTGGATATTCCCGTACATACCGAAGCGGGAGTCTTACCGCCAAAACTGGCAGAAGATGCCATGGCGAAGGCCGAAAAAGGCGGTTTTACCGTAGTGATCCTGGATACCGCGGGTCGTTCCCAACTGGATGAAGCGCTGATGAATGAGCTGGGCGCAATCACTACCCGCGTAAAACCGGCCGAAATCCTGCTTGTGGTGGACGCCATGATCGGCCAGGAGGCGGTAAATATCGCCAGAGGGTTCCGCGACGCGGTGGAGATTACCGGATTGGTCCTGACCAAAATGGATGGCGATTCACGCGGCGGCGCAGCGATCTCCATCCGCTCAGTTACCGGCGTGCCGATAAAACTCCTGGGTACGGGTGAAGGGTTGGATGCGCTCGAGACCTATGACCCCGGTCGCCTGGCTTCCCGTATACTGGGAATGGGTGATATGATTGGGTTGATCGAAAGAGCTGAGGCCCAGTTTGATCAGGCGACGGCTCAGAAACAGGCTGAACGCCTGATGAAAGGCGAATTTACGCTGGAAGATTTCGCCACCCAGTTGAAGCAGTTGCGGAAAATGGGGCCGTTATCTCAAATATTAGAAATGTTGCCGGGTGGTATGGGGCAGATGGCGCGGACTGTCAACCCACGTGACGCCGAAAAGCAGCTTAAAAAAACCGAGGCGATTATCAATTCGATGACGCTGCTCGAACGCCGCAATCCGAAAGTATTGAATGCCAGCCGCAAGCGTAGGGTTGCCCTGGGCTCCGGTACGGATGTGCAGGATGTGAACCGCCTGCTAAAACAATACCGGGATGCCCAACGTATGTTTAAACAATTGAAGAAAAGCGGACCGCGCGGCCTGCCCAAATTGTTTGGATAACAGGTTTTGCGGGAGCCGATACAGCGAACCGTCCTGGCTGTTTCCCTCTTCAGGCTCTCCGTTTTTAAATGATCGTGCGCAGGCGACACAGGCCGATATCTGCGTTGTGCTGAGCGAATAAAATTGATTACATATCTTTGCATTTGGTTTTGAAGGAGACAAAGCAACATGGTTCGTATTCGTCTGCGCCGGGTAGGCGCAAAAAAACAACCCAGTTACCGGATTGTGGCTGCGGATAAGGAAGCCCCTCGCGATGGGCGTTTTCTGGAAATCCTTGGGTTTTATAACCCTCGCACCGAACCGGCGACCATCTCGATCCAAGAAGATCGGGTGTACGATTGGTTGAGCAAAGGCGCTCAGCCCAGTGAATCTGTGCAGCAAATTCTGAACTCGATCGGTTTTTACGAGCGTTATGACCGCTTTAAACAGGGTGAAGCGGTAGAAACTTTAGTGCAGGAAGCTCAGGCTGCCGAGGCAAAGCGTAACGTTACGGTTAAAACCACCACAGTCTGAGAGCCTGCCTGGCAGTAAATTTTTCGGCTTTTACCCGTCATGATGCGGATAGAGATCAAAGTCCTGACCCATCATGACAATGGAGAAAAATTGTGAAAGAGCTGATTGAGTACATAGCCATGTCGCTTGTGGAAGACCCGACCCAGGTCGTCGTACACACCAGCCGGCAGGGCGCCAGCACTCGCCTGAGCCTGCATGTTGCCAAAGAAGATATGGGTCGCGTGATCGGTAAAGGCGGGCGGGTAGCAAACGCCATGCGGATTCTCTTGAATGTTGCGGCAGCTCAGACCGGCCGCCGGGCTACACTGGATATCGAAGAACCGCAATAATAACCAGGCGATGAAGAAACGCCCGTTTGCATCCTATGATCGTATCCCAGATGGCTCGCCGGGCACAGGCGAGCCATTCTTCTTGGCTGTGGGGCAGTTGCGTCGTCCACACGGTGTGCGCGGCGAAATTCAGATGGCTGTTTACACGGATTTTCCCGAGCGTCTCCAGCCAGGCGTAAAGGTCTACCTGGGGGAAGCGCACCAGCCGGTGGTTATCCACACCCGGCGGACGCATAATGAAAAGCTTCTATTGTCCTTTGTCGAGTACCCCGATCGTACCGCAGCGGAAATATTGCGCCACCAGACCGTATATATCCTCGCCGATAAACTGCCTGAATTGCCCGAGGGAGAATTTTATCAGCACCAGGTACTCGATCTTCAGGTAATCACCGATCAGGGGGCAGTACTGGGTGTGGTCAGTGAAATCCTGGAGACAGGCGCCAATGATGTCTTGCTGGTGGTGACTCCTTCCGGGAATGAAGTGTTGCTGCCCTGGATCGATGAGGTGGTGCTGGAAATCGATCTGGAAAAAGGGCAGGTCCGGGTTCACCTGCTACCAGGTTTGTTGCCGGAATAAACTTCCGGCTGAAGCTTCACCAATTTTCTCTTTCCTTGACACCGCTTTTGAACGTTGGTATTCTCTGCCTGATTTCTCGGTTTTTTTCTACGTTATTGCTCTGAGGAACCGTTTGAACGACGCGACAAAACGTTATTGGGTCGGATTTTCTTATGTCAAAGGGATCGGTGCGGTGCGTTTCCAGACACTGCTCGATTATTTTGGCAGTGCAGAAGCAGCCTGGAACGCTCCGGCTGATGCCTGGCAGGCCACCGGCCTGGGGCAAAAAACAATCGACAATTTTATCCAGGTGCGTGGTCAGATATCGTTGGATTTAATCTGGGAGAATATCCTTAAGCATGATATTCAGGTGCTTACCTGGGAAGATGAGCATTACCCGCGCCGGCTGAAGGAAATTAACCAGCCCCCACCCGTCCTTTACCTGCGTGGCGCTTACCTGCCCCAGGATGAATGGTGTGTGGCGCTGGTAGGCACCCGGCGGATGACCCCCTATGGACGTATGGTCACCGAAGATGTGGTTACCGCCCTGGCAGCCAATGGGGTTACCGTCGTCAGCGGTCTGGCGCGTGGTGTGGACGCCGCCGCCCACCAGGCGGCATTAAACGCCGGCGGGAGAACGCTGGCAGTTTTGGGCAGCGGTGTGGACCGCATATACCCGCCGGAGCACCGAAAAATGGCAGAACAAATCGCCGCGCAGGGTGCGGTGATCAGTGATTACCCGCCGGGCACTCCACCCGAAGCCAGCAATTTCCCTCCCCGCAACCGACTGATTTCCGGTCTTTCGTTGGCGGTGATTGTGGTGGAGGCAGGCAGAAAAAGCGGCGCTCTGATTACCGCCCAATTCGCCGCTGAGCAGGGACGCGAAGTTTTCGCCGTTCCGGGCAATATCAATGCTCCACATAGCGCCGGCCCAAACAACCTGATTCGTGATGGCGCTACGCCATTATTATCGCCTGGCGAGTTGCTGCAGGCGCTGAAACTCGATCAGGCGCCGGCGCAACAGGCAGCCAGGCAGGTTTTTCCCGCTGAAGCCGGTGAAAAACGGTTACTCGAGTTGTTAAGCTCCGAACCAGTGCACGTGGATGAGATTATCAACCGCACCGGTCTGCCGGTGGAAGAAGTGACTGCAACCCTGACATTGATGGAGCTGAAAGGATTGGTGCGCCAGGTGGGCGGCATGAATTATGTCGGCGTACGGGAGATTCCTGAAGAATACCGTACCTGAGAGGATAGCCAGAAGGTATGGAGAGCAGGTGATGCATGTATGAATCTTATTTTGCGGTAATCATGGCGGGCGGCGGGGGTACACGCCTGTGGCCGGTTTCACGCCAGGAGCGGCCTAAACAGATGGTGCGATTGTTTGGGGAGCGCACCTTGTTCCAAATATCTGTTGATCGCCTGGAAGGCATGTTTCCCCCTGAACGAATTTTTGTGGTCACTGTGGAGGAGCAGGCGCGCCAGTTGCGCAAGCAGGCGCCGGAGATTCCGGAACAAAATTTTATCCTGGAGCCATCCCCGAAGAATACCGCTTCCGTCGTTGGGCTGGCAGCAGTTGCCCTGCAAAAAAGGGATCCCAATGCAGTCATGGCCGTGCTCACCGCCGATCATTACATCGCCAACATCGAGCGATTCCACCAGTTGCTGCGAGCTGCCTTCCAGGTCGCCGGGGAAGGGTTTTTGGTAACCCTGGGAATAAAGCCTAATTTCCCTTCAACGGGATATGGTTATATCCATACCGGCAATGAAATTGGCGCCTACCAGGGAATCCGTGTACACAACGCCCGGGGGTTTCTAGAAAAACCGGATGAGCAGCGGGCGAAGGAATTATTCGCCAGCGATTCTTACGCCTGGAATTCGGGCATGTTTGTCTGGAAAGTGGATCAAATTATTGTCGAGATGGCGCGCCAGATGCCACATCTCTATACCGGGCTGCAGATGATTTCCCGGAAATGGAACACGGATGAACGCGCGGAGACGATCAGGAAAGTCTGGGAAGGTCTGGAACGGATCTCCATCGATTATGGGGTCATGGAAGGCGCAGAAAACGTAGCCGTGATCCCGGTCAGCGATCTGGGTTGGAGCGATGTGGGTAGCTGGGAATCCTTATTCGAAGTGCTCCCGGCGGATGAGCATGGAAATATCATTCACCAGGCCGAGTTTTTGGGTCTGGATAGCCAGAATTCGCTGGTTTATGGTAATAATGATGGGCGATTAATCGTCACATTAGGCGTAGAAGACCTGGTGATTGTTGATGCCGGGGATGCTTTATTGGTCTGTCGCAAGGAACACTCCCAGCAGGTGCGTGAAGTCGTGCAATTATTGCGCAAGCAGGGAAGTCGTCTGGCTTGAATATATACCCGGATTTGTAAGCGCCGGTTTGGTTAAGGAGAGTTATTTTGGTTGAAGCTTATTGTGTGAAATGTAAAACTAAACGGGAGATGTTACAACCTGAACCCGTTTTTACTGAGACAGGTACGCCGGCGACACGCGGCAAATGCCCGGTCTGTGGTACCGGGTTATATCGCATGGGGCGAACCCCACAACACGACGGTTTGCAACCGCCGGAAAAACCGCGCAAAGCCCAACGGAATTCACGCAGCGGGAAGCTGGTGATCGTGGAATCGCCTGCCAAGGCGCGCACCGTCAGTCGTTTCCTGGGTAAAGACTATAAAGTCAAAGCCTCGGTCGGTCACGTGCGCGATCTTTTACGTTCACAGCTTTCCGTGGACGTGGATCAAGATTTCGAGCCAAAGTATCGCGTGCCGAATGAAAAACGTTCGCTGGTTAAGGATATCAAACAACTGGCCACTAAGGCCGAAGCGGTGTACCTGGCAACCGACCCTGACCGGGAAGGCGAAGCGATCGCCTGGCACCTTTCAGAGGCAGCCGAGATCGACCCGGAGATCACCCACCGGGTGGTGTTCCACGAGATCACCCGCCCGGCGATCGAAGCAGCATTTGCCCATCCACGCGCCATCGACCAGCATCTGGTCAATGCGCAACAGGCGCGGCGCGTATTGGACAGGCTCGTGGGGTATAACCTCAGCCCACTGCTCTGGCAAAAGGTGCGCAGCCGGTTATCCGCCGGCAGGGTGCAATCGGTCGCTTTACGCATTGTGGTCGATCGCGAACGGGAAATCGAATCCTTCATTCCCGAAGAATACTGGACAATTCAGGCAGAGTTACACCCGGTCACGGCAGTCGACGATAAGTACCTGGCGCGCCTGGTGAAAATCGATGGGGAAGACCCGCAGCTCAGCGCCGAAGAGCAGGTAACCCCGGTGCTGGAAGATATGGAACGGGCGCGCTATTCGATCAGCAAAATCCGGCGGGGAGAAAGACGCCGCAAGCCTGCCGCGCCATTCATCACAAGCACGTTACAACAGGACGCGTCGCGGCAACTGGGTTTTACCACCAAAAAAACCATGTCTGTCGCTCAGCAACTCTATGAAGGTATCGATATTGGCGAAGATGGCAGCACCGGCTTGATCACCTATATGCGAACTGACTCTACCAACATCTCACTGCTGGCTCAAAAAGAAGCGCGCGAATACCTGTTGGGTAAATACGGTAAAGAGTACCTCCCTGAGGAACCTCCGGTGTATAAAACGCGCGCCAAAGGGGCGCAGGAAGCCCATGAAGCCATTCGCCCAACTTCGGTTTTCCGCACGCCGGAGAAGCTGCGCCACCACCTGAATCGTGAACAATTGCGCCTTTATAAACTGATCTGGCAGCGTTTTGTCGCTTCACAGATGGAAGCCGCGGTTTACAATACCCTTTCCGTGGATATCGAGGCAGTTTCGGCCTCCAGAGAATACCTGCTACGCGCCAGCGGTTCTATCCTCAAATTCCAGGGTTTTCTGGTGGTTTACGAGGAAGCCCGGGATGAAGATGCCCCTGCGGAAGAAGATAATGTGGCGATCCCGGATAGCATCGCCGAAAATCAGCCACAGGACCTGGACCGATTGCTGCCCGAACAGCATTTTACCCAGCCCCCGCCACGCTACACTGAAGCGACCTTAATTAAGACGCTCGAAGAAAACGGGATTGGCAGACCGTCAACCTATGCCCCGATTATGACCACCCTGCAGCAACGGGGTTACGTTGTGAGGGAGAGCAAACGCCTGATTCCTACCGAGACCGGATTTACGGTAACCGATCTGTTGACCGAACATTTTCCGGAGATCGTCAACATCGGCTTCACCGCATCGATGGAAGAAAACCTGGATCTGGTGGCTTCCGGTCAACAGGAGTGGGTACAGATCGTACGGGATTTCTACGAACCGTTCATCGAAGAAGTGGATCGGGCTCGTGCTGAAATGCCGGAAGTAAAAGCTGAACCGGAGGCGATCGGGCGTAAATGTCCCCGTTGCGGTCACGAGCTGGTAGTGCGCTTTGGACGCTTTGGAAAATTCATCAGTTGCAGCAATTTCCCCGAATGTCGTTATACCGAACCCTGGCTGGAAAAAATCGGGGTAAGGTGCCCGCAGGATGGTGGGGAGATCGTCGAGCGCAAAACCCGGCGTGGCAGGACCTTTTATGGATGCAGTAATTACCCGGAATGTGATTTCACTTCCTGGAAACGTCCCATGGCTACCCCCTGTCCAAATTGCGGTGGTACGCTGGTCTACACCAATAAAAACCACGCCCAATGCCTGAAATGTGAGTCGGTTTTCACTCTGGAAGAAGTGGGCGAGGAAATCAGCGAAGTGGCATAGCTCTTGCAACATAGTCACTCAGAATCCAGACTGGTTGCATATTTCCCCATCCTCGTCTACAATTACGGGGAAACAACTGAACGTTTGTTTGAAATATGCACATCATCAGGCGAATCGAAAGACTAGCTTAATAACCATCCTCGGAGTGAGCTATGGAAACCTTGCGTGAATATTCGAATAAACCCGTGGTGGTCGGGGTTGCTGCTTTGATCCTGGGGGTAATCCTGGGTGTGATATATGGCTGGGTGATCGATCCCGTGGAATGGACCGATGCCGCTGCCCGGGATCTGCGCCAGGATTTGCGTGAAGACTGGCTGCGTATGGCGATTGATTCCTATGAGAAGCATCAGGATCCGCTCGAAGCGCAGGCGCGCTGGTTAGAGCTGGATCCGTATGCAGATGAGACTCTGGCAGATATCAAACTTTCTCCTGAGCCTCAGAATCCCCAGTCGATCGCTGCTTTTGAAGCCGTAGTTGTGCTGGGAGCGCCGGTTGTACCAGGCGAAGAAGAAGTCGCACCCGCAAATGGCGGATTGGGCACCATATTGCCGATCATGTGCCTGGTGGTGGTTTTACTCGGGGCAGCCCTGGGTGGCGTGTTCTATCTCCGGCAGCGCTCGCTGACCATGGCGCCAGCTTACGAACAACCGATGATGGAAGAAGAAGCGGAAGAATATGTAGCCGCACCGGGGGTTCCGATACCGGATGTTCCGGTGCAACCAGCATCACGACCCAAACCGGTTGTTACCGGAGAAGAGCCTCCCCTGGGCCAGTTCATGACCACGTATATGCTGGGCGACGATATGTTCGACGACTCCTTCAGCATCGATTCGCCATCCGGAGAATTCCTGGGTGAATGCGGCGTGGGGATTTCTGAACAAATTGGTGTTGGCGACCCGAAAAGGGTGACGGCTTTCGAAGTCTGGTTATTCGATAAGAACGATATCCAGACGGTGACCAAGGTGCTGATGAGCGAGCATGCTTATATGGATGAAGAATTGCGGCAGCGCCTATCTGCCAAGGGTGAACCGGTGCTAGCCGAACCTGGCACCCAGGTCACATTAACCACAGCAACCCTGCAACTGGTCGCCAGGGTGGTGGATATGGCTTATGGTGATGCCGATGCGTTACCTGAGCAAAGCAGCTTCGATCGTATCACCCTGGAACTGGCCGTCTGGCCTGTGGAAGCCTGATCATCCAAGGTTAAAATGACACTCCCCGGTTGAAAAACCGGGGAGATTTTTATTATTACTGGCCAGGAACAGGCTGGCGCAGCCCCGAGGTTCACTCGACATTTAATATGGTGATATGGATCGGCCCGGCAGGAGTTTGGGCGACTACTTTGTCGCCAGGTTTTTTGCCGATGATCGCTTTGCCAATCGGTGATTCGTTGGATATACGCCCGTTGCGCGGGTCTGCTTCGGTGACCCCTACCAGATAAAAGGTTTCCGGTTCATAATCCCCTTCCTGGATGGTAACGCTGGCGCCAACCTCCACTATGCTGCGTTTCCCGACCTTGTTTTCGATGATTTTTGCGTTTTGTAAGACATACTCAATCTCGTTGATGCGACCTTCGAGAAAAGCCTGGTCTTCCTTGGCTTTATGATAATCCGCGTTTTCCGAGAGGTCGCCCATCGAAATTGCCTCACGCAGGCGACTGGCGATCTCATCCCGGCGCGCGCCTTTGAGTTCTTCCAGCTCCAGTTTAAGCCGCTCATAGCCTTCAGGGGTTAAATATTGAACACGATCATTCATGGTTAGAATCCCATCTATAATTTGTTCTGTGATTCAGGGAAGCGTGTCTGGTTGAAATATTTTATGATGTTCTTCGATTGCAAACCGGTCGGTCATGCCGGCTATATAATCGCAGACCGTTCTTTCCAGACTGCGCTCAACGGTTATTTTTTGTATCTGTGCCGGTAGAATTGCTGGTTCGGTGGTGTAGGCAGTGAACAGGTCCCGGATGATTCGTTCTGCTTTTACGGCCATCCTTACCACACGGTGATGCCGGTACAGGTTGGCATATAGAAAATCTTTCAGTTCCCGGTTACGGCGCTGCAGATCATCGCTCAACCCGATAACATTGTAATCCAGGCGTTGAAGTTCATCAACACTTTTTACGCCGCTTTCCCGCAGGCGCTTTTCGGTCGCCTGTATCAGGTCGGTGACATATATCCCGATCAGGCGACGGACCAGCCGGTAACGGGCGAGATCGATCAGGTTTTTTTCTTTCCAGCCGATACTTTCCAGCAGGATCTCCCACATCGAAACGCCGCTTAGCATCTCAGGAGAAATCATTGCCGAGCGTAAACCATCGTCCAGGTCGTGGGCGGTATAGGCCAGCTCATCGGCGGCGTTGGCAATTTGCGCCTCCAGATGGCCGCGTAATTCCGGGTTGTAATCCGAGGCATCCGCCAGGTCATATTCCGTTTCGTGTTTGACAATCCCTTCGCGCACTTCCCAGGTCAGGTTCAGTCCGGGGAAATCAGGGTAACGGTTTTCGAGTTTGGTGACGATGCGCAGCGACTGTTTATTGTGATCAAAACCGCCGTGATCTCTCATCAGGCGATTGAGAATCACTTCGCCAGAATGCCCGAATGGCGGGTGTCCGATATCGTGCGCCAGGCAGATGGCTTCTATCAGGTCCTCATTGGCGCCCAGGGCGCGGGCAATCGTTCGCCCGATCTGGGCAACTTCTAGAGTGTGGGTTAAACGGGTACGGTAGTAGTCTCCTTCATGGGTGATAAATACCTGCGTTTTGTATTCCAGCCGGCGGAAGGCGGTGGTGTGCAGGATCCGGTCCCGATCGCGCTGGAAGGCAGTGCGATAATCGGGTTCTTCGTCCGGAAAGGCGCGGCCTTTAGACAGCCGGCTGCGCATCCCATAGGGAGCCAGGGAGCGTTCTTCGAATTCTTCAAGTTGTTGGCGGGTGAAATACATGATCCGAATTATCCTAATCGAGGTGAGATGACCTGTCAATCGATGGGCGGCGAATATGTGTGCCGGGAGGGTCCGTGCTGAGGGCGCGCCCAAGCAGCCCTGCTTCCAACCCGGAGAAAATGATCACCTCCAGCTCGGGCAGAGTCTGGACCAGGTTAACCGCCAGTTCCACTTTGGCTAACATCCCTCCGGTAACGTCGGTGTTTGCCGAGCCTTTCAGGCTGGAGGAGAGTTCCGGAAGGTCTTCAGGAGTGATCACCTCCGCCAGATGTGTACAGAGGGGGTAATCCAGCCAAACCCCGGGTTCGCTGCCTGCCAGCAAAATTCGTTGCGGGGATAGGGTGCTGGCCAGATGGGCGAACAACTCCTCCGTGGAGATAATCGTGCCGCCGCGTACCCGGTCAAAAACGACATCGCCATAGATCACCGGCAACAGCCCGGCGTCCAGTGCGAGTTGCAGCGGGCGGGTTTCCCATGCGAACACTTTTCCGTTATTGGCAATCGCTGCCGCCGAGGGAGGAAATGCGATTGCCGGTACCCCGGCCTGATACAGCGCAGACATGACCACCGTGTTCAACTCCCGCGCAACCTGCCAGACTTCCGTAAAACCAGACCATGCTCGCTCGCCCGCAACGCCGTCACGGGTACGGTATAAACTGGCAGTCATATGACCGAAGGAGCCTGAGCCATGGCCGAGAACCAGCTTCAGGCCAGGCGTGGTTTCGCGTACTCCGGCAATTTCATGGGAGAGCCGCGCCAGTATTTCTCTACGTACGGTGCGCGGCTGAGATTTGTCGGTGATCAACGAACCACCCAGTTTGAGAAATACAGGTCTCTGGTTTAACATTGAATCTGGTTAATTTAAAGCCTGGTCAGAGAAAAGCGGATTACGGGGCTTGGACAGATTATAGTCGATCAATGGCTGGCGGGGATTTCACTGGTCAGGATCTGCAAAGCGCCGGCTGCAGTAAGCGCAGCCACTACATGCGGAGAAACATCCGGGTGGACTAGGGCGATCATATTCCCGCCTCCGCCGCCGCCGGATAGTTTTGCACCGCTGGCTCCTGCATTACGGGCGGCAGCAATCAAGTTCTCCAGCTCAGGAGACGAAACGCCCAACTGAATCAACCAGCGTTGATTTTCGTCCATCAGCCGACCGGCCAGGGATAGATCCCCGCGTTCCAAAGCCTGGCGCGCCTGGCGGGTAATCTCCCCGATTTCCTCGAACATCTTTTCGTAAGCTTCGGGGTTCTCCTGCCAGCCCTGGCGTACTCGACCCACGGTTATGGAGGTTTTGCTGGCAATGCCGCTATCGCCGATCACCAGGTGCACTGGTTTACGAAAAGTCAGGAATTCGATGGGCTGCTGGCGCTGAAAGTAAATCGGCTGGTTATAAGTAATCACGGTGTTATCGATCCCAGAGGGGGTGCCATGGTGTACTTTTTCGATTTCGTATGCCAGCTTATTAACCTGATCGTCGGGCAGCGGGGAACCCAGAAAGGCGCTTAATGCTCGGATCAGCGATACTGAGACTGCCGCACCGGAACCCAATCCGGCGGCAATCGGAATGGTGGAGGTTACCCGGATGGTGCAACCTGGCAAACGAGGCAATTCCAAATGGCGCAAAGTCAACTGGATACCCTGTACCAGCGGTTCGTCGGGGGGCAGGTCATCTAGGTAGGTATCCAGCCCGATGGCAGGGGCCTGGATACGGACCTGACCGGTTGGAGCGAGGGGATCGGCGATGATCATGGTGCGGGCGCGCACCTGGTTAATCGGTACCGCGATCGCCGGCTGCCCGTATACCACCGCGTGTTCGCCAAACAGGATGGCTTTTCCGGGGGCTGTGGCGCTGATGGCAGGCATCGGGTGTTCCCTTCTGGAATAGTTTACTCAGGGATCAGCAGAACAGATTTTTCAGGCAGGCATGACGTAAAGCACAGTTATGACCGCCGTTACCCACACCGCCAGGGTGATTTGCAGCGGCCGGTCGTTAAAGAGCAGCTCCTCGGGCGAGCCAACCCGCAAATCTACCTGGATCAGATGCAGGTAACGAAAGATGCCATACAACACTGATGGAATGGTCAACATCATGGCGTGATTCCCCGGCAGGTTGGGTGCTGAAAAGGTATACAAAGAGTATGACATGATCGTGGCAGTGGAAACAATGATAATCAATTGATCCAGAAAGGGAATCGTATAGCCATCCAATACCCGCCGATGTGAATTGGCTTCTTCTGCCAGCAGGCTGAGCTCCGAGCGGCGTTTTCCCAACCCGATAAATAATGCCAGCAAACCGGTGACGACAAATAACCAGGGTGAAAAACGTTCCACATCGATCAACAATACGCCCGCGGTCACGCGCAAGAGGTAAAAAGACGCCAGGACCAGCACATCCAGGATAGGAACATGCTTGAGCCAGCGGGTGTAGGCCAGGTTCAGGGCAAAATATGCCAGGGCAATCCAGCCAAAAGGAACGGACAACCAGAACGCAAGCGGCAACACAACCAGGATCAGAACCCAGAAGCTCGCCCTGGCGACGTTTACGGGTAAAGCTCCTGAAGCGATCGGGCGGAAACGTTTTTTCGGGTGAAAGCGGTCCGCTTCCAGGTCTCCCAGGTCATTCATCAGGTAAACCGCACTGGAGAGCAGACAAAGAAGGATAAATCCGGCGAAAGTTACCTGCACTGCCGGGATATCATCCAGTTTCTGGTCGAACACCAGGGCAGCAAAGATAAATATATTTTTTGCCCATTGTCGTGGGCGCATGGATTTGATCAGAGCTAGCAGCATACGCCAATCATAGCATGACTCAGCCGGTTGGCACAGTTTACAGCAGGTTGGAATCATTTCAGAAGAATTGTCGCAGGGTAAAATGAAGGTGATTATGGAGAAAAAACGCCTGGATATCTTACTGGTTGAACGGGGTCTGGTGGAGAGTCGCTCACTGGCACAACGCATGGTGATGGCTGGCCAGGTTCGGGTGGATGGGGAGCTGGTGCTCAAAGCCTCCACCCGGCTGGACGAAAATGTCACTTTGACCGTCGACCATGGCCCGAAGTACGTCTCGCGGGGCGGCGATAAGCTGGAGGCTGCCTTACACCGGTTTCCGGTTCAACCGGAGGGAAAAGTGTGCGCCGATGTAGGCGCCTCCACCGGCGGATTTACGGATTGCCTGTTGCAGGCAGGCGCTTTACGAGTTTACGCCATCGATGTGGGACGCGGGATTCTGGATTGGAAATTGCGCCAGGATCCCCGTGTGGTTGTGCTGGAAAACACCAACGCGCGCTTTCTGGAGGAGTTGCCTGAACCGGTGGAACTGATCACCATGGATGCATCTTTCATCTCCCTCAAACTCCTGTTACCCGGGGTTAGCGATTGGTTTGGAGAGGGTGGCGGTGAGGTTATTGCACTGATCAAACCTCAATTTGAAGCCGGACGAAAGGAAGTACAGCGTGGCAAAGGGGTCATCCGTGACCCGCAGATCCACCAACGGGTGCTCGAAGAGGTTTTACAGAAGGCAACCGAGGCAGGTTTCAGTCCCCTGGACCTGATGCTCTCCCCGGTACGTGGCCCGAAAGGCAACCGTGAATATCTGGCCTATATGGTATATCCGGCTGCGCCAGAAGCGCCCGGCTGCCAGATTCTGGTAACTGGTGCATTGGATTCACTGGCTGCCGAACGGTCAAAAAATAACCCACTTTAACCCGATCGATCCCAATTTCCTGACGGCTGAGCCAGCACTAAAATCGATTATACTAGCGCACGTTTATGACAGATCTTATCCGCAACTTCTGTATTATCGCCCACATCGATCACGGAAAATCCACCCTGGCAGATCGCCTGCTGCAGCTAACAGGCACCATTTCCGAGCGGGAAATGACTGAACAGGTGCTGGATAGCATGGACCTGGAACGTGAAAAAGGTGTGACCATCAAGGCCTCCGCCGTGCGCATGAATTATCGCGCCCGCAACGGACAGGTTTATGAGCTGAATCTGATCGATACCCCCGGACATGTGGATTTCGGTTATGAAGTCAGCCGCGCCCTGGAGGCCTGCGAAGGAGCAATATTGGTGGTGGATGCCAGCCAGGGTGTGGAAGCCCAGACCCTGGCGAACCTGTATCTTGCTCTAGAAGCAGACCTTGAAATCATCCCGGTAATTAACAAAATTGATCTCCCCTCAGCCCATCCGGATGAGGTGGCGGAAGAACTGGAAAATTTGCTGGGCATTCCCGGGGAAGAAATCCTGCGCATCTCGGCTAAGGCCGGTTTAAATGTGGAAGAAGTGCTGGAAGCTGTGGTGCAGCGTGTCCCGCCGCCGCGCGGGCGGGACGACCTGCCCTTGAAAGCGCTGATCTTTGATTCGCATTACGACCCGTATAAAGGCGTGGTGGCTTATATCCGGGTGATGGACGGCAAATTGAGCGCCAGCGATACGCTGCGGATGATGATAACCAGGGCCACGATTAAACCGATTGAGGTGGGCATCTTTGCCCCGGATTTACGCCCAACCAGCGAATTACACGCTGGCGAGGTAGGTTATGTCGCCACCGGGTTCAAGACAGTCCGGGAATGCCGCGTGGGCGATACGATCACCCTGGCAACCAACCCGGCCGCGGAGCCATTGCCCGGTTACCGCAAGGTCAAACCCATGGTTTTCGCCGGGATTTATCCCGTGGAGGGGGAAGATTACGAAGACCTGCGCGATGCCCTGGAAAAATTGCAGTTAAACGACGCCTCCCTGATCTATGAACCCGAAACCTCGCAGGCATTAAATTTTGGCTTTCGCTGTGGATTCCTGGGTATGTTTCATATGGAGATCATCCAGGAACGCCTGGAGCGTGAATACGACCTGGATATTATCGTCACTGCGCCATCGGTGGAATACGAGGTGAAGCTTAAAACCGGCGAGACGATCCTGATCGACTCGCCGGCCGAGCTACCCGAAGAGGGGGAGATTGAAGAAATCCGTGAGCCGTGGATGTATATCCAGATCTTCAGCCCCACAGAATATTATGGGACGATCATGGATCTGGTTACCAAACGACGCGGGATTTTTGCCAGCCAGGAATACCCGGCTCCCAACCGGGTGCAATTGAATTTTGAGATCCCGCTCTCGGAATTGATCGTGGACTTTTTCGACCAGTTGAAATCGCGCACGCGCGGATATGCCTCGCTGGATTATCAGTTTGCGGAATACCGGCCCGATGACCTGGTGAAATTACAAATCCTGGTTAATGCCGAGCCGGTGGATGCGCTGGCCTCGATTGTCCACCGGGATGCCGCCTATCACATAGGACAGACGTTAATCAGCAAACTGAAAGATATCATTCCACGCCAGCTTTTTGCCGTGCCTATACAGGCATCAGCCGGGGGGCGGGTGATCTCGCGGGCGAACGTCAAAGCCCTGCGCAAAGATGTACTGGCAAAGTGTTATGGTGGGGATATCACCCGCAAGAAAAAGTTGCTGGAAAAGCAAAAACGGGGTAAGAAGCGCATGAAAATGGTAGGCAATGTTGAAATCCCGCAGGAAGCGTTCATGGCAGTCTTACGCCTGAGGGAAGACTGAGGAAGGTGACCTTGATTAGCTGGAAAAAAGCCCGGCAATGGTTGCCGGGGTTACTGGTAAGTATTCTGGCGCTGGTGATCGTATTGCGCCTGGCAAGTTGGGAAGAACTGGGTCCGGCGTTGGCTAACTACGATTGGCGTTACCTGCTTCCTGGAGTCGGTCTTTTTCTGGTATCTTTATTATTGCGGGTGGTTGCCTGGTGGCTGCTGCTACAACGGCGTTCATCTTATCCACGCACTTTTTTGATCATCAACGAAGGTTATTTGCTCAACAACATTTTCCCTTTCCGGCTGGGAGAATTAGGACGCGCCCTGTTGATGGGCGAAGCCACTGCCACAACCCCTTTTTTTGTGCTTTCAACCATCATGCTTGAGCGCCTGTTTGATGTGGCGCTGGCAGCCGGTCTGTTACTATCCACCCTGCCGCTGGTGTTGGGCCTGACCTGGGCGCGCCCCCTGGGGATAGCTGCCCTGGCTCTCGTCGCTTTTGGGCTGGTGATCCTGTTCTTTCTGGCGCGCTCGCGTAAAAGCTGGCGTCCCTGGCTGGAACGCCGGCTGACGCGTTTTCCGCGATTTCAGCATACCTTGTTACGCTGGCTGGATTCGCTCCTGGATGGTTTCGATATCCTGAATAACCCCTTGCAGTTATTGCTGGCATTCGGCGCCCTGGCGCTTAGCTGGGGATTGGCAGTTGCTGAATATTATGTGATGTTATTGGGCGTTGCCCAGCAGGCGCAATTCTGGTGGGGTGGATTCGTACTCGGGGTGGTGGGTTTTGGGGTTGCTTTACCTTCTGCCCCGGCTTCCCTGGGTGTATTTGAGGCTTCGGTGGTGGCTGCTCTGGCTTTGCTTTCCGTGTCTCCTGCGACTGCCCTGGCATATGCGGTCACCGTTCATCTGATCCATTTTATCGGGACGGGTCTGATTGGCCTGGCGGGTCTTTATCGAGAAGGAAACAGCATAGCCGGAATTTACCAGCGTCTGGCAGGCGTTCGGACGAATTTAACCATGAAATCCGAGACCTGATCCCCCATGCGTATTTTGATTGCCCTGACCTATTATCGCCCGCATTATTCTGGCCTGACGATCTACGCTGAACGGCTGGCACGCGCCCTGGCGCATGGCGGGCACCAAACCACCGTATTGACCTCCCGATATTCTCCAGACCTGCCCGCCGAAGAGCGGATGGGTGGAGTAAAAATTGTCCGTCAGAAGGTCTGGTTTCGCATCAGTAAAGGTGTAATCATGCCGGGAATGCCCTGGCGTGCCTGGAATTTGATCCGCCAGGCGGACCTGGTCAATGTGCACCTGCCTCAGTTAGATGCGGCCTATATCGCCCTGCTGGCGCGAATTTTAGGACGGCCGGTGGTGATGACCTATCAGTGTGACCTCCGCCTGCCTGCCGGGCTGATTAATCGCCTGGCAAACATAACCTCTACTTTCGCCAACCATATAACTGCCCGCCTGGCTAACGCGATTGTGACCACCAGCCGGGATTACGCCGAACACTCGAATTTCTTACGACCGTACCTGGATAAGGTCGTGCCGATCCCTCCTTCGGTAGAACTTCAGGAGACGACACCCGAACAGGTGAATGCCTTCCGTCAAAAATACGGTGTTCAGCCGGGCGACCGGGTGATCGGCATGGTTGCGCGCCTGGCAACCGAAAAAGGCGTCGAATACCTGGTAAATGCCTTGCCCCGGGTACTGGAACGTTTTCCCCAGGCTCGTGTATTGTATGTCGGGCCGTATCAAAATGTTCTTGGAGAAGAAGCCTATGCCGCCCGGTTAGCGCCGCCGATCGATCGCCTGGGCGACCGTTGGAAATTCCTGGGAATTATCGACGATCAGGAGCTGGCTGCTTTTTATCACGCCTGCCATGTGACTGTGCTGCCCAGCCTGAACAGTACCGAAGCTTTTGGCATCGTTCAGATTGAATCCATGAGCTGTGGTACGCCGGTAGTCGCTTCGGATTTGCCCGGGGTGCGCCAGCCGGTACTGCAAACCGGGATGGGCCGCATCGTCCCACCCGCAAACAGCCAGGCATTGGCTGAGGCTCTGATCGAGATTCTGGAGCAAATGGAAGATTTCCGGTCGGGAGCGCCAACCGTCCAGCAGAGTTTTTCTTCCGAGGTTCTGGCCGGAAAATATGAGGCGTTATTCACTCGCTTATTAACCGATAAAAACGGTTTACCGCTTCGTTTTGACCAATCTGCAAAAAACGTGGGCTCAACTCTCCCCGATGAACGAGAATAAACCGGAACCGGATTTTTTGGGGCGCAATCTGCGGGAATTGCCATATTTCCGCTCGCTGGTACGGGCGAATGAATCCCGTTTTTATCAGGGTTTGGAATTACCCGAACCTGTGCTGGATGTGGGCAGCGGAGACGGGCATTTTGCCTCGGTGACCTTCGACCATCCCCTGGATGTAGGCATTGATCCCTGGCCTGGACCTTTACGTAAATCACTTAAATACGGCATATACCGCCTTGTTGTCCGGGGAGATGCCGGGGTGATGCCTTTTCGCAGGGCGAGCTTTGGCAGTGCAATCAGCAACTCGGTTCTCGAGCATATCCCGGATGTGGAAGCAGTATTAAATGAGATTTCGAGGGTTTTACAGCCTGGTGCTCCATTCGTTTTCTGTGTGCCCAACCATCGGTTTCTACCCTCCCTCTCGATAGGCAGGACGCTGGACAGGGCAGGTTTGCGTCCCGCGGGGAACCTGTATCGTGCCTTTTTCAATCGCATCTCACGCCATATCCATTGCGATTCCCCCGAAGTGTGGGAAAGACGGTTGGCAGCCAGTGGATTTGTTCTGGAGGATTGCTGGCATTATTTACCGCCAGAAGGGTTGCGGGTGGTGGAATGGGGGCATTTTTGGGGTCTGCCTTCGCTCCTGGTTCATGTCCTCACCCGGCGCTGGCTGCTGGCTACGAATTCGTGGAATCTTTGGTTCACCCGGCGCAAAATCGAACCATTCTATGGCCCTCAGATTGTTGCCGAAGACGGTGTGTATACATTTTACGTCACCCGTCGGGCGGCGTGATGGTGGTAAGATAACCTGCATTGGCTCTTCATCTCCGGTAATCATCACATTTGCGGACTGAACCATGGAAGAACCGAGTGTCCTCGACTATCTCAAATCCAAATTGATGCCCTGGCGGGGTGAGTCGGTGGTATTGCCGCCTGTCGAACGGGATACAGAAGAAACGCCTGCGCCTACCTTAGAGAAAGAGATCGAGCCTGCTGACGCGCCTTTCACGGCGACCGAGGCGCTGGCTGAACCTGCCGCGCCCGTGATCTGGCCATGGCGTTCACTGGCCGCGCTGGCGCTGGGCCTTGCGGCGCAACTGGCATTTGAACCTCCGGAGCGCCAGGCATTTCAAGGAGTGGTGCTTTATCTGCTTGCTTTGGCTCTGCTGGTCTGGTCTGTCCGGCGGGGTGAATGGCAGATGACTGCCTTACCCGAGGCGATTACCGGCCACTCAGACCCGCTTACTGTGCGTCGCCTCCCCTTGCTTCTCGGGGGTTTATTTGCCGTGCTGGCGCTGATCTTTTTCGGCGGCGAGCACCTGTTTAACCCCCTCAACCTGACCGTTTGGCTGCTTGGCCTGGCGTTGATTGTCCGTGCGTTCTGGCTGCCCACCGGGACGATATCTGCTTTTCTCAGGCGAGCCGGCGCC
>JAGUYX010000056.1 GCA_020061145.1 Anaerolineales bacterium | reverse complement strand
CTTTACTCCTTCGTTCACCCCCACCTCTACGGCTACCGCCACCGCCACGGCAACCCAAACGCCAACGAATACCCCCGTCCCCGTAGACTGCCCTTATTCTGGATCGCTTACATTCTCTAGTAATAGTTTGACCTTTACTCTTTTTAATAATTCAACTGTACCTCAGGTTTTACAAAATTTAACTGCAACCTGGCCCGGAGATAACTACCTGACTGGTGTAAATTTCGGTGGTAACCCAATCTGGTATACAACCTCAATTGGCCTCATGTCTCCAGCAACAATCTGTGAATCTTCAGATAGTTGTATTGCCACAATGCAGGCTGACGATAATCAGAGAACGCTTTCACCTGGTTCTAAAACGATGGAGCTTGTTTTCTCGACCACTTTATATGAAGGCCAATATTCGGTGTCCATGGGATTCGATTCCGAATGCGTGGTCGAGGCTGTTGGAAATATCGATAATTAATCTACCCCATCATTCATTCAGGAAAAATGCCATGATTGCTCTACCCACCCCCCAACCCGCCGAAAAAGGCCAGTCGCTGGTCGAATTTGGGCTGGGGCTGGTGCTCCTGCTCATCCTCGTCTCGGGGGTCATCGACCTGGGGCGCGCCTTCTTTACCATTGTCACCCTGAACGACGCCGCCAAAGAAGGCACCACCTACGGCTCCATCTGTCCGGACGATGAAGCCGGCATCAAAACCCGCCTGATCGAAAGCGCCACCGACCCGATCGCCCTGAGCAACCTCACCTCCGCCGATATCCAGGTGTGCGTCTCCACCGCCGGCAGCGACGCCTGTGGCGCTCCCCTGGCGATCGGCAATGAGATCAGCGTACTGGTGACTTACGATCACGAGTTATCCACGCCCTTTATGGGCACCATTCTGGGCACGCAAACCGTTCAGCTTACCGCCCGGGCGCGGGAAAAGATTTTACGCAGCCCCTGCCAGTAATCCGTCCGGTTATCCGGCAGCAGGCAATCTGGAGGACGTTTATGCCAAGCAAATCCCCACAATCAGGCCAGATACTGGTACTGCTCACCCTGGTGATGGTCACGTTGCTGGGGTTTACCGCGTTAACGGTGGACGGCGGCATGATCTTCTGGACGCGGCGCCGGGCGCAAAATGCAGCCGATTCGGGCGCGCTGGCGGCTGCCCTGGCGAAAGTCCGCAACCAGGACTGGCTCAACGCCGGCTATGCCCAGGCGGAACACTATGGCTTTGAAAACAACGCCATGTCTTCGGTGACTGTGGTCACCCCACCGACCAGCGGGCAATACCTCAACAACCCCAATTACGTCCAGGTGATCATCACCACCACGCTGGATACCGCCTTTGCCCATTTTGTCTACACGGGTCCGCTGCAAACCACGGTCGAAGCCGTGGCGCGGTTCCAGGCGCCGGGCAATATCTTTCCCGGCAATGCCCTGCACGCCACCAACGAAACCGCCTGCCAGGGAGTCTGGTTTGCCGGAAATGGCATCACCGATATCGACGGCGGTAACATATTCTCCAACTCAATTCAAGACGGGTCGTCGAATACCAGTTGTGTGGCCGGCGTCGCCAGCGGCGCATCGGCGGAGATTTATGTTACCGGTGGCGGGATTAACGTGGTCGGCACCTTCCGAGAACAGGCCGGGGCGACAATCGTCGCCGACAATGGTATTACGGAAGGTGTGCCGCACCAATCCTTGCCTCAGATTCCCATCCCGGATTGCACCGGCTTACCGAACCGCACCTACGGCGGTGGTTCTGCAACACTGGAGCCGGGTGTTTACACCAATGGTGTGCGGGTGACCAACTCCAGCGTCAATCTGGTACTGAATCCGGGTATTTACTGCATGGTAGATGATTTTTATATGAATGGCGGCACCGTGACCGGCAGCGGGGTGATGATTTATTTGATCGATGGAGATTATTCGGTCAATGGGAACGTAACCGTCAACCTGAGCACCTCAACCGATCTGGTGGACGCTTCGGGCAATCAGTGGGCCGGGATGCTGATTTATATGGATCCAAACAATCTAGGGCAGGTATTACTGTCTGGCAACAGCGGATCGGTGTATACCGGGACGATCTTTGCTCCCGGCCCGACCGCCAACAACCAGCATAAATGTATTGTGGAAGGCAACGGCACCGGCCTGGCGGTGAACTCGCAGGTGATCTGCAACACGGTAAAAATCACCGGGGATGCGCTCATCGACATCAATTACAACGCCCAGGAGAATTATTCGTTAGCGCCCACATTAGAGCTGGCGCAATAATTATTGGGCTTACTGGTTAATGAAAAACCGGGTTCCTGGCGAATCCGGTTTTTTCATTCTGGCCTTCCGCATGTCGTCCTGAGCCAGCCGTCGTCTGGCTGTGCGAAGGATCCCTATAGCGATTTGCGTTTGGAGCAGCCCCATCGTCACAGGGATCCTTCAGTCGGCAAAAAGCGCCTCCTTCAGGATGACATCAGATGCTGTCATTGCGAGACCTGCGTTTTGTGCAGGCCTGCGTCTTGTGCAGG
>JAGUYX010000155.1 GCA_020061145.1 Anaerolineales bacterium | reverse complement strand
CGTCTCCCTGTATAAGCTGGAATCCTCAATCCTGTTTCCGGTGCACCCAGGATAAGGCTGGCTTCGGCGGTTTCTTTCTCTATCCAGGAATATGCCTCTTTTTCGTCTCGCCAGAGATAATACTCAGACGCCTGTCGGGAAATCCCGGTCAATCCAACCAGCAAAACCACCAATGGGGTGATAAAGCTGGTAGCCAGAAGAATACGAGCTGCGATAGGTCTTTTCAGTTCTTGAAACCCATTAGAAATGGTGACCATTGCCAGCACCGCCAGGGGAATGAATAACCCGGTTAACATACGACGCTGCAAACCAAAGGGCAGGTAAAGCAGAACTACCGCACATAACGCCCAAATTCGCGCTCTGATCACCAGTGGTGTTTGATGCCGCGGTTTGCGCACTAACGCCGGCAGCGCCAAAATTAACACCGGTGATAGGGAGATCAACAAATCCCAAAGCGGAGGCGAGGGTGTTAAATTTTGCTGGTTCCAACCAGCCAGGAGTGGATCCATTCGAGCTGCCCAGAGGTCATAAATTAATATTGGCGCTGAAGTCAGGCCAACCACCAGTAAGTAAAGCCATTCTGAGTATGCCTTGCTGATGGATTCTGCTTTGATACTGATATAAATGTTTTCGACCAATAAAATCAAACCAACCAACACGCTTCCAAAAGGCGAAACGATTGCCAGTAACAGAGAAACCAGCCCGTAACCAATCAGTTTGTGGATGGCCGGCGTTCGAGAACCTGCCAGCAGGATAATCATCATAGCCAGACCCAGGGGGAAATGCGGGTTGGCATACGCGCTTAATAATGGATACGCCTCGGCAACCCAAAGATCCGTGGTTATTTGACCGAACAATAATCCCAACCAGCCGGAGCCTAATCCAAATAACAGCAAGGCAAATAAAGGGAGTTTCAATTGCTGATCACTGAATTCCTGAATGACCTTTTGATGCAGGACCCAAACAAGAAGGGCGGCTGCCAGCACCCGGCTGAGATGAAACACCAGCACCAATTTTATCCCTGTGATCCGGGCGATATGTCCCAGAAATAGATAAAACAAAAACAAATATGAGCCACGCTCTGCATTGTATGTGTAAGGCAAACGGAAAGTAATCTCCCCCTGCCACCCCTGGTACATTTTTGACAGATAGGAAAAACCATCAATCGGGTTTAATAAAAATCCCGCAAATATTCGATCTTCTGTGGCCGCGAGCGTGCCAATTACGTATGGGAGGGTAATATACAGTCCAAAAATCAGGCTGATGATCCAAATTCCCCAGGTTGCCTTACCCTTCGTCTGCATGGACAAATTGTATCTCAACTGGGCAATAATTTCCCTTGTTCGGGTTTCGCCCTTGCCGAATAGACCAAGCGTATCTATAATGACGGCATGGCGCAGGTGTTTAAATTATTCCGCATCCAGCAGGTGGACAGTCAGATAGATGCTTATCTTTCCCGTATTCAACAAATCGAAGTAGACCTGAAAGACAATACTCGTTATCAACAAGCGATCGAACAGGTAAAAGCTGCTGAGAATGCCCTTACCCGCAAAAAAATTGAAATTCAGCAGATTGAAAATCAGGTACAGGCATTGCGGATAAAATTCGAACAGAACCAGAGCAGCCTGTATGGGGGAAAAATCCGCAATCCTAAAGAACTACAAGATTTACAGAACGAAGCAAGCGCCTTACGCAGGCAAATCGAAAATCTTGAAGAAAGCCTGCTCGAATTAATGCTGGCTGCAGATGAACTCGAAATGAATCTGGAGGCTGCCAGGGCAGATTTATCCGCGGCAGAAATCGAAAAAAATCAAAAAGAAACCAGGTTAAACGGGGAATTACAACAATTGAGAAATAACCTGACTCGATTGAAATCAGAGCGGGAGGCAATCGCCAGCACCGCGCCGGCTGACGAGCTGGCAATTTACCAGCAAATTCGCACCAGGCGTAAAGGAATAGCGGTTGCCGCCGTTGTGGACCAGTTCTGTTCGGCGTGCGGAGCCAACCTGAGCTCCACCTTGTTACATCAAGCAAAATCCCCCAATCAAATCGCTTATTGCGATACTTGTGGGCGTATCCTCTACGCCGGATGAGATGGAAATCCTGCTCCAATTTGTGAAGATCGAGGCATTCTCATTTTGCCTGGGCTTGCTAAGTGGTTTACTTTTTTTCTGGATATTCATCCAGCTCAAACCCATTTTGCTTTCCTGGACCGATCAAATTTGGCAAGGGTTATTGCAATGGCGGCTGAAAAGGACATCCTCGGGCGAGGTAGAATACCGTCTGGACGTTTTGCGGTATGTTCAGCAGCGCCATTTGATGGCACTTTATGGTCCCCTGGACAGGTTGTTCGTCCAACCTGATCTGTTCTTCCCGCCGCCCTGTGCGGATGACAATGAGCATTACCTGGATCTCGATACCAGCCAGGATCTCCTGCCCTTTCTGCCTGACTCACCGGAAATCGCGACGGCTTTTGGTTATCCCGGAATATCAATAAGCGAAGCGATCAGTCAAGGCGCTTCAATCGTGCTTGTTGCACCCAATGGTTGCGGAAAATCGGTGGTTTTGTGTCACCTGGCTTCTTTATTGGCCCGCCAGGATCTGCAACTGGCGGGACATCACCAGCACCTCCCTGTTTATTTGAAAGCAACTTCATTAGCCGAAACTGACCTGACCATCAAGGATCCGGTAAAAATTGTAGTACCGGTCATCTCCCCCTATCTTTCCCCGCAAACACGTCGAAATATTTCCGCTATTCTGCGCCAGAAATTTCAACTAGGGTTGGTGATGATCTTACTGGATGAGTTGGAATTACTTTCCAGGGAACAAATAAAGAAAATATGCGCCTGGATACACCAGACACGTCTGGATTTTCCAAATCTGCAATTTATCACTGGAATAACCCCAGGAGATCAACCTCCGTTACTATCGGCAGGCTTCCAACCGGCAGGACTGCTGATCTGGGATCGAGACCGGAAACGCCAATATATCGGAAAATTTGCTTCGGTGTGGCGGGAGTTAGAATCAGCGCCATCGCCAGAACCTCAGCCAGACATCGAGGTTATCTATGCGCACTGGTTCAATGATTTTTCCGCCCCGGAAAGCCCTCTATCTTTTAGCTTACGCACCTGGGGTTTTTTCGCAAACCTAAATTCAACCACCGATTTCGCCAAACAATATTACGATTATCTGGTTTCCATCCAGGACAGCCACCCGGTAAGCTCACAAATTCAAGAACAACTTAATCGGCAGATACATACCTCCATATCACCCTATTCGCCAGGGGATAAGGTAGCCGGGCGGCTTTCTTCCCTTACGCCATCCTTGGCAGAATTTCGACCCTCTGAATGGCTGCAGGCAGCCGATAGCCTTAAATATGCCAGCATAGAGGACGATTGGGTAAAGCAGATGTTGCCAGCGATCATCCGTTTGCTGAATCGCCCTGAATTACCCCGTGGATTTCGCCTTCAATTGATCTCCCGGCTCGCCGCCTCGAGGTTACCCGGCTTGAGCCACCGGGTTCACCGATTACTATCTGCAACGGACGCAGAATCCCGGCTGGTGGCTGCCTTTTATTGTGGTTTTGCCGGTTCACCGGAGGAGGTGGAAAGACTCAAGCCCTTATTGAATGATCCGCAGATCGAGGTAAACCAGGCGGCCATTCTAGCCCTGGGTGCAATCGGCAATCAGACAGCCCTGGAGTTGGTGGCTGGAGGTCTCCTCCATCATGAGGAACAAATCCAGAAAGTTTCTGCAGAAACTCTGGCGCAAGACCCAGGCATCGGCCGCGAAGCTTTGCTGGAGGGAAGCGTTTATGATCAGTTTCTGGTTCGTAAGGCAACAATTTATGGATTGCAAAAATCTCGCCAGAAATGGGCGTTGGAATCTTTGAGGAAAATGCACGTTGATGATCCCCAATGGGTCGTGCAAACTGCCGCAGAACGTGCAATCCAGTTAATCACAAACCTATCTCCGTTAGTCCCCCAACCCAGACCTCCGCTGCACAATCAACCCTGGTTAGTAGAATTCGCCAGCCAGTTTGGAATAGGCATATCCAATACCAATGCGGCTGAAAAAAATCTCCGCCAAATACTGAGGACAGGTTCCAGTTCGCATAAATTACTGGCTTTAGAGCAAATTTTACATCTGGATGATTCTTCGGAACCGTATCTCCAGGCATTACAGGATTGTTTAGGGGATCCTGACCACCGGGTGCGCAATGCCGCTTATAGTGTGATCTTGCTGAAATACCCGCAAGAGGCAATCGAACTCCCCCAATTAAATGTCAATTAATTGTTTTTAAATACTCTCGACTTGCGCCAGAATTTTTTGCTGGGTAATCTCGGCACGCATGTCGAGAATGCTCACCAGTTTTTTTGAACCATCTTCCCCTGCCAGAATCTCAATTTTCTGCCGTGGTACTGTAAGGACGTCTGCCAGAAATTTAATCAAAGATATGTTGATGGTCTCCTGGAAATCCTCGCAGGTGAGCTCGATTTGCAGCGTACCATCGTCGTTTATTTCCGTGATCCGGTCCTGAGAAGCGCGCGGTTTAACCAAAACGGTGATAGCTGAGCCTCCACGCGGATTGCTGATTCTGAATTCCTTGTTGGGCATGACTGGTTTATCCTTGCAGAATGCTCAAAAGTAATGCTGAAATGAGCTGGACGAGGATCAATAATACCAGCGGGCTAAAATCAATCATTCCGGTTTGGGGTAAGATCTGCCGTATGGGAGATAATAATGGTTCCACCAGACGGTCGATCGTCAGTCGAACAGGATGGTAAGGTGAGAGAAAATAGGAGAGGATCACGTGCACGATAATCAAAATTGTGATCACCTGGCCGGCTATTTGGATGAGGACGATGAGCAATGAATTCAATTGTGGTCTCTCCTGGATTTTTGATTATTATAGTATCTAACCGAAAATAAAACACAAAAAACTCAGGTTCGGTTACGTTCGCCCATAATTGCCGTGCCAATTCTGAGCAGGGTGGCTCCTTCCTCCAGCGCAACAATATAATCCTGGCTCATTCCCATGGATAATTGATCCATAGGGCTGGCGGGAAAAACATCCCTGAGATAATCTGCCAGTTTTTTTAGTTTCATAAAATATACTCTGGAGTCTTCAGCCGCAATGGAAAAGGGAGCCATAGTCATCAGGCCCCGCACCTTGATCCCCGGCAAGTCAAAAACCGGCGCGATTGTCTCTGCCAGGGATGGCCAGCCTTCCGGTTCCCAGGCAGCATATCCAAATTTCGACGTCTCTCCGCTTACGTTACATTCGAGCAAGACAGGCAACGTGGTTTGATTTTCCTGGGCAGCTTCACTCAATCGCCGCGCAATTTTATAGCGGTCGACAGAATGAACCCAGTCGAAGATGCGGGTAACCTGGGTTGTTTTCCTGCTCTGAATATGACCGATCATATGCCAGGAAAGACCGGCTACATCTCCAAGCGCCATTTTCTTCGCGGCTGCTTCTTCGACATAATTTTCCCCAATATGCCGGGCGCCTGTGGTCAATAATTCTCTGATTTTTTCCACGGAATGGGTTTTGGTTACCACCACCAGGCGTATCTCATCCGGATTCCGCCCATTCCGCTGGCAGGTATGGAGGATATTTTCCATCACCCGGGTATAACGAGCCTGAATGGATGTGCTCACGCCGGGTTAACCTTCGGGCAACCCCATAAGCACGCCAAATCGACCTGTTTTTCCGCGTTCTGCGCGATGTGAATACCAATCCTCCAGATGGCAGGCAGTACATAGCCCGGCATTTTCAACCTGCTCAACACCGGCTTTACGTAGTAATAATTCATTTGCAGCCCATAGATCAAAATGGATCGCCCCATTTCCTGGCTGTAATACAAGGTGAGACTGAGAATTAAAGGCCTGTTCAACCAGGGAAATAACATCTGCACCAATCTGATAATGATCGGGGCCAATGGAAGGGCCGATGGCAGCCAGGATATTAGCCGGGTTTGCCCCAAATTGCTGCCTCATCTGCTCCACCGCCTGAGTGGCAGCCCCTTTTACGGTGCCCTGCCAGCCTGCATGGATCAACCCGATCGACCTCGTAACCGGATCAAACAGCAAGATTGGAACACAGTCTGCAAAACGCATCATCAAATACAGGTGAGGTGTGCGCGTCAGGACAATATCTGCTTTTTGATGCGCTTCTAGCATTTCTCGCGGTTTTTTAGCAATACATACTTCGACACCGTGTACTTGCCAGACGTCGAAAATTTCGTTTCGAGATAGTTGAAATAAGCGGAGTGCTTTGGTATGGTTCTCGCTGACGCGTTGGGGTTCGTCGCCGACCGTCCCTCCAAAATTTAAGGATTTCCAGGGGGAAGGACTGACACCACCCTGACGCGTGAAAACCGCATGGGGAAGATTCCATGCATCGAAACCATCAAAAGTATAGTACTTGACACCCTCGAGATAGTGAAAAGGCATCGTCGGTCTATGTTTCTGCCTGGAAAATTCAATCTGATGCAGGCCTGTCGCCCGACAGGTAACGGATGCGCCGCTCCAGGATAGTGCGCGTCGCCAGCATGGAAGATTCCACCAGAGGATATCCAAACCACGCTGTGCCTGCCCCGAATAGAAATCCGGTCAGATAGCGTAGCGTTGGGGTGCTTTCACGGTAAGGGATGAGATTATTCAACCAGGAGATGCCTAATTGACTCAGAAGCTGAGTAAAGCCGTCCAGGCCGATGGGCATCAGCCCCAGTAAAATCCACAGATACCAGGGTAAGGCTGCCAGGCGTCTACCGGTAAGGCCATAAACCAGCCCAAAAAACAATATCCCGCCATAAATGGCAATATCGCGTTGGCATAAGGCGATTTTATACCCGAGCCGGTCATTACCCAGGAAGTCACGCGCTACCAGGAGGTCTTCTGGGTCATTTTCTGTCACTTCGTCATAGGGAACATACTGATCCAACCCTGCAGACTGGCGCGGATAAACAGGTTGCTCCCCAAATAGAAATACAGAACGAAAAGCCAGCTGGTGACACACGATGCTATAACTGTTATAAATCAGGCGGGCGGGCGATTCCATCCCTGCTTTCATCATAACCGGGGCTAAAACCGGTAATCCCAGGTAAAACAAAATGAACAGGTTGAAAACAGCCAGGTAATGTTTGGAAATCCAGTAAGACAACTTCTCTCCCCCGGTAATACGCCGGCCTGAATTTGTGATTTTCCGGTATTCTTCGGCTTCGATGTTTTGATAATGCCGGTTCCTGTCGGATGCCGCACCCAAAGTAATCCTTAGCTGGTCGCGAGTGATCGGCGCCTGTAAACGATAAGGGCCGATCTGTAATACAGGAATCTTGTCGAAAAGCTCTTTTTGCAGTTTTGCATTTGCGTCGATATCCTGCCAACGAATTACATGCGGAAATTCATTTTGCAGGTTATCCAGCTCCTGCTTTACATCCTCGCATAAATGACAGTCCTGTCGATGAAAAAAGATAATTTCAATCAATTTAACTCTCTCAGTAAAATTACCAATTCCGGGAACTGAAAACGAAACGTTATCCGTCCCGTCTGATTTATGTCGCCAGGAGAATTGTACCCAACAACATGCCGTGATTACAGGCCAAAATCAACAAAAAACCCAAAGCGTGACAGCGTTTCAAAAACACCCAGGCTGAGCATCGCGCCAACAATGATCAACACCACACCCATGGCAACTTCGATTATGCGCATGACCCGGCCATATCTCTTCAGAATTGTGGATACCCAGCCGATTCCCAGCGCTGCCAGCAAAAAGGGGATTGCCAATCCTGCTGAATAAGCGGTCAATAAACGCGTCCCGGTGAGTACGGAACCTCCACTCAAGGACAAGGTCAGAATGGCCCCTAAAACCGGCCCGACACATGGAGACCAGCCGGCCGAGAAAAATATACCCATCAATGCAGAAGAAGCATATCCCCAACGCCGGTCAGGTGCAGCCTGTGGGCGTAAGTCGTAATTCAGAAATGGAATGTGGAGGATACCGGTCATATGCAACCCGAAAATAATCACGATAATTCCACCGATTCTTGCCACCCAGGTCTGTAAATCATACAATAATCCACCCAGGGCTGATGTCGCCACCCCAAGCAGGATAAAAACCAGGCTGAAACCGGAAACAAAAGCCAACCCGTGACTAAAGGTAGTCCATTTATTCGGTTGGTTCGCCTGTACACTCGCGGCGGAGCGACCACCCAGATAGCCCACATAAGCAGGCACCAGGGAAAATACGCATGGCGATAAAAATGACGCCAATCCCGCCAGAAATGCCAGTCCGATAGTGATGTTGGAAAAATCCATATCCAGTTTTCTCCGAAATTCATATTCCTCAACAGGCTGTCAGGTCAATCAAGCCATAATCACAGAAACTTTTGTGGAACTATAATCCGTAATGGTCTTTTCTCCGGGGTCATACGGTACTCCCGGGTTTGTCCAACGGAAAATCCATTTGGCGTCTTCTGGGCTGACGTTCAAACAGCCGTTTGACTCTGGCTCACCAAAATTATTATGCCAGTAGGTCGAGTGGATGGCCACACCATTGCTGGTGAATAAATTTGTCCAGCCTACCCCGCTGACATCCCAACCGGCAACCGCGGTACCCCCCTCCATATGAAGAGAAATCAGTTTTCGCCAGATACTGAAAGTACCCAGGGGCGTCGATCCCGCTTTCTGCCCGGATGAAACCCGGCAATAATACACTTCACGGTTACCTTCGAAACAGGATAATACCTGCCGGCGGGTATTAATATCCACCACGATACGCTTATCGGTTACCTCAGGCGAGATTGGTGCTATTTCGTCTGCGCTGATTGGCCTGAACGCGCGTGCATCCGCCCAAAAGATATCGCCCCGATTTCCATAAATCTCGTTGATGCGATATTCAATCTCACCTGAAGTATTTGTCCGCACCCGGTCGACCCATAAAATCTGGCTGTAATAAAATCTCAGTGGTAATTGATTGTCATACCGGTACCGAAACGCCGGGTGCCTTGGCGGAGGATTGACCAGACTAACATCGACAAATGGCACGGTGACTTCCACCCACATGCCCTGTCCCAAACCGGTCTGAGGGAGCTCAGTTAGTGGCATATTGAGTAAATTTTTGACAGGTTGAATATATGCGCCCCATAAATAACCTTCCGGCGTTTCGATCCATCTTTTATTGCTTCGATAGATTGACCAGGGACCTACGACCTCCCTGAGCCAGACAACGACCTGATCATCGTAGACCTGGCCAACAGTTGCTGCCTCGAAATCTGGTCTTGATTTTAAATCCCAACGACCATAACATACTCTACCCAGCTTTTCAGCTTCCGGAAAATTCAGCAGCTCGCGGGTAAGGAAACTACGTTGAAATAGCGCGCTTCCTGCTCCCACAGCGGATAGCTTGAGGAACGCTCTCCGGGAAAATGCTGAATTGTTATGCAATACTGGCTCTGCCATTCAATTCCACTTTGTTAACTCAGAAACAATAAGGTTAAACATTGGATGCGCCAAACCGGAAAAATGTTACCTCGCACAACAAAAAGAATACTCTTCAACAGCAACAAGGTCAAGCGCGCAGGTTAGCGATTAACCGAACATTCATCCAGTTATCGTAGTCTTATCCATCCATGAATCTGGTTTCGTCTATCTCCCGCACGAGTTCCTGGCTGGAAATTTCGGTTATCGGACTGATGCCTGGTTTCATACTCGCCGCCAATTGCTGCCTGGTTTCGCGTAGCTCATCGAACAGCCAGCGACGCAATTCGCCGGCAAATTGAATATCCAGACGAGCTCTACCAAATAGCTGATCGGTTCATGGAAGACCACTTTTTCGCCCAAACACTTTGGTCCTCAGGTTTTGTGGAGTATAGACCACCCAAATTTTGGACTGATCAGGCTGGTCAACATTCTGAACGTTGTCGTTTTCCCGGCTCCGTTTGGACCGAAAAACCCGAAGACTTCTCCTTGAATAACTTCGAGAGATAAATTCTCAACCGCCAAAATAGCTGGCTTGAATATTTTGGTCAAATTTTCCGTTTTGATCACCTATTTTCTGATTATCTGATTTCGATTTTTCGAATTTTCGAAACCCGAGTAGAATACTCGGGGTCAGGGGACATTTTACCCGGAATGCGAACGACATATTCGTGATAGATTACCTGTACAAAGCAAATAAACATAAGGAGTCTCACCCATTCCTGTGATGGCTAAATCAAAACGAAATAAAATCGCCATCCCAACCATTATCGGTCTGTCTCTGCGATCGTTGAAGGAGGATTAACTGGGCCGCTTTGCCGTCGTTTTGGAGAAGTTCACGTTATTCGGGTCTCCTTAATCACCAGCGCTATTGGCTTTGGCTTAATCATTCTTGAGCATAATTTATCGGTTATCCTCCTGACCACCGGATTCTATATCACTGCGACCTCACGATTAAGACCG
>JAGUYX010000305.1 GCA_020061145.1 Anaerolineales bacterium | reverse complement strand
CTTCCTGGAAGTGCCATCTTCAGAATTTACGATGGTCAATCCAGGATTGAGATTACATGAGGAACCATATCCCAGGCCAGTAATCGCAAGCAGATTGCCATCTGGCGACCAATCCACTCCGGTATCACAGCCAAAACCTTCCACACCCGCTGGCGGGGTCAGCGCCAGTTCGCGTTTTTCTTCTAACCGGAATATTGAATGCTGGTAACTGCCCCCCTCCCCGGAGGGAATCCGCGTGACGAGCAGCTCATTTTTGTTATTCCAAAGGCGCGGGACGTAATACGATCCATCTGCTGGCTGGGCATACAACGACTGGGAAGTCCCCGTGGCGACTTCCTGGGCGCGTAATCCGCGGTCATCACTGAAAGCCAGCCAGTTCTGATCCACATTCATGGCTGCACCGCGTAACGTACCGCTTTTGGAGATGCGGGCCGGCAGTACGGTCTGGCGCTGCATATCCATCCCCAGGATTTCGTTGTTCTGTAAGTACATAAAGGTCACCCCGGCGCCGAGTGGATAGGAAAGCAATTCATTCAACCGGGTGGATAACTCCCAGATGGTTTGCACTGATTGGGGCGTGGGAGAACCGTTTCCTTTACCAGTAACTTGTAGCCGGATGATCGTTCCATTTACCTCCCGGGTTTCATCCAGGAAGTCAAATGCAGTCAATTGATCAAGCAATTGTTGCATCAAGTTTTCCGGCACCTCCAGGGAAAGCGAACTTTGCCGGCAGTCATCGGAATACTGGGACGTACGATCCTCATAGAGCAGTAAACTATCGCAAAGTGCCTGAGGCCCGTTGCTGCGAGTCAGGATAAAAAATGGAGTTTTACCGGGAAATGTAATTTCTTCAAGCAAGGGTTGGATCCGTGTTACCATCACATAACTGAATTCGCGGTTGAGTCTTACCGTTCCTGCTTCCGTATAGGTAGCCATGGCAGTCGCATTCACCACCCTGGGTAAACCCATACTTTCATCAAATACAACGTTCATGCTTAATGGAACTGCGCCCTCACCGGCTGCGTCGCTTCTTAAGCGCTTGAGCAATGCTCCAACTGTGTAATTGCTGGCTTCCTCCAATGGATAAGCTGACGGTTCTGACCAGGCGCCCTCGACGCGTTCCAAAATTTGGGCGGCTCTCACCTCGCCATCTTTGACAACCAGTCGAACCAGGACCTCTCGATTGTCAGATCGTTCTTCTACTTCCAGGTAATAACTGGTGTTGCCGCTGTTTTCCCATTTCTGAATGGCTTTATCAAATTCCGCCAGAGGTGGCACATCTGGTGTGGGCAGGACGGGTAACCCGGAGCTGGTCGGCGTGGTGGTCGGACTGGTGGCGCAGGCCGACAGGAAGTACATCAATAAAAGGCTGACATAAATCAGGCGGTTTCTCTTTATCATGGGTTTATGGTAATCTCCAACGAATATATGTAGGTTTTTCCCGGGATACGATCGTTATCCTCGTAAACAGTAAGCCGCACAGGAGTCGCCTCCTGCACTCGATAAGGCACTTCAACGGTGAAGCTGCCATAATCTTCTCCTTCCACCGGCTCAACCGCGACCAGGCGCTGCCCAACCACCGCTCCGTTTTCGGCGATCAACTCGATCAACAGCGGTTCGTCGCCGGTCGGCCAGGCCTTGCCGGTAACTGTCAAAGTGCCTCCCACAATGCGCTCTTCGGGGGTCGGTTGCAGGATCAACAACCGTTCACGTAAATCATTGGCGTTCAGGTATTCATCTCTACCGACCGACATCAGTAAAACCGTAGACGAGTTCATCGCCATCACCCGCCCGTGTTCATCCTGGGTGGAGATCTGTAGCCGGCCTACTTCCGCCACACCCGGTATTTCAAAGTCCAGGTTTATGCTGGTATTAACCCGAATACCGGGGTAACTCAGCACTTGACGCGCCAGTAAACGTCCATCTTCTCCAAATAACTCGATGCGGTAAACCCCCTCCGCACCTGGAGCGACAATCGCTCTCACCTGCAGAGGAGAAGTAGCCCGCGATAGCGACGCAGGCCGCAGGATACGGATGGCGCCCAGGGGAATTTCCGGACGCGGTGTTGGGGTAACGGTCGGCAGGATGATGTAGGGTATCTCCGCGGTCGGGGTAGCCGGCGCCGGTGTCGCAGAGGCTGTCGCTTCCGGGGCAGGGGTTGGTTCCAACCCGGTCACATTCTTCTCCTCTGTGGGGAGGGTGCCTTCGCTGCTGAGCATGGTGGGGAAAGGCGATGGCTCTGCGGTGGCGTCTACTGCCTGCTCACGGCCTTGGGTGCTTGTTGCGAGTGGCGGGGTTGCCTGATTAACCGGACTGGCTTCACGGCAAGCGGATAGGAGAATCAGCGCCCATACCGGCAGCAGCAACAACCATCTGCCAGCCTGTATGCCTGTGTGTTTTCCCTTCTTCCGGTCGCGGTGTGGATTCATCGATGCAAGTCAGATAAAGCTACCATCGCCAGTGGGACGTTTTCAGGCGAGGTTAAGCTGCGTTCTCTTTTGTGAGTATATCCGCGTGAGATCTATGGAATTGCGCCCGGTCAGACGCTTATAAGCCGTAGATCTCACCAAATTTCTGGCGCAGATAACGCATGTATGGTGCCGCGTCGATTTTCGACCCGGTTACCCGCGCAACCAGTTCCTGTGGCTCGAACTTTTTTCCGTGGCGGTGGATATTTTCGCGCACCCAGCCCAATAATTCGCCAAACTGCCCGGCTTCGATCTGTGCGGGTAAATCCGGTATATCCTGGTTAATCTTTTCCCAGAATTGTACGGAGACGATATTCCCCAGTGCATAGGTAGCAAAATATCCAATCATTCCGCCAGACCAGTGAACATCCTGCAGCACGCCATGGCGATCGTCCGCCGGACGAATGCCCAGGTATTCTTCCATGCGATTGTTCCAGATTTCCGGCAGGTCGTGAACGTCCAGGGTGCCATCCATCAGCCCGATTTCGATTTCCAGCCGCAGCATAATATGCAGGTTGTACGTTGCCTCATCTGCTTCCACCCGGATGGGCGAGGGTTCAACGCGATTGATGCCGCGGTAAAAAGCTTCCAAGGAAACATTTCCCAGTTGAGCCGGAAATTCCTGCTGTAACCTGGGGTAATAATGTCTCCAAAAAGGCAGTGAACGACCAACCAGGTTTTCCCACATCCGGGATTGGGATTCGTGAATTGCCAGGGATGCGCCGCCCGCCAGAACCGTTCGTTCCAATTCCGGGGCGCTACCCTGCTCATACAAACCATGCCCACATTCGTGCAGATTGGCGAAAAAGGCAGAGTTGAAAAAGTTCGGGTCTACCCGGGTGGTCAGGCGAACGTCGTCGCGTCCAAAATTGATGGTAAATGGATGGGCGGCAGTATCCAACCGTCCATGTTCCCAATCATAACCAAAATCGGTGATCACTTTTTTGCCAAAATCCCATTGTTTTTGAGGATCAAATTTCTGGTAGAGAAAGCTGGAATCAACCTGGGGTTTAGCGCTGATCGCCTTAATCAATTCCACCTGTTGAGGTCGCAGGGCTGCGAAAATCTTCTGAACTTCGGCGGTTTTCATCCCCGGTTCGTAATCATCCAACAAGGGATCATACACATGGTCGTAGGGCTGGAATTGGCCTGCGTACTCCCGGCGTAATTCGACAATACGTTTTAGATAGGGCTCAAATTTGGCGAAGTTACTCTCTGCCCGGGCATCCACCCACACGTTGTGTGCCCGTGCAACGGTTTCGGCGATCTCCGCAACCAGTTTGGCGGGGACGCGGGTTAGTTTATGATACCGGCGGTTGGCGACCTTGATCAGGCGCGCCGTGTTGGAATCCGGATTCATTTCATCGACCCGCGGTGTAAGCTCCTCGAGCAATTTGCCCACTTCATCGGAAGTGATGGTTTCATGCGCCAGCCGCAGGATCGTCGCAGATTGGTAGCTGCGCGATTCGCTGCCTCCATGGGGCATATAACATTGTTGATCCCACTCCAATAAGGAAGCGGTATGCCGTAAATCCTGGTATTGTGCCAGCAGGTCTTTTAGTTTTTGCAGTTTTTCTTCCATGGTGGTTTCCTGTATCTGAGGGATGCGTTAGCTTACTTTCCAGCGCAACGCGCCGCCTTCCAGGGCGGATTTAACTTCATGGGCGATGTCCACTGAGGCGCGCGTTTGCGCTTCTCGGGTTTGGGCGCCTATATGCGGCGTAGCGATCACATTGGGGTGGGTAACCAGCTTTGTGGGTCCGGGCGGTTCAGTGGCGAAGACATCCAGCCCGGCTCCCGCCACATGGCCAGAATCGAGCGCCTCCAGCAGGGCGTCCTCATCGATAATTCCACCGCGGGCTGTGCAAACCAGGCGTACACCGGGTTTCATCCTGGCGATGGCGGTCGCGTCAATCATCCCGCGTGTTACCGGCGTGAGTGGTACATGGATCGAAATATAATCCGCCCGGGCATACAGGTCCTCCAGCGTAACCGTTTCAAAACCTAACTCGCGTAGAGCGCTCAGTTTCTCTTCTGCGGTATCATATCCCAGTACAATCGGCATGCCAAATGCCGAGGCGCGTTCGGCAACCGCGCTGCCAATCCGCCCTAGTCCCACAATACCCAGGGTTTTCCCGTACAGCTCGCTACCCGTGAGTTGCTTCTTGATCCATGAACCAGCTTTCATGCTTTCATCCGCCTGGGCGACATTGCGCGCCAGCGACATCATCAGCGCCATGGTCAGCTCCGCCACAGCAATGGTAGCTGCGGTTGGTGCATTGACCACCGTAATGCCTAGTTCCTGCGCTGCCTCCAGGTCGATGTTATCCACGCCAACCCCGGCGCGCCCGATCACTTTGAGTTTCTTTCCCGCCTGAATCACCTGCCGGCTGATTTTTGTGCGGCTACGCACAATGACCGCATGATACTCTCCGATTTCGGTCATCAGCTCATCCGCCGTAATGCCGGTGCGGTCATGGGTTTCGCCGACATCTCGCAGAATGTTTTTACCGATCTCCTCCATGCCATCTGTGATCAGGATCTTCCATTCATCCATAATCTATTCTCCAGTATGCTGCAGCGTCAGGAAAAACCTTGGCCTGGCAGAGGCCAGACCGCAACGATTCTACCCCAAAATAGCAGGGCAGCCGGGGTTAAGTACAACGCTTCCCGGCTTATAATCCTGTTCAGGAGGTGAAGATGGACACATCGCTGATTCTGGTACTGATCACAGTACCGAACGAAGAAACAGGCGAAACGCTGGCCTTGCGCCTGCTGGACCAAAAGCTGGCAGCCTGTGTTAATCTGGTGCCCGGAGTACGTTCCTTATATCGCTGGCAGGGAGAGATCCAGGACGATCGGGAATGGTTACTTCTGGTGAAAACTCGCCGTGAGCTTTTCCAGGAAAAACTGGTGCCGGTGGTGCAAGAGCTACACCCTTACCAAACGCCAGAGATTATCGCCTTCTCGCTGGACATGGGCAGCGCGGATTATCTGGCGTGGCTCCGGGATGAAACCATGCCTTCCTGACATGCGGTTTTGTGGATTATTCGTATCGCAGCGCTTCCACCGGTTCCAGGCTGGCGGCGCGATTGGCGGGATAAATTCCGAAAAACAGGCCAACCGCAGTTGAAAACACGGTCGCCAGCAGGATGGTGTCCAGACTGAGGGCTGGGTTGATGGCCGCGTCATAAGCTGCCGCGATCTGCCCCACCAACACGGAAATTCCCCAACCCAGCATAATTCCGATCACTCCTCCCACCAGGCTTAAAACTGACGATTCCGCCAGGAACTGGATCAGGATATCGCTTTTTTTAGCGCCGACTGCTTTGCGCAAACCGATCTCGCGCGTACGCTCGGTAACCGAGACCAGCATGATGTTCATAATGCCAATCCCGCCGACCAGCAGGGAAATGGCGGCAATGCCGCCCAGGAAAATGGTCAGCACATTGGTAATCGTGCTGGCAGTCGCAATAAAATCCTGCTGCGAAAGGATAGAAAAGTCATCTGCGCCGATCTCTGTGCGGTGGCGTGTGCGGAGGATCTGGGTGATTTCATCCGTCGCCAGCGAGACTGCCTGAGGGCTGATCGCCTGGACAAAAATGATATCTACCCGGTCGCTGGTGCTGCGCCGGAGCAGCCGCACCTGGGCAGTAGTGAGTGGGATCATAGCAACCTCATCTTCATTCGAGATCGCCGAGCCTCCCCGCGACTCCAGAATACCAATCACACGGAAGGGTTGCCCCTCAATGCGCACATTTTCCCCCACCAGACCTTCGCGCCTGCCGAATAAACGTTCAGCAACATCGGGTCCCAAGACGACTACGGAAGAGCGACCCAAAATATGGGAGGAATCAATAAACTCGCCTTCGGTAAGCTGGTAATTGCGCACTGTACTATAATCCGGTGTAACACCGTAAAGACTGGTATTGGTGCTTTCACCGGCGGCGACAAGATTTGCGCTGCCGGTTAACACCGGCGCAACACCTACCACGGACGGAGCCTGGAAGGGGTCGGCGATCGCTTCTGCATCGCCAAGTGTGATCGGTTTGGGGTTGCGCACTTCCTCCGAACCGCCGGGGAACACAAATAACAGGTTTGTGCCGATACCTTCGATCGATCCGGTAATAGTCGATTCAGCTCCTCGTCCGATGGATATCAGGGCAATCACCGCGCCCACCCCAATCACAATTCCTAAGATGGTTAGCGCCGAGCGGACTTTGTTGGCCGCCAGGCTTTCAAATGCTTCCCAGATTGCCTGCCAGAGTTTCATAATTCCAACCCTGCTTTATTTTCATTACCCAAGACCACTCCATCACGGATCTGAATAACCCTTTGGGTAAATGCGGCAATTTCCGGGTCGTGGGTGACAATGATCAGCGTGGTTTTACTCTCGCGATTGAGCTGTAACAGTAATTCCATGATCTCTTCCCCGGAAGACGAGTCCAGGTTGCCGGTTGGTTCGTCTGCCATAATGATCGCTGGATCGTTGACCAGCGCCCGGGCAATCGCCACTCGTTGTTGTTGTCCACCGGAGAGTTCATTGGGGCGATGGTACAGACGGTCGCTCAAACCGACGGCTTCCAGTGCCGTTCTGGCGCGTTCTTTCCGTTTGCGATTGAGTCCGGCGTAACGTAAAGGTAATTCCACGTTAGCCAGCGCGGACTGGCGAGGCAACAGGTTAAAACTCTGGAACACAAACCCTACCTTATGATTACGAATGTCTGCCAGTTCGTCGTCTTTCAATTCAGAAACCCGCTTGCCATCCAGGTAATATTCACCCGAAGTGGGACGATCCAGGCAGCCGATGATATTCATCAGGGTGGATTTTCCCGAACCGGATGGCCCCATTACGGCAACCACTTCGCCGCGCTGAATGGAGACGGATAGTCCGCGCAGGGCATGCACCTCCACGTCCCCCATCTGATATACCTTGGTCAGATTATGGGCTTCGATAACCAGGTCATTCATGTTACTGCCCAAAAAATGGGGGCTGCCCGACGGTTTCGAAAACCTGTGGCGGATTGAGCACGATCAAATCCCCGATCTCCAGATCAGTCTCCGTCACTTCGCTTTCCAGGTCCGACGACACACCCAGGGTGATATCTACCGGCTCAAGCTGTCCATTATTGAGGATATAAACCACAGGCTGGCCTTCCAGAATGCGCACTGCACGGTTGGGCACCAGCAAAACATCTTCCAGGCGGTTAATAACGATATTCACCGCGGCAGTCATCCCGGGTTTGACGGCCTCATCCGGATCGAGAATTTCCACGGTTACTAAGAATTCGACAATTCCCTGGTTTACCGTGCCCACTGGATCGATTTCCACTACCACCCCGTGGTAAGTTTTTTCTAGAATGCCATCGAATTGCAGGTTCACTTCCTGCCCGAGATTAACCCGATTGATATCCACTTCCGTGATTCCAACATCCACCAGCAGGTGTGAAAGGTCATCGAGGCGAAAAGCCAGACTCCCGGGCGCAACCTGGTCGCCGGGTTTAATCTCTATCCGGGTAATCGTTCCCGGAAAAGGAGCTTCAATTTTCGACAGGTTCAATGTGGCCTGGATGGCTGCGATGCGGGTTTCGGCGCGTTGAATTTCTTCGGGGTCTGCACCTGAGAGCAATTCCTCGTAGTGTTGTCGAGCATCTTCCAGGCTGGCGCGGGCAACTTCCAGATTGGCCTCGGCGATTGCCAGGTCCGTAGCGCTGGCGGTACCCAGCAAATTGTTCAGGCGCGTCACCGCATCGTCATATTCCTGTTGTGCCTGGGCCAGGGCAGACTGTAAATTTGCGCGAATGAGATTGTCTTCGGATTTATTTTCGTATGGTTGGAAAGCCTTTCGGGCTTTATCCAGGCGATCTTTAAGGATGGTGACTCGTGCCTGCGCCTGGTCGATATCGGTTTGCCGGGCAGAGGTTTTCAAACCATCCAGGCGGTATTCTGCGTCTTTTACCTGTTTCTCAGCATCGGCGATTGCCTGCTGAGCTTGCGCCAGGGCAAGCGCGGAAGCCGGTTCGAGCAGGTCTTCTAGCGCTTGCTGGGCGTCAATTAAATCGGCTTCTGCCACGATGATGTTTTGCGCCAGAGACGTTTTGACCAGCGTTGCCAGCAATGTCCCCTGTTCCACCTGATCTCCATTGGTTACCAGCACCTCATCCACAGTGCCGCTGGTTTGCCAGGTGAGCAGGGAACTCTGGTTACCGCGCACTGTGCCAGTCGCTCCAATGGTAGCTGTCAATGGTCCACGTTTGGCGTTGACCGTCTGCAGGCTTTCTATTAACGCTGCCTGGCTTGTTTCCAGATTGCGCTGGTAAAGATAATATCCGCCTGCACCGATGACAACGGCGACGACCAAAATAATAATCCATTTTCTCATGCCATTACTCCTTCAATTACAAACCGCCATGTCTCCAGAACGGCAAAGGCACGGGTACACAAGTATGTCTGAAACTGATCAAAACAAAATCAGGGCACCGGTTAGCTAAATTTCCCAACCCGTTGGGCTTTGTTAACCTTCTCACAATACCCGGTTTATTTTAATGTATTTTGTAGTTTCAAAGGTTAATTTCCGGTTAATCCCCCGTCCTTGCCATTTTTTCGTTGTATGACAATTTACACAGCCAGTTTGTGACATTTGCAACTAATGAATGTGTGGCACCTCTGCTAAACTTTTGTATAGATCGAGTGCAGTTTCACAGAAATGTGAAACAAAGAAGTTGCCATCTTTCCTCCTACTACCTCCTTCCTCCTTTCGCTGCCGTGGGCGGCCCATCACCGGGCCGCCCATTGGCGTTAACGGGGTATAATTAACCCCGGTGCGCCTTCGCCAGATCTGGATAATCCAAACGACCGGCGCCACTCACCAGCCATGCACTCAAGCGAACGCTTTAACCGGGCCGGAATGTCCGGCGGAGGTTCCGGTTGTGCTTAAATTTTCGCAAAATCCGGGTCAGCAGCACGGCTTATGAAATGTCTCTAAGGAAGATTCAATTAATATGGATATGGGTTCCACTCACAGTGTAGATATAGACGACCAGATGCGCTCGGCGTATCTTGATTATGCCATGAGTGTAATCATGGCGCGCGCCTTGCCGGATGCCCGCGATGGACTGAAGCCTGTCCACAGGCGCATTCTGTATGCCATGTACGACATGGGCATCCGCGCCAACAGCCCATACAAAAAATCTGCTCGTATTGTGGGTGAGGTGTTGGGCAAATATCATCCCCATGGCGATAGTGCGGTATACGATGCCATGGTACGCATGGCGCAAGAATTTTCTATGCGCTATATGCTGGTGGATGGTCAGGGGAACTTCGGTTCGGTTGATGGTGATGGCCCGGCAGCCATGCGCTACACCGAGGCGCGCCTGGGCGCCATGGCCGAAGAAATGCTGGCGGACCTCGACCAGGATACCATCGATTTTGTCGATAATTTTGATGGCTCCTTGAAGGAACCCAATGTCCTGCCTGCCCGGCTACCCAACCTGTTATTAAACGGTTCGGCCGGTATCGCAGTGGGTATGGCGACCAATATCCCTCCCCACAATTTGCGCGAAGTGGTGGCTGCCCTGGTGCACCTGATCGATCATTACGAACAGATAGATGACTTCAGTGTGGAGGATATTCTGAAGTTTATCCCCGGGCCGGATTTTCCCACGGGGGGCGTGATCGTCGGTGTGGAAGGTATTCGTCAGGCGTATAGCACCGGGCGCGGACGGCTGGTTGTGCGCGGCCAGGCTCATATCGAAGAACTGGCTGGAAACCGCCACCGCATTGTGATTACAGAAATTCCCTTCCAGTTGAACAAATCCAGCCTGATCGAGCGTATTGCCGAGCTGGTACGCGCCGATCGCCTGGATCAGATTGCTGACCTGCGCGATGAATCTGATCGTCGTGGAATGAGCATTAATATTGAACTGAAGCGTGGTGCCCATCCCCAGAAGGTGCTTAATCAGCTCTACAAATACACTCCGCTCCAATCAACCTACGGCGTGCAATTACTTGCGTTGGTCGACGGCGAACCACGGTTGCTCCCCATTAAGCGCGCCTTACAAATTTATGTCGAACACCGGGTAGAAGTCATCACCCGGCGGACCCGTTTCCAGCTTGAAAAAGCCCGCAGCCGGGCGCATATCCTCGAAGGGTTAAAAATTGCCCTGGCAAACCTGGATGCGGTTATCGATACCATCCGCAAATCGCCGGATGCCGATGTGGCTAAAGAGCGCCTGATGGATCGTTTCGCACTCTCCGATCGCCAGGCGCAGGCTATTCTCGATATGCAGTTACGCCGTCTGGCTGCTCTGGAACAGCAGAAAATCGAAGATGAATATCAACAGTTGATGGAAAGAATCGCTTATCTGGAAGCGCTGCTGGCTGATCCGAAAAAAGTCCTGAGTGTGATCCGTGAAGACCTGTTGGAAATGTCTGAAAAATACGGCGACGAGCGCCGCACGCGTATCTCGCCGGACGCCACCGAAGAACTCCGTGAGGAAGACCTGGTGCCCGATGAGCCGGTTTTAATCAGCATCACTGAGCGTGGGTATATCAAACGCGTGGCGACCAAATCTTTTCGTACCCAGGGACGCGGCGGGCGCGGCGTTCAGGGACATGCTACCAAGGAAGAGGATGAAGTCATTCTGCTCATCCCTGCCAGCGCGCATAACACCATCCTGTTTTTCTCCGACCGCGGCAAAGTGTATTCCGAAAAGGCGTATCAAATTCCGGATGCCGATCGTACCGCCCGCGGTATTTCGATTTATAACATTCTGGATATGGATGCCGGCGAAAACGTGACGGCTGCCCTGGCAATACCGAACGGTGTCAGTGCCGAGTCGATTGTGCTGGCGACGCGGAAAGGTCGCATGAAGCGCGTGGATATTGAGGAATTTTCTGCTGTCCGGCGCTCGGGTCTGATTGCAGTGAACCTGGATGAAGGTGATGCCCTGGGTTGGGCGCGCCTGGCTCGCGACGAAGATGAGGTGATCCTGGTCACTCAGCATGGGCAGGCCTTACGTTTTCAGGTAAAGCAAGTGCGGGTGATGGGTCGTCAGGCGGCGGGTGTCACCGGTATTCGTCGGAAGAAGGGGGATCTGGTGACCAGTATGGATATTATCGAACCGGGTGGTCACCTGTTGACCGTAACAGCCAAAGGTTATGGCAAACGCTCGTCGTTGAGCGAGTACCCGGCGAAAAACCGGGCTACCGGTGGGGTTATGACGGTAGATAAAGGGTCGTTGTCTATAATTGGGCCGATTGTTGCCGCACGGGTGGTACAGGATGCAGACCTGATCACCATAATCTCCACCAGTGGTGTGGTTTTACGCACCAAGGTGAAGGATGTTCGCCTTTCCGGGCGAGCAACGCGTGGGGTACGGGTGATGAACCTGGATGATGGGGATACCGTCGCCACGGTAGCGCGGATCGCCGACTCGGATTTACGCCTTGCCGAGGCGCCCCAATAAAGATGACTCGTAGACTAATATAATCCGGGTGGGACCACCCTGCCGCTGATCAGCAAAAACGCCACGCCGATCAAAACGGTCATCAGGAATAGCAAAAAGGACAGGATAAATCGTTGCGCCGGGGTGAGACCGCCTCCGGTCGTGCTGCGGATTATACGACCGCTTGCTGATCTGTTTTTTTGACGTGGAGAGGGGCTTTCCTCTTCCTCCAGAAATGCGCCAGCCTCCCGAAAATCATCCAAAGACATGTAAACCTCCTGCAGCCCAGCGGCTGTTGCATTTTTCCAGGTCTGTGCTCCCCATAGTGTAGCCCAATCTGACAGGCTGTCAACCGGGGCGAACCTGAACTTCACCGAATTCTACAGTCCGGACTGAGTTGTCTTTCAGGCGTAAGATTAATGCCCCATCGGGCGCCAGCCCATCGATAACGCCTACAAGCGGAACAGCGTTCGGACGGATGATACGTACTTCCTGGTTTAGAAAAGCCAGATGCAACTTCCATGCCTCCAGGAACTCGACGCTACCCAGGCGGGTACGCCAGAAAAGCAGCCTTTCCAGGATGTGCGCCAGTAATTCCAGTCTATCCACCGGCTGTCCCAACGCAGTTTCGACCGCCGTCGCCGGGAAATTCAACGGAATTCCCTGGGGTATCGCCTCGGCAGAAACGTTGATTCCCACGCCCAGGATCGCATACCGCAGGTTTTGCTCCTGCCAGTTGGCTTCCACCAGCACGCCGCAGCATTTCTTCCCGCTTAAGAGCACATCATTTGGCCATTTGATTTCCGCCGGCAGGTGATAGTGTTCCTTCAGCGTAATGCAGACCGCCAGCGCACCCAGGGCAGTTAAATGGGCAATGTGTTGGCTGGCAATCCGCCCCGGGCGCAGCACCAGGCTGAAGGCCAATGCAGCTCCCGCCGGGGTGAACCAGGTGCGTCCCATCCTTCCCCTACCTGCGGTCTGCTCGTCGGCGACCACCAGAGCCAGGTCTGGGGCATTTTGGCGCGCCCATTCGTCCGCCAGGTCATTGGTGGAGCCCAGGCGATTGTAGTAGCGTATTTCGGGCAGGTTGAGGTGACTTAATCTCTCCTGAAGTGTGTGGATCTCCATGATCTCAAATCCCAGAATCACTCGGCTTTCAGTCAGTCATCGCCTGGTTGGGCTCGCCGGATATTTCTATTTAACCATGGATTTGAAAGAGCGCGAATTCTTTACGAATCGCTATCAGCGTGATATACTTCGGCTCGACCCCGCCCCAGGCGGGTAAATTTGTGCCCCACAATCAGGGGCGATGTCCAATCAAACACGCGGCCGGACCGGATG
>JAGUYX010000232.1 GCA_020061145.1 Anaerolineales bacterium | reverse complement strand
TCGCGGTATCGGGAAAAGCCGGTAATTGCCGGTCACTCCTGTTGATTTCAAGGCAGCATTGTGCAGTACCGGGGAAAAACTGTGCTCGAGCAGATCTCCTACCAGTCCTAAACTGATAAATGAACCTGCGCTTCGCTGGTTCGCCTCAGCCATATTCCAGGCGTCCTCCGAGTTTCTGGATGATCTCAATAAAATCTGGGAATGATTGTTGAATAATTTCTGCTTGCTCGATGACAACCGGGTTGTTTGCCGCCAATCCAGCGATAGCGAGAGCCATTGCCAGGCGATGGTCGTTATGATGGCTGACCGAGCCGCCGGTGAGTATTCCATTTCCAGTTATCTGAAATCCATCCGAAAATTCAGAAATATCGCATCCGATCTTCTCCAGCTCCAGGCATAAAGAGTGGATTCGATCCGTCTCTTTGTAGCGTAATTCGGAGGCATCCCGGACAGTCGTTTGCCCGTGGGCGAAAGCGCCCATCACAGCCAGGATCGGGAATTCATCGATCATCCGGACAACCAATGCGCCTTCTATTTCTGTGCCTTGCAGCCGTTGATGCCAGATACGGATATCTGCGAGAGGTTCGCCATGGATCATTCGCCGGTTGGTGACCTCGACTCTGGCTTGCATATCGGTCAATACATCCAACAATCCAGTTCGGGTGGGATTGATCCCGACCCCAGCCAGTTGGATTTCTGAGCCGGGTGTGATGAGGGCGCCACCGATTAAGAACGCTGCGGATGAAAAATCTCCCGGAACGGACAGTTCTACTGGCATTATCTCCTGACCAGGCTCGATTTCCAATCGGATCGAGCCGGGAGCATTTGGAGGAGGCTGGTTGAAAAATCCGTTGGTGGACAGGTTCACACCCATTACTGCGAGCATACGTTCGCTATGGTCACGCGAAGGGTAAGGCTCGGTGATTGTTGTTAGTCCAGGCGCATCCATCGCTGCCAGCATGAGGCAGGTTTTGAGTTGCGCTGAGGCGATACTCAACTCAAAAGAGGCGGGGCGCAAAGCCGAGCCCGTTGGGCGTTGATCGAGAATCAAAGGCGCAGTCCCGTTTTCACTGCCTCTGATTGGGACTCCCATTTGTTGCAGGGGCCGCAGGATACGCTTCATTGGTCGGGAACGCAGGTTGGGAGAGCCATCGAGCGTGGCTGGAATGCCGGCTGCTGCCAGAGCTCCAGCCAGCAGGCGCATCGTGGTAGCGGAATGCCCGCAATCCACTACCGATTCTGGCGCTTTCCAGGCCCGAAAGCCCGGACTTTCAATGATTAATTTTTCTGCCTGCCATTCCCATTCCACCCCCACCCGGCTCAAAGCATGTAGCATCACCCGGGTCACTCCGGAGAAGAGGAAGTTGGATATTTCACTTCGTCCGCGCGCCATCGCAGCAAACAGGGCAGCCCGGTGAGAGATGGATTTATCGCCAGGGAGTTCCGGAACGTTATTAATTCCTGGCGAGCCAACCAGGGGGGAACCGGGAAAAACCGTCAGATTCATGCAGGCAACTCATGTTTTGAAGAAAGTAATTTTTTCCGTTTCACTTGACCCACAGACAGGCTCTCTGCGAAGGCGTCAAATGAAGAACTTTCGAGTTGCTGGTGGTAGACCTGTAATAACTGGATCGTCTCCTGCAAGGCAATCAATATATTTTCACGGTTCGTGCTTATGATATCTAACATCATGGGCAAATTAGATTCGGCCAGGCGTGTCGTGCTTTGGTAGCCCGGTCCCGCGAGAGGAGCTGTCTCCTGGGGTATCACACTTGCCAGGCTGGTTGCCAGCAAGTAAGGCAGGTGACTGGTATAGGCCACCCACCGGTCGTGAGTGTGCGGATCGATCCAGAGCGGCTGTGACTGGATGGTTTTCACCAGTTCCGTGACCAGCGCTCTTGCGTGGGAAGAGGTCCGTGGTAATCCACACAGAGCGAAGACCGCATTGTTAAAGAGGTCCGCCGAGGCATGTTCGAGCCCGGATTTTTCCTTTCCACACATGGGGTGACCTCCCACCGGGTCGAACCGCGCGGGAAGTTCCTCCATGAACTTTAGTGTGCGTGATTTCGTGGAACCCAGGTCGAGCACTACCGCTTTGTTGGAGTGCCATGCATGCAACGATTGGAGAATGTGATTGTTTGAGCGCACCGGTGAAGCCAGAAAAATAAGTGATGTAGATATTGATACGGGCGGGGGGTAGGGGTAAATCTGGTCGAAAAGCGCAAATTCCTGCGCCAGTGCACGGGTTTGCTCATCCGGGTCTATGGCAGTGATCGATTTTACATGCGGTCGCAGGGCGAGAGCAAGCGAGCCGCCCATTAACCCAATGCCATAAATCACCACATCTTGCGAGGGTAAGAGCAGTTCTGCTTCAGGTGGAGGAATTGAAGTCTGGTCGGAGGACATGGGCTGCGCCTAGATACACATGTTGAATCTGATCCTGGGGTTTGTCGGTATTCCAATGAATCAACACCCGAATACAACTCCCCAGGCTATCCGGGACGGGTATTTCCTGGGCACACAGAATAGGCACCAGCACCCAACCCAGTTGGCGGACTGCCAGCGCCGGAAAAGCTGCATTCAGATCGGATGTTACCGTGAAGAATATACTGGCGACATCCTGGGGTAGTAAACCCAGGTTAGATGCCTCGATTTCGGTTACCAGCAATCGAGTAGCGCTGAGTATTGCCTCGGCAGTATTTTCTGTAGCTGTAATGGCGCCTCGGATACCACGAATCGGCATGTTAATCTCTTTAATGGTTGAAGTTCATTGAGGGCGAGCCTCAAGCTCGCGTTCGTAGCGTACCCCGACAGCCCGACGAACTTTACGCATGATCTTGCTTCCAATGATCCGGGCTCGCTCAGCGCCGATCATCAGGATTTCCTCAAGCCTTGTCTGGTCGGCCAGATATGCGTTATATCGCTCGCGCGGCTCAGCAAAATAGGCGTTTAGAATTTCATACAGATTTTGTTTGATTTCGCTGTATGCCAGACCGCCGTGTAGATAACGTTCCCGAACATCGGCAACCTCATCCGCAGGAGCAAAGTAACGGTAAATATTGAATACATTGTCCTTTTCAGGATCTTTGGGATCTTCAGGACGGCTGGAATCCGTCACAATGCGCATTATTGTTTTGCGTAACAGATTCGATGGAGCAAAAATAGGAATCACATTATCGTAACTCTTGCTCATTTTACGGCCGTCGATGCCGGGTATGCTGGCTACATCTTCCTGGATCACCGCATCTGGCAAGACAAATATCTCGCCATAATTATTGTTGAATGCCTGGGCAATGTCGCGGGTAATCTCCACGTGCTGCCGTTGATCCTGGCCTACCGGGACAACATGGCTGCCATAGAGCAGAATATCCGCAGCCATTAAAGTAGGGTAGGTGTACAGACCGATATTGATTCCCGCGTCGGGGTCACGGCCTGCTTCAATATTCGCATCCAGCGCAGCTTTATACGCATGAGCGCGGTTGAGCAAACCTTTTGGCGTATAGCAATTTAATATCCAGGTCAACTCGAATAATTCGGGCACATCCGATTGACGGAAAAACACAACCTCTTCAGGATCAAGTCCCAGGGCAAGCAATGTGGCAGCGATTTCATAACTGAGGCGACGTAATTCTTTGCCATCCCGAATTGTGGTTAATGCATGGTAATCCGCAATGAAATAAATCGCCTGATATTGCTGCACCATTTTTAAAGCAGGTTTGATCATACCCAGATAATTCCCCAGATGGGGGGTGCCGGTGGGTTTTATTCCGGAAAGTGAGATCGGTTTAACCATGTAGCACAACTCCACACGAACTGATTAAAAGATTGAAACCGCCTGCGTCCAGGGACGAGTGCGGTTCCCGCGGTGCCACCCTGCTTAAACCTGACTCCAGGTCAGATTTCACTTGATTGCCTGTAACGGAGGCATTACCGGCGCAGGCTACTCCTTGCTTACCGTGGAAGTTTCACCCTGCTGCTCCAAGGCCCATTCATTGCAGATCGCATACCGGTTTTTCAGCTTCACCGGCTCTCTGTTATGCCAGAGCTGCAACTACTTTCCTTTTCACCGCATTTCTTTGTGTTCACGATTTATAGCAAATCAGGTTCTGGATGTCAAGGGAAGTTTATTTGCACATATGATAGCCATTCTTACCGGTGATTTCGACAACGGGGTTAGAGTCGTATATAATTTAGATGCCTGGCTGATAATTTTAATAATTCAATTTACCCGCTTGTCTGGAGAATGGAGAAAATCAAATGGTAGCAGGCGTGTACTTCCCGGCAAAATTTGAGTTTCATGTCACCCGCCAGGCGCGCGAGAAATATCAATTCGATAAAACTCTGTTTTCAACGAGCGGTAATATAATTCTGGCAAATTTCCGCTCGGCGCGTGAGTTTGCTGACAAAATCAATTTCCAACGCGACCTGATACAACATCCCGATAAAACGGTGCGTGCCTCTGAAATCAATGCCATGGGCTTGATTGATGAAATTTTGCATGCTCTGGTGGAATTTTATCGAGAAGATTTTAATCCCCAGGTGATGGAAAATGCTTTATATACGCTCCAAAACCAGCTTGGCGAGGATGAAATCCAGCAATTGCTGAGAAAGTTCTTGCAATTATTTCCTCCAACCCGGGTGTATCAAGGCCTGATCAGTGAGGAAGAATATCTCGCAGGCGAAACTGAGGGTCTCTCGAACCTGCTGATCACCCTGGAAGAATTAATTTTGTTATGGACCGCCAACCAGAATCCCGCGTTTGAACCATTTTTCGAGTTGTTCGACGATAGTGAGCTGGTGGAGAAAACGGTTTATTCACGAGCGTTTTCCGTCCTGTATGATTTTTTCGAGACACAACCTCCGCTAGAAGATCTGAACCTGATTGATATTCTTCTTCAGCCGGCGCGGACCAGCCCGAATTCCCTGTATGGTCAGCTGGAATTCTTGATCCGGCGCTGGCAAAAGGTGATCGGGAAACGCTTTTTATTGCGAATATTGGGATCCTTGGATTTTATTAAAGAAGAAACACAGAAATTGTTTGGCTTGACTGGAGGCTCGGGTGATGCGGTTGTTTATGAGTTCGATCTGGCTGCACTTGAGCCTGAGAAGTTCAGTCCCGACAAAGACTGGATGCCCAGTCTGGTGTTACTTGCAAAAAATACTTATGTCTGGTTGGATCAGCTATCCAAACAGTATCAGCGCGAGATACGTCGTCTCGACCAGATTCCAGATGAAGAATTGGACCGGCTTCGCTCTGCCGGGTTTTCCGGTTTATGGCTGATCGGGCTTTGGGAAAGGAGCAGCGCCTCGCAAAGGATCAAACAATTGTGTGGAAACCCGGAGGCTGTGGCCTCTGCCTATTCCCTGTACGATTATGCCATCGCTAATGATTTAGGCGGCGAGGATGCGTATCAGCAATTGCGCCAGCGTGCCTGGCAGCGTGGCATCCGGCTGGCTGCAGATATGGTACCCAATCATGTAGGCATTTATTCTCGCTGGGTAATCGAACATCCGGACTGGTTTATTTCACTGAACTACAGCCCATACCCTAATTATTCTTTTAATGGGCCAGATCTTTCCGAGGATTCAAGGGTGGGTATCTTTCTGGAAGACCATTATTACTCGCGCGGAGATGCCGCGGTGGTATTCAAGCGCCGGGATAATTGGACAGGCGATGAACGATATATCTACCATGGTAACGATGGCACATCCATGCCATGGAATGATACTGCCCAATTGAATTATCTATTACCGGAAGTGCGCGAAGCAGTTATTCAGACCATTTTGGAAGTTGCCCGAAAGTTCCCGGTCATCCGCTTCGATGCCGCCATGACCCTGGCGAAAAAACACTACCAACGTCTCTGGTTTCCGGAACCGGGAAGTGGTGGAGATATCCCCACCCGGTCTGAATATGGGTTAACCAAGGAGCAATTTGATGCCGCCATGCCAGTCGAGTTCTGGCGTGAAGTTGTAGACCGGGTTGCCAAGGAAGTGCCAGACACCCTGTTGCTCGCGGAAGCCTTCTGGCTGATGGAAGGTTACTTTGTGCGTACGTTGGGAATGCACCGGGTATATAACAGTGCATTCATGAATATGATGCGCGATGAGAAAAACGCGGAGTACCGGCAAGTTATCAAAAATACGCTCGAGTTCGATCCGGAGATTCTCAAGCGATATGTCAATTTTATGAATAATCCGGATGAGCGAACCGCAGTTGACCAGTTTGGTAAAGGAGATAAGTATTTTGGTGTGGCTGCGATGATGGCAACCATGCCGGGTTTACCCATGTTCGGGCACGGTCAGATCGAGGGTTACACAGAAAAATATGGCATGGAATATCGGAAGGCTTATTGGGAGGAAAAACCCGATCCATATCTGGTCGAACGACATTTTAGAGAAATTTCACCCCTGCTGCACCGCAGGTTTGCGTTCGCCGGAGTGGAAAATTTCCTTTTGTATGATTTTTATACTGTGGACGGGTATGTAAATGAAGATGTGTTTGCCTTTTCGAACGAAACTTTTGGGCAAAGAAGCCTGTTTATATACCACAACCGCTTTGCAGATACGCGTGGCTGGATTCATACCTCCGCAGCATATGCAGTTAAGCTTGGTGAGGCCAAAGAATTACGTCAAAAATCTCTGGCTGAAGGTTTATATCTCGATGCGGACAGCCAGAAATTCACCATTTTCAAAGATCAACGCTCCAGATTGGAGTATATTCGCAATAATCAGGAAATTGCAGAAAAAGGCCTTTACTTCGATCTGGGGGCTTATGATTACCACGTGTTCATCAATTTTCGTGAGGTTTACGATAGTGAAGGACACTATCGTCAATTAGCAGACAGCCTGGGTGGACGCGGAGTTGGCGATATAAATGAAGCTCTGCGGGAATTATTCTTACAGAACGTTCATGTACCCCTGAGGGAATTATTAAATCCTGGTCAGATCCTGTGGATCATTGAAAATGCCCGGAATTTGGATGGGGATGAAAAAAGTCAGGAGACCATCCAAGTAGTGCTGAATCAAGTCGAGGAAAAAGGTCGGACATTATATTCAGCAGTGAAAGATTTTTCGGGTGGGGAGAAGGAAGCTGGTCCGCTGGCAGCCGGATTAAAATCAGAAATCGGCGTGGCATTGAAATACTTCGGGCAAAGGGAAGATGCCTCTACCCACCCCAACGCAGACCTGAAAAAAGCGTTGGAATTGATTCGCCAGGGATTATCCACTGGCCAGCATACGGAATGGGTAACCATCCTGGGGTGGAGTATTTTGCATCGTCTGGGAGAAATCCAGCCAAAAGGGGTGGATGCTGGCAGCCAAACCGCCACGAACTTCGCTTATGACTGGCTGGATGAATGGTTATTGAAAAAGCGACTACGCCAGGTGTACTACGAGTTGGGATGCCCGGACCAACATGTTGATAAATCAGTTGCGTTGTTGAGCTTGCTGGTGAAATATCGGGATTGGTACAAGGTAAAATTCAAGGGAAAACAAAAATCGCTTGAGTTTGCCACTCTCTTGCTGGCCGATTCCGAAGTCGAAAAATTCCTGGGGGTAAACCAGTATGAAGAAGTTTTATGGTTCAAAAAAGAAGCCATGGAATCGCTATTATGGGGATTGCTGTCGATTGCGGCCATGGCATTACTTGGTGAAAATGGTAAAGCAGAAGCAAGGCAAAAACAATTTCTCACCAGCTGGAATATCATCAGAGAACTTCAAACGGGATTGAAATACTCCGATTTCCAGGTGGATAAATTCATTAAGAGCCTGGGATCACCACGTCGAAAAGTTGTGAAACAGGGTACATGACACATTAAGAAAGGAAGTTGATCATCATCCCGGATACCGGAGAACCCATATAAAATCACAGCGCCGGTTAAATATTTGTCGAATTCTTTAATCTAGAAATTCGAACCACATCGATGAATGCGTAAAGATCAAGTAACATCATATACCTGAGGAATAGACAATGCTCCGCTCGTTATTGATCTCGCTATCCAGGGCAGAATGGGCGCGCCAGGCAATTACCCGCTGGAAATTTGCCTGGAAGATGGCTAACCGGTTCGTTGCCGGAGAAACACTTGAAGATGCCATCCAGACCGTCAAAGAATTGAATCGTAAGGGGATCGTTGCTACACTGGATTACCTGGGGGAATATGTCCATGACCCCGAAACAGCGTTACACTCGACAAAAAAAATAACAGATATTTTTGAAGCCATATCCGCGACTCAGGTGCGAAGTTGTGTGTCTGTTAAACTCTCGCAACTCGGCTTGACGCTTAGTGAAAGCTTCTGCTGCGAAAATCTGTTAAAAATCGTTCAGAAAGCACACGATCACCAGAACTTTGTGCGCATCGATATGGAAGACTCGTCTACGGTCGAGGCAACTTTTCGTTTGTTCCATCGTATTCGCACGGAATATGGCTTTGATAATGTCGGGGTGGTAATTCAGGCATATCTCTACCGCAGTGAAGACGATGTCCGGGAACTACTAAGGAGTGGGACTCGGATCCGCCTGTGCAAAGGGGCTTATAAAGAATCTCCCGAGGTAGCATTTCCGAAGAAAAGCAGTGTGGATGAGAATTTTGACCGGTTAGCCAAAATGATGCTCGATAAAGCCCTCAAGTTCGAGGATCTAGTGAATGCACCGGCAGGGAGATTCCCTCCGCTCCCGGCGATTGCCACGCACGATGAAAAACGCATTCAATTTGCCAGGAATTACGCAAACCAGATCGGGTTGCCTAATTCAAAGGTTGAGTTTCAAATGTTGCATGGCATTCGACGGGATTTACAAGAGCGACTGGTTCAGGAGGATTATCCAGTCCGTGTGTACGTTCCATATGGTACCCAATGGTACCCATATTTCATGCGCCGTCTGGCTGAACGACCGGCTAATGTCTGGTTCCTGTTAACGAATCTCCTGCGCAAATAGGGGAAACTTTAGAATAAAACCTGAACCGCCCGATAAAAAATCGGGCGGTTTTTAGTACCCCCACTGCGACTCGAACGCAGGCCTCTGCCTCCGGAGGGCAGCGCTCTATCCACTGAGCTATGGGGGCGGGAGCGTTTCCGATTTTACCACGCCACAGGAAATTATTGGACTATTCTCTAGCCGGATAAGCATGGGTTATCTCCGCGTTAAACACAAAGGATGCCCTGTGAATTCGGGCCAGGTGTGGAGTAATACCCAATTCGTCCAAAAATTCATCCGGCCTTCCGGTCGCACCCTCCCGGCAAGCCAGCTGAAGATTGATTACCTGGGGAAAATCTGCCGAGCTAAGCTCGATATCTTCGATAAGGGGTTTCAGGTCGTATGTTTTCCCACGTCGGGAACGCAGTAATTGACTGGCCCGGGTGATTGTATCTACCCTGTCAGCCAGATCTTCAATTCGATTCAGGAGCTCCACCCGGTAACATGCCGACTGGATAATTGCCGGTAAAGCGGGTTCCGAGACAGGCACCTCATTAATCCAGTGTACTTTGATTCCTGGGGGAGAGCTTTCATCCAAAGCGACAAAAACTTCTTCTGAAGGGATGGCTGCTTCCAGCCAGATATCAATCAGCTCGCATGCGCTGGTGAATCCAAGCGGGAGGGCGGGTGACAGGCTGATTTTCGGGTGTGGGTTAAAGCCCTGGCTGTATGCCAGCGGCAAACGAGCACGCCTGATCAGGCGTTCCCAGGCGCGGTAAACGTCTAAATGACCGGTATACCTCATCGCCTCGGTTTTGCCGAATTGGAGGCGATAGCGGGTGTAGGTTAATTCAGTCTCCACTGGTAATAACAGGAATTTCATCTACCTGGATCGTGCTTGCGGCTTTCAACCGTTGAGTTTTGGGTTTAACCTCGGGGCATTGCCATACCTCGCCTGGATTCAGGCTGCGCATTTCGGCGAAGGTGGGCAGGATACCACAGGCAAAGCAACGTTCCCGGCAATCGACCCGGGTCTGGCCACGCAGACTCCAGAGATAATCCTCGGTCAGGAATTTTTTCCGTACGGAGGTGCTGATGTGCTCCCACGGGAAGGTTTCATCGATTAGTCGCTTCCGGTGGGTATAAAAGGTCGGATCCAGGCCAACGAGATTAAAGGCATCCATCCAGGCTGCATAGTTGAAGATTTCCTTCCAGGCGTCAAATTTTGCCCCATGTTTCCAGGCCTGGTATACCACTTCTGCCATCCGGCGATCACCACGCGATAACCAGGCTTCCAGCATGGTTTCGTGAGGGTCGTTCCAGTTGAGTTTGAGCCCTTTCCCCCGTAATTCTCGCCGTAACAGTTCCTGTTTCAGATGGATCTGCTCGATCGTATCACAGGGAACCCATTGAAAAGGCGTATGGGGTTTGGGCACAAAAGTGGAGACGCCTGCATTAACCTTCGCGCGCCCTCCAATTACTTTCCGACCTTCGGCGAGTACAGCTTTGCATAAATCAGCTATAGCCTGGACATCTTCCAATGTCTCCGATGGGTGCCCAATCATAAAATACAGTTTGATTGTGGTCCAGCCCCGACGATATATTTCCCTTGCAGTATCCAGTAATTGACGGGTACTGACCGGTTTGTTGATAATCTCCCGCATTCTTTCGGTGGCGGCCTCAGGCGCCAGGGTAAAACCATGGCGCTTGGAATCGCGTAAAGCATCCATCAAATCCACGGAAAAAGTTTCGATCCGTAAGGACGGAAGCGACAAATTTACATGCTGGCCTGCAAACCTCTCAGACACAGCCTTAACCAACTCGAGAATATTCGTGTAGTCTGAAGACGACAGGGAAAGGAGCCCAACCTCTTCAACGCCTGTTTGCTGCAGAGCTGTTTCGATTGCCTCAACTATTTCGTTCACCGTTCTTTCCCGCACGGGTCGGGTGACCATCCCTGCATGGCAGAAGCGGCACCCACGGGTACAGCCGCGCATGATTTCGATGGGTATTCGATTATGAATGACATCAACATAGGGGACGATAAAGCGGGTAACCGGAGGAGGTAATTTGGGAACGATCCGTTTGATAACTGGCATAGGCGCATGCTCATGGAGAGTTTCCATATGGTCAATCGTCCCGTCATGCGCATAGACAGGTTCATAAAAAGCAGGAACATAGACACCCCACAAACGCGCCAGATTGCTGAGTAATTCGTGCCGCGAGGATCCATTATTTCGCCACTTTTTCACCTGCTCGATAATCTCAATTATCGCCTCCTCACCTTCACCGATGACAAAAGCATCGATAAAGGCGTGCATCGGTTCAGGATTGAAAGTTGCATGACCACCGGCAATGACCAGTGGATGTTCTTCGGTCCGTTCCGCAGAGAAAAGCGGTATACCTCCAAGATCCAGCAAATTCAGGGCATTGGTATACAGGGTTTCATAAGGCAGCGAAATCCCCACGATATCAAAATCTACTAATGGATGTTTGGTTTCCAGCGAATACAATGGCAGGTTAACGGCTCGCATTTCGGCTTCCATATCCACCCATGGCAGGTAGACCCGCTCAGCAAGGGCATCCTGGCGTTGGTTAATCAGATTGTAAAGTATTGCCACGCCCAGGTTCGACATCCCCAGATCGTATAAATCTGGGAATGCCAGGGCAACTTTGATTTCTGTATTCTGCCAATCTTTTACAACCTGATTCAGCTCACCTCCCGTATATCTTCCCGGTTTGGTTACCCTTGGTAATATTTGCTCTAACTTTGTTTGGATATCGGTTGGGGAAAACATCAGCACACCTCACCAGTCATAATTGGAGGGATATTATATCTGTTGAGTATAAGCAGATAAATTATATCCAATAAATAATCCGGCACAGATACCCCACCGCCTCTGCGCCGGATTATCGATAAAGCAATGAAATTATTCCAGAATCCAGCGATCCGTCTCTCTGCTCCAGCTCACCAGCTCGTTATCCTCGAACCACAGTTCAATCTCTATTTCTCCATTTTCCGGTGAGTCAGAGGCATGAGTCAGGTTGCGGCCGACCTGAAGGGCAAAGTCATGGCGGAGCGTACCGGGTGTGGCTTCTGTTGGGCGCGTTGCGCCCATTGTCTGGCGAACAGCAGCGACTGCATCTGGTCCCTCCCATACCATTGCCAGAACGGGTGAGGACGTAATATATGCGATCAGCCCAGCATAAAAAGGTTTTCCCAGATGAATGGCATAATGTTTTTCTGCCAGTTCCCGGTTGACGGCAACAAATTTCGCGGCAATCATTTTTAATCCACGCCGTTCCAAACGGGAGATCACCTCTCCCATTAATCCACGTTGCACTCCATCGGGTTTTACCAGGACAAAAGTACGCTCCACAAGATCCTCCACAATATAAATTAAAAAAAAGGTGCGGTTGAAGTTAAAACTCTCGCCTTCAACCGCTCCATATTTTAGCCTAAAAATTACAGGTTACGCTGTGAAAAAATCAATGTAATAACTCCTCTGCCTTGTTGTAAGCCTGCATCGCTTCGATTAATTGGTTATTGCGGATGTATGCATCACCTAATAACTGCCATAATTCATAATCATCCGGTCTGCGTTGCAGCATCTGGTTCAGATCGAACAGGACTTCCTCCAGAGATAATTTCTCATTGATTAATTCGTTATACAACTTCATTGACAGGGAATTATCTCCCTGGGAGGCAGCCTGGCGAGCAGAATGTAATTTTGACGCCTCCGGCCCTGGGCGAGGCTTTATCATCTCCGGGGGAACCTCTTTCACCGCGAGGAGGCTCTGAAGCAACGCGAAATCATCGGATTTTAGACCGGGTACATCGGCAAGTTGTTCGATCGAAAGAAATGCGCCATTATCTTCCCGATATCTGATGATTGCTTCAGCGACTTGAAAAGTGACCCCAGGGAGACTTTCAATATCAACCAGTGAGGCTTTATTGACATCCAACTTATCGGTCGTAACCTGGCTTTCCTCAACTTGAAATTCAGTTTCCATTGGCTGAGGTTCCAGGATGGTTTCAGGTTGTCCCTCTTCAATACCCTGAATTTCTTCAAAGGACGCCTCTGAGGTCGGCTCAGACTCGGGTTCGCCTTGTAGCTCGCCAGTATCCGATGCTTGTCCCGATTCTGCTGAAAATCCTTCCAACCAGCTAAGGGCTTCACTGGCATCTTTAAATTCTGGTGGTTCGCTTGCTCTTTCTTCGGATTGTGAGACTGGAATCTCAAAATCTATATCCTCACCGGTATCTGCCTCACCGGCCTCGAATTCTTTCAACCAATCTGGTAAAGCCATTTCATCATCGGTGGGGGTTAATTCGGTTATGTCTTCATCGACTTCTTGCAGAAATTCGTCCAGATCAGTTGTAGTAGACTCGCTGGCCTGTTCACGTGGTTCGTCCGTTTCGATCCCCTTCAACCATTCGGGTAGTTCGTAGTCTGTGCTCGCTTGAGCGGAGGGAGTGGTTTCGGGTTTTT
>JAGUYX010000230.1 GCA_020061145.1 Anaerolineales bacterium | reverse complement strand
GTGGGAGGCTGCGTGGAATCGAACGAGTGGGTCACTGCCGTCGCTCCCGGGGTGATTACCCGCTCCGATGTGGGCATCGTGGAATTGGACCTGGATGGGGATGGCGACCCGCGCACCGGTTGGACCGTTTTTTATTTACATGTCAGTACCGAGGGGCGCCCCCCTTTAGGGGCAAAGCTGGAAACCGGCGACAGGATTGCCCATCCCTCGTGTGAGGGCGGCAGTTCTACCGGAACGCACGTGCATATTGCCCGCAAATACAATGGAGAGTGGATGCTGGCGGAAGGGCTGCTGGGTTTCAACCTCGAAGGCTGGGTGGCACGCAATGGGGAAGGGCCATACAAAGGCACCTTACAGCGCTTTTCGGAACTGGTCACCGCCTGCGAATGCTCCAATGTGGATAGCCAGATCGTCGGCGATGAGCGCTGATCTACACTACCCCGCTTAATTTTCGGGGAGGCCGGTGTGCCTCCCCGATTTCATTTACTTACAGTTTGATATTATCAATGTTAATATTGAATTTTATGATTATTTAACATTGACATTATTAAGTTTTATTAGTATTATTTCAATATTCATTTTGAATTAAGGGTTTTGCCATTCTCTGCTAGCAGGCAAATCCGAAATTTCATTCTCAGGAAAAACACATGCTCCCTTTACCCAGTAAATGCCCGATATGCGGTGGGGAAATCCTGGTCACTCGCCTGCACTGCCAGGATTGTGACACAACCATCGAAGGTCGCTTCTCTGGCGGCGCTTTCTCCCAGCTCACTAAAGATCAGCTGGCATTTGTGGAAACATTTATTCGCTGTGAGGGGAAAATTACGCGCATGGAAGATGAGATGGGTTTATCCTACCCCACCATCCGAAACCGGCTGCACGAGGTGATCCGCGCCCTGGGGTATGAACCGGGTAAGGAAGAACCAGCCGGGCTACCCGAAGAAAGCCGGCTGCGGATCCTTGAAGAGCTTGAGGCAGGCCAGATTTCGTATATGGATGCCATGCGCATGCTCCAGGAAGGCGAGTTGTAACCATGCAGAAAATCGAACTGCCCACCGGCGCAACACCGGATATTATTATCCGATCGATTGGCGGCGATTTAAACCTGAAAGGCCACATGGATCAGGTAGTGGTGATTAAGTCGTTGCTGGAAGAGGCCGAAATTTCCCAGACAGAACAGCAGGTGAACATCCGCTGTCCGGCGGATTGCACAATTTATGTGCCGCATCAGGCATCTATCCGCGTCGATGAGGTACTCGGCAGGGCAACTCTCAAGTCTCTGGCCGGGAAAATCTCGATTGGGAAAATCCATCAGGAACTGGTGTTGCGGGATGTGAGCGAAGCTAAAATCGACCTGGTGGGTGCGGATCTATCCGCTAAATACGTGCATGGAGACCTGGCGATAGACCAGATCGGGCGCACTGCCATCATCCGCCGGGTGGATGGTCAATTTTCCGCCAACCAGATCGGGGCGCATTTAAATCTGCGGGAGGTCAGCGGCAGCGTAGTGATCAATACCGGCGGTAATGCAGACGTGTACCTGACCCCGAAAGCACAGCAGATGTATCGCCTCAGCGCGGGCGGGAATATCAATTGCCGGCTGGTAGACACTGAAAATGCGCGGATCTTCATCCGCAGTGGAGCGCAAAGAATTCACCTGGATTTGCCTGATCACGCCCGGTTGGTGCGAAAAGCGAATTTCGAGACCAACCTGGGGGAAGATGGGCCGGAAATTCACCTGGAGGCGGGAGGCAGTGTGGAGTTACGCAGCCGGGCCAGTGGCTGGGAAACAATCGGCGCCTATGACCGGCAGCTTAACCTGGATACCGAGCAGCTCGACAACCTGGCGGAACAAATCGAAATCCAGGTCACTTCGCAGATAGAAGCGCTTACCGACCAGGTAGACGCTTATTTGGAGCACCTGGAGCTTGGAATCGGACAGGGTTTAAACGAAGATCAACGCCGGCGGATCACAGAGCGGATTCAGCGCGCCGAAGAACACGCCCGCCAGGCAAGCACCCGGGCACGGATGAAATGGGAGCGTAAGCTGGAGGCAGCCCGCCGCAAAATGGAAAAGAAAAGTCCCCGCCCTGGAATTATCATCCCGCCCGTACCTCCGGTACCATCGCCAGGGAGCAAATTTATCTGGCCGCCAAGCAGCGAGGAGGAAATATCCGACGATGTAGAAGCGGTCACCGAAGATGAACGTCTGATGATCCTGAAGATGCTGGAAGAAAAAGTGATCAGCGCCGAAGAAGCTGAACAACTTCTGGCCGCTTTGGGAGAGGAAACAGAGTGAAGGGTTGATGAAGAGCGGCTAATATCAATCTCGGAATTGGATGGGCAGGGCACTGTACCCGGGCACGAGCGGCAGGTTTGCTGCAGTAGTCCGTCCGCAGATGGCTGCAGACTCCCATTCCGCGGGAGAACAAAGTTCATCGATTATCACCATTCCAACCGGGAGGAATCTTATGGCTACCTCTGAAGAACGAATGCGCATTCTTAAACTGATTCACGAAGGAAAAATCACTGCTGAAGAAGGCGCAAAATTACTCAGCGCCTTAAGCTCAAGCGCTGGCAAAACCAAAAAGCCCCGCCAACCCGCCACACCGGCGGGTGGTAAGCAGGCGCGCTGGTTTCGGGTGCGGGTCACCGACATCCGCACGGGGAAAACCAAAACCAGTGTAAACATCCCTTTAGGCTTGATGGAATGGGGACTGCAAATTGGGGCACAATACGCCCCCGACCTGGGCGGGTTGGATAGCGAACAATTGGTGCAGATGCTGGAATCAGGCGCAATGGGCAAAATTGTGGACGTGATCGACGAGGCAGATGGCGAACACGTCGAAATTTTCATTGAATAAGGCAAATAATCATGGAACAAACCAGTTACGATTTTTCCTTTCAGGTAAATCCCCCAGCGCGTCTGGTGGTGGAAAATATTCGCGGGAGTATCACCGTTCGAGCCACCCAGGAAAACGAAATCCGCATCCAGGCGGTTCTCGATCCGGAGTCGGGCAACCCGGAGCATACGCGGGTGGATATCCACCAGGAAGCGGATGGCACCGTGATCGCGGCCACTCGCACCACTACCCTGGAACGCCTGTTTGGTCTCTCCACACAACCTTGCGCCGTGTTTTATACCATCCTGGCGCCGGAGAATTGCGATGTGCGCCTGAAAAGTGTCAGCGCCAGTGCAGTGCTGGACGGCTTAAAAGGCAGACAAAGACTGAGCAGCGTCAGCGGCAATCTGGCGCTTTCAGATTTGCAGGGAGAAATACATGCCGATACGGTCAGCGGCGACATCACAGGATTGCGCTTGCAAGGCAAGCTGACGATTAAGACAGTCTCAGGCGAGGGCAAATTTGGCAATTGCAGGCTGGAAAGCCTGGTGACTCATACTGTCAGCGGGGATATCGACGCAGATACAAACCTGGGTGAAGGACCCTACCGGTTTGATAGCGTTTCAGGTGATGTGCGCCTGGTTGTGCCGGCGGAAACAAGTTGCGAGGTACACAGCAGCACACTTACCGGCCAGGTATATATTGGCCTGTCAGCCACCTATCTTAAACAGTCCGGTCGTCTGCGCCAGATACTGGTGCAGAATGGTGGGGTGGAGCTCAATTTCAAGAGCACCTCCGGCAACCTGGCAATGGTTACCGCGGAACAACTCGAACGCCCGATCCCTCACCAGCCCGGTTTCGTGACCGAAGAAGCTACGCAACTCGACCGGATGGAAGTTCTGGAAAAAATTGGACGTGGAGAACTCAGCGTGGAAGATGGCATCCGCCTCCTTTCAGAGATCAATCCAAACTGAATTGCCACCTCGATTCGCTGGCGCAACTCTCTACCACATTGAGAGCTTCCCCGGTTTTTGATTGAGCACCTATTCCGGAGGAGATTATGGGTAAACCCCCTCTGTTGAGCGGCATATCTGCTTTTTTTGTTATCTGGATTGGACAGGCGATCTCGCTGATTGGCACCGGTATGGCAGCGTTCGCCATGACAATCTGGGCTTACGAAAAAACCGGGCAGGCAACCACTCTGGCGCTGGTAGGGTTTTTCTTTGTCACCCCCATGCTGGTATTGAGTCCTTTTGCAGGCGCGATCGTGGATCGCTCCAACCGCAAATGGATGATGATCATCAGCGACCTGGCAGCCGGTGCAGCGACCATCGGCCTGTTTATCTTGAACGGGATGAATGCCCTGGAAATCTGGCACCTGTATATTGCTGTGTTTATCATGGGTACTTTCCAGACATTCCAATGGCCTGCTTACTCAGCAGCGATCACGGTGATGATCCCCAAAGAGCAATATGCGCGGGCGGCAGGGTTGAATCAGCTGGCCGAATCCGGGTCGGGAATTATTGCTCCTGTCCTGGCGGGCGCTTTGTTGGGATTTATTGGCCTGCAGGGAATTCTCCTGATCGATATTTTTACCTTCGTATTTGCAGTCAGCGGGGTTTTACTGGCGCGCGTCCCGCAACCGGAGGTGTCTGTCGAAGGGTTGGAGGGCAAAGGTAATTTGTGGAGCGAATCGCTGTATGGATTCCGTTATATCTTCAAACGCCCCAGCCTGTTATGGTTACAGATAATTTTCATGTTCGGCAACTTTTTCGCCACAATCGGCACTACACTGATCGCGCCGATGATCCTGGCGCGCACCAACAATAACGAGCTGGCGCTTGGATCGGTGCAATCCATCGGAGCTGTTGGTGCAGTGGTTGGAGCCCTGCTCATCAGCGCCTGGGGTGGACCCAAAAAGCTGGTACATGGCGTCTTGTTGGGCTGGGTATTCTCCAGCCTGTTGGGGATGACCGTCACCGGTTTGGGACGGTCTATACCGGTCTGGGCAATCGGCAGCTTCCTGGGGGCGATCTTCTTCCCGTTGATCAACAGCTCCAACCAGGCCATCTGGCAAAGTAAAGTGGCTGCGGATGTTCAGGGACGTGTCTTTTCTGTGCGGCGGCTGATCGCCTGGTTTGTCAATCCGGCTGCTACATTGCTGGCGGGCGTGCTGGCAGATCAGGTGATGGAGCCAGTCATGTTGACTAATAATGCCGTCAGCACCCTGTTCAGCCCGTTGTTTGGCCTGGGAGCAGGAGCGGGGATGGCAATGATAATTGCTATATGCGGTTTGGGCGGGGCTGCGGTGGGATTAAGCGGTTATCTTTTGCGCCCGGTGCGAGAAGTTCAGACTAAACTGGCTGATTACGACCAGATCCAGAAGCCAGTAGCTGAACAAAAATCTGAAACCGGCCTTCAAATAGGCCAAACTACGCCAGCCGCTGGGGCAGGTACCCCGGAATAATCCTGTGGAAATCTTCGGGTACCGAGAAGCCCTGCTGCGTTAAAAAAACGGGGACCGGTCTTGAACCGATCCCCCGGCGATCGTTTTTGGGGAAATTACACTTTTTCCGGTCGCAAGAAGACAGCCTCATGCACCTTTTGGGGTTGGTCATTTTCCACGGTTTCAAAAATTGTATAGCGAATCTCGATCGGTACTACCTGACTTAACATGGCATAAGCCGAGCAATATTTGGTAACAGATAGTTCAATGGCCCGAGCAACGGCAACTTCATTGATGCCGATCCCTGTAATTTCGTAGTCAATGATCACCTGGGTGAATACCCGGGGGTGATCGTTGGCGCGTTCTGCATGCACGTGCACCTGGAAATCAGTTACCCGCTCTCGTTTTTTCTCCAGAATAGAAATGACGTCCATCGCTCCACAACCGCCCAGACCGACAGCTATCAATTGCATGGGACGCATCCCCGGTTCCATGCCTTCTGCGTCCGGACCGCTGACCAGATTCAATGCAAAGCCCGCTTCGTTGACCGCGGTAAAGGAAAGGCCTTCTTTCCAGGTGATATTGATATCCATCTTAATTCTCCAATAACGGCGTAATGTATTCGTCCAGGGTCGCGCGGTTAATCGCCCCGCTCCAGGCCAGGACGACGTTGCCTTCCCGGTCGATGACATACGAGCTGGGCAGGGCGTTATTGCGAAACGCCCGGATAGTATCCATTTGGGGGTCCAGCCAGACCGGGAAACTGAGTTCCATCGACTCGGCGAAAGCCTGCACTTCAGCGACACCTTCACCCGCATCCACTGCGACGATGACAAAGCCGGCTGAGGCATGCTCCTGATAATAGGCGTTCAGTACAGGCATTTCTGCCCGGCAGGGTGGGCACCAGGTAGCCCAGTTATTGACCAGCACGATCTGTCCGTGATAATCATTGAGGGTTACCGGGTTACCTTCCAGGTCTTCCAGGCTCAACTCAGGCGCTGGAAAAGACAGGCTGGCAGGTAACAGGGCATCGCCGGCCTTATCACCGGCAGGCAAATCCAGGTTGTTGATCAGCATCAAGGTGATCACCAGAGCAAAGATCACCAAACCTGCACCAATCAGCAGCAAACTCAAGTTGCGCGTGCCGCCAGCTTTCCGCCTGGGCTTTGAACGAACCACTGTTTTCCCTCGATATCTCCAAATTAATGACGATGAATGCGGCGCTGGTCGCTCTGGACTTCACCATGCAGGTAGGCCTGCACGATATCCTGAATATTGCCACCAACCAGCACCACCTCCAGACCGGCATCCAGCGCTTTGCGATAAGCAGGTTCTCCCATGCCGCCTGCCAGGAGGACCTGGCAATCACTCAACGGGCTGAACATATCGGCATGCAGGTGGTGCCCGCCATGCCCTTCATGTTCATCGTGGTTGTGTTGCGGATGTTGCGCATGATAGGCTTTGGCGCGCACTTCTTGTTTCAGTATTTTACCTTCTTCCACATCAAATACATGGAAAAATGGCGCCATCCCAAAATGGCTGCTGATGTCCTGCCCGTTTTCCGTTACTACTGCGATTTTCTTTCCCATAACAGGCTCCTTAACGAGCTTTTAGATTTAACAACCGGTCAATTTTTGGCCGGTCAAACCCGACCACAATCTTGCCACCGATATCGAGCACCGGTACACCCTGTTGCCCGCTACGCCGCACCATATCTCGGGCTGCAACTGGATCGCGGGAAACATCCACATCCTTGAATGGTACCCCCTGCTGGCGCAGATAACTTTTGGCAGTTCGACAAAAGGAGCAGCTGGGTGTGGTGAAAATAATGACCCGTGGGTATTTTTGTGCGCTCATACTCATCTGGTTCCCAAATCAAGCGGCGACGACCCGCAGCACTTCGGCCAGCAGATTGGCTTCCGGTACCGCGCCAACCACGGTGCCTGCGCCGAAATTAACTGTTGTTTGAGGCACACCACTGACGTGATAGCGATTCGAGAGCTCCGGAAATTCCATAGCCTCGATCATTTCTGCCTCGATCCAGGGGCTTTCCATGGCAAACTGGTGCGCCAGGAGTACTGCCTGCGGGCAGTATGGGCAGGTGGGGGTGACGAACACCATTAAATGCACCGGTTTATCCAGCTTTTGTAGTTGTTCGCGGGTCTTTGGACTCAAGCCCGAATCTCCGGAAGAAACCTGTAAAAGATCGTGAATTAATGAGCTGAACTCATGACCGGAAGGAATCCCGGCATAGCGAACGCCATAATCCACCCAATCGGTGCCATTTTTGCCCAGCAACACAACTCCGGGCGCTTTATCCATGCGATACGTCTCCGCCATCTCCCCATTCTGCTGAAGATCGTAAACAGAGAGAGCTAATTTCTCGGAAGTCATGGCGACTTCTTCCAATAATTGCCGGGTATCCTCACAATAATCACAATCTTCCGGCTGGGTGAAGAAGATTATCTTCACTTCCTGCTGTAGATTGCCGAAAATATCCTTGATTTGACCCACAATTTCGTCATTGAGCAGTTTTTCTGCCATAAATACTGATTCTCCTTAACTTTGTCGATTTACCCCGACGGGGTATATTTTGTTGCTTATCAGGTAAAACACCCGCCAGCGGTATATCCACACGCCGGGCAGACCAGGTTAAGCAATCCGTCATAATCGAGATTTGCCTGTTCACACACAGGGCATAATTTTCCGGCACTTAATTCATCCACCAACACCGGAATATGCCGGGGAGTTCCGGAATGGTCTTCCGGCGTTCGATCGGGTGAAACGAGCTGTGGCTGGTTGTTTTTCATGTTAAGCACGTCCTACCCGACCATCTGACAGGTAGTTCATTGTTTTGATGCAACTCATGGGTTAAAGTTACAAAAAAAAACGGTCCAACCCCGCCCACCTCGGGTTGGACCGCATTCGCCCCGGCTGAATCCAATTATCCGCCGGAGTTGAGATAATCTTCCAGGTTTAATACCTTGTATAAACGGTCACGTACCTCGGCAGGCATAACGGTCTCTTCCGGGCGGGTCGATCGCACCAGGTAGACCGTCCGGCGCAAAGTATCTACCACTACCCGGCAATTGTTACAATCCGCCAGGTGCCGCTCGATATCGGCACAAATGCTTTCCTCGGCAGTGCCATCCACATATTCCGAGAGAGAACCCAATAATTGCCGGCAATTTTCATTATGTGCCATAAACTTTACCCTCAAACCGACCTTCAAAGTACTCGGTCAGACTCTCCCGGAGTTGCAAACGGGCACGCGACAGGCGAGTCTTTAAGGCAGCTTCACTGATATTCAAGACTTCAGCCGCTTCCAGGGTTGATAACCCTTCTACTTCGCGCAGGATAAACGTGATCTTTAATCGTTCCGGCAACGCTTCGATTGCCTGATCCACGTAGGCCAACGTTTCGCTAGATAACAGCTCATCCTCCGGTAACTGCGCCCAGTCCACAATCTGTACCGGCTCGGTCAGCTCTCCATCATCGGTTTCTGTGGTGTCATCCACCGAAAGCGTATCCGGCTTGCGCTTACGCAGCAACATCAGGGCTTCGTTGGTAGCGATGCGATACAGCCAGGTGGATAACCTGGAACGTCCATCAAAATCCTGTATGTGGCGAAACGCTTTGATAAAGGTCTCCTGTAAAACGTCTTCGGCGTCCTGCTCATTGCCCAGAATACGCAGCGCCAGGCGATAAATCTGGTTGGAATTCTGCTCTACCAGGAGCGCAAATTGCGCTTTATCGCCGGCTTTGAGCGCTTCCAGGGATATGGGAGGCGGCTTCGAACCATTCTGACTCATTGGATGCAATCCTGACAAAAAAGGTTACATTTGACATGGCAAATCACGAAAAGTGTACCACAGAGAGATGACATACATCATTTGCCGCACTTGAGTAAATTTGGTTATGGTAGTTCCGGGTTCATTGGGTATGATTAACGCAGGGTACCACGAAACCCAAACTTGCAGGCAATGCGTAAAAAATCACAAATCAGATAACGGCGGGGCGAGGCAGGACATCATGCAAATCGACGAGACACTTAATCCTTTTTTCCAACCCAGCGGCGTGGCAGTTATTGGCGCATCCAATGATCCCTCCAAACTGGGTTATGGGCTGGCGCGTAACCTGACACAATCCGGTTATCAGGGAGTGGTGCATTTCGTCAACTTGAAAGGCGGATTTTTACTGGGTCGCCCAATGTATACCAGCATCCGGGAAGTGCCAGACCCGGTTGACCTGGCAGTGTTATTGATTCCCGCAAAATTCGTGCCGGAGACGCTGCTTGCTTGCGCGGAACGCGGCATCCGGGCTGCAATCATTGCCTCCGGGGGTTTTCGGGAGATCGGCCTCGAGGGGGAGGCGCTGGAGCAAACCTGCCTGACGATCGCCCGCCATCACCAGATGCGGCTGCTGGGACCGAATTGCATCGGTTTGCTGGATACACACCTGCCGCTGGATACTACCTTCCTGCCTCCACCGGGTCCTCCGCCCGGAGATGTGGCCTTTATCTCGCATTCCGGGGCAATTTGTGCGGCAGTGATCGACTGGGCGCGTGGACAGGGATTTGGTCTTTCGCGCCTGGTCAGCCTGGGCAATCAGGCGGATATTACCGAAACGGATGTACTGGCGCCGGTCGCCAGCGATCGTCATACCCGTGTCCTGACTCTGTACCTGGAGGGCGTGAGCGACGGGAGGAAGTTTGTCGATGCGGCACGCCAGGTGACCCTGCAAAAACCCATCATTGCTTTGAAGGTGGGCCGGTTTGCCAGCGGTCAACGGGCGGTTGCTTCTCACACCGGCGCGCTGGCTGGTTCGGAATCGGCGTACAATGCAGCTTTCCGCCGGGCAGGGGTGATCCGCGCCAACACCAATGAGGAGATGTTCGATTGGGCGCGCGCCCTGGCGTGGTGCCCGCCCAGCCGTGGGAGGCGTGTGGCCGTGTTGACCAATGCAGGCGGGCCAGGCGTAACCGCTTCGGATGCCCTGGAGGCCGGCGGTATGCAACTGGCTCAACTGGCTGAGCCTACAATCCTGGAATTAAGTAACCATCTTCCGCCTGCCGCAGCACTGTCGAACCCGGTGGATATGCTGGCTGGCGCCTCTCCCGAGCAATATGCAAACTGCCTGCGCCTGTTGCTGGAAGACCCCGGAGTGGACAGTGTCATGGTCATCCTGCCTCCACCTCCAATGCATACTGCCGGGGCTGTCGCCAAGGCGCTTATCCCGGTCATTCATCATGCAGATAAACCAGTGGTCATAGCTTTGATGGGCGAGCGCCTGATTCAGGAAGCTGTAGAACATTTCCGGGCTGCACGTGTCCCGGAATATCGTTTCCCGGAGCGCGCGGCCAGCGCCCTGGCGACCCTGGCGGAACACTCTGAAAAACAGGCGAATATCAAGGAGGAGACTTACCACCTGTCCGGGTACGACCGTAAGCGGGTCGGCGACCTGCTCAAACAGGATCAAACCCGGGGCTGGTTAGGGGCAGAAATCACAGCCGCCATTACCGCTGCCTATAAAATCCCCTTACCCGGGGGGCGCCTGGTAAATTCCAGCGAAGAAGCGGTAAACGCTGCGCAATCTGTCGGTTTCCCGGTCGCCATGAAAATCGCCGCCGAAAACCTGACCCATAAAAGCGATATTGGAGGCGTGATTCTGAACCTGAACACTCCCCAGGATGTGGAGCAAGGATATGCGGAGTTACAAAAAAGTGCTGCGCTGTTGCCCGGGGTGAAATTCCAGGGAGCATATATCCAACAAATGGCTCCACCCGGGCAGGAAGTGATCGTCGGCGCAATACAAGACGCTCAATTTGGGGCGCTGGTGATGTTTGGCTCCGGCGGGGTCGAGGTAGAAGGTCTGCGGGATGTGGAATTTGCCCTGGCTCCACTCACACCGTGCGATGCCCAGTCTTTGCTGGAGAATACCTGGGCGGGACGAAAATTGAACGGCTATCGTTCCTTGCCACCCGCCGACCGGCAGGCAGCCCTGGATGTGATCTATCGAGTGGGGCAACTGGCAGCGGATTTCCCCGAGCTGGCGGAAATTGAAATAAACCCCTTACGGGTGCTGTCCGTTGGGCAGGGCGCTCTGGCTCTGGATATCCGTATCCGGCGAGTAGAGGAATAAGACCAGGTGAAGCGCTGCGGTAAACGGTTAAAGACGGTACACCCGGCGTACCAGATGATAAAGCTGGGCCAGCCCGCGTGCGACCGGTTCGGTGCGGATGAATTCCGCGCGGGTGTGCGCCCCTCCGCCGGTGGTGATCCCCACACAAAGGGCGGGTAATCCCCGGCTGAGGGGGATATTGGCATCTGTGGAGCCGATAATCAGGTTTGCCTTCACGCCGAAATCCAGTAAGGTATCAACCGCCAGCTTTACCAGAGGGTGATCAGCCGGCAGGTATCCGCCCGGCCGCGAACCGATGGACGCCATACTCACCCGCACGTGTGCATTTCGCCGCTTTTCGCAAATCTGGATGATATTGGAGGTCAGCGTTTCGAGCACCAACGGGTCTTCTGAGCGTAAATCCAGCTCCAGCTCTGCCCGTGGCGCGATCGTGTTTACCGAGACGCCGCCGCTTAAGCGGCCGATGTTTAATGAAGTGCGCGGGCTGGATGGAACTTTAATCTCCAGGATATCATGCACCAGGCGCCCGATCTCGTGCACAGCAGAAGGCTTGCCAAAATCCACCCAGGAATGACCACCCGGGGTTTCCACCTGGATGCGGTAACGCTCCGAAGCCAGGGCGCGATGGTAAATCTGACCGAAGGCCATACCTTCCAGAACCAGATAAGCAAGGGGCGCATCCGCAAAACGATCGACAATGTGGCGCATCCCGCGTAAATCCCCCAACCCTTCCTCGCCCACATTGCCTACCAGCCACAGGTCTCCGGGCAGTGAAATGCCCGCCTCGCGCAACATCCACCACAAACCAAACAACGCCGCCAGACCGGTGGCATTATCTCCGATGCCCGGTCCGTTTATCCGGCCGGAAGCCCGATCGATCTGCAAAGGCGTGTCGAGAGAAAACACTGTGTCCAGATGAGCTGAAACCACAACCGGCGCAGCCACGTTTGCACCAGGCACACGCGCCAGCACATTACCCAGTTCATCGAGGCTCACTTCGGCAATACCTTCTTGTTGAAACAAATCACGTACCGCCAGGGCGCGCGATTGTTCGTGAAAGGTGGGCGAGGGGATTTGCTGAAGCCTGACAGCCAGGTCGAGCATGTTTCCCACCAGATGTTTGTCCGGGACGAAAACGGTTAATTCACGGTTTTCTTTCATGATCAGACTCGGTGCACCGCAAAACGTAAAGATTCCAGCCGCGCCTCCGCCAGTCCCGGCAGGGCGTCCAGAGCGTAAAACGGGTCGCTGCCTTCCACCGTCATTGAAGCTGAGATGCTGCCATATAATGCTGCTTCAACCGGATCGTAAAACTGGCGAAAACCGGCTAAAAAACCACCACAAAAGGCGTCACCCGCTCCGCCGGGATCGACCACATTAGAGTTATATGCCGGTACCTCATAACGCTTTTTTGCGCCCCCATCATAAACCAGCTGCCCGACCTGCCCACGTTTAATGACCACAATCTCGCAGCCATAAGATGCCAGCGTTTCCGCCATCTCCCACAGATCATCCGTGCGGCCTTGAAACAGAGCACGCGCCTCTTCTTCAGAGGGCATAAAGGCAGTCAGGCCATTGACCAGCGCCGGGATATGATTCCAGAAGGATGAATTCATATAAGCTGGAGAAGGGTCTACGGTGATGGTGGTAAACCCTGCCTGGCGCAAAACTGCCGGCAACATACTGTGAGTAAGATAATCGATCGGGCACAGGTGAGCCGTCGTAGCATCCAGGTAGGCCTCTGGCAGGTCAGCCTGACGGATGGAAACCGGCAGCAGGTTGGTGCGACTATCCAGATTGGGGAACGGGTTGCGGTAACCCAGCAACGCACGCGGAAAAGATAACTCCCGGCGGGCAAAATGAGTAACCGGGTCATCCAGATGGCGGTTGCGGCGTTCATCATAGGCAACGAAATAACGCAGGTCAATCGCTTCCGGCAATATACGGATGCCGCGCACATCCACCCCTCTCCGATTGAAGGAATCAATCCAGATGCGCGGGTAATCTTCCCCCACCCGGGCGATCAACCCGGGTCGCGTCTCAGACTCCCAAAGCTTAATCCCGGCGGCGGCATATAACAAATTGCCTCCAGGAGCATCCAGGATGGCGCGACCATCCGGCAGCAGGCAGTACTGCCGGCGTAAAACGCCGGCCACAAGGTAGCGGGGAGTATCGGGAAACATTTAAGCCGATTATACCTGTGAAATCTGGGGGTCACCCGCTCCCGGCATCAGCGCGGCAGGCATCCAGCAGGCAGCGTGGCGCCGGGTACAGTTCTGGTCGAAGATGGCCAGGAGTACGTTGCGCACGTCATTGGCGGCGGCGTAACCCAACAGGAATAATTGCATGATAGGGATGACCAGCACCAAAGCCAGCGTGCGCGGGTCGCGCAGGATCTGGATTTCTTTGCGGAAGAGCGAAATTAAACGCGATCTCACGAGTGATTAACTTCTGGGGTTTGCGAGAGGTGGGAGGGTTTTTCGTCCTTCAACACACCATATAGATAAATATTGACAAAATTGTGCATGGCGTCCTGGTGGAATTCCGGAGTTGTTCCGGGATGAGCGAGCAGTTTTACGGTGATGTAAAAGGACCGAAACAGCCCGACGAAACTGCGCATCAACATTAGGAGCGGGATATCGCCCAGGCGGGGATTGTTGCTGAAAAAACAAGCCAGCATCGATTGCGCCTGGGGCAGCACGGTAACGAGTAATTCACGGATATGGGCGCTATCGAACTCCAGGATTTCGATCAGGATCAGGTTGAGGAAATCCGGGCGATCCTGCAGGGCGCGCAGCATAACCTCGGCGCCGCCTGGATAATAGCGGAGCGGGTGTCTTCAGGAGGTGAAATGGTCATAGGCTGGCTAAATGAACGAACGTACGTTCATTTAGTGTGGCAGAAATAAAGAATGAGTTACCCCCCTCCTCTTACAACTACAACTGCGAAATGGTCCTTAACAAACCAACCACGGTCACGCCGAGGCGCACGCCATCCCCCACAGTCAATTTAGCCTCCCGGCCTTCCTCTTCGATATGGCGCAGGTATAAATAGGCGCTCAGCAAACCAATCGTCAAACCAATCGCCGCTCCGGCGATCAGCACTTTAGGCCGTAATTCTTCCAGGGTTGCCAGTTCAGTGGATGATTTGCTCATGTTACCCTTCCCAATTGGTGAGCTGATTGGACGCGTGTTTTCACTCGTGGGGTTGGTTGGAGGAAGCCTGCCCGCCGCCCCGGCTCAGCCGGCGTTTCAGGGCGCGCGCGGAAGCGGTGAACCCCTGCGTCTTCAAGATCGGTTCAACGGCTTTGTCGGAATAAACTCGCGCTGTCCGCCGCGCTACCTCGCTATAATCCTGTAACAGGCGGGTGTAGGGCGGCAGGCGGCGATTCAGAAACAAGAGGACGAAACTCAATGCGGCGACGATCAAAACCCCCAGAATCAGAAAAATCGATAGCAACACCGCTAAAAATACCAATGAAACATCCGACCACAACCGCGCCTGCGGAGCAGTCGCCAGCCAGGCCAGCACAGTGAGCCCCAGGAACCCGGCCATGGCCAGCAAGACCGGCAGCGTGACCTGGCGGAAAAGCTGGCGGCGGTGCCGACCGGTGGTCACCGGGTTGGGGGGCGGCAACTGGGGGGTGAGACGTTCGCTCGGAGAACTGTTCATATCTCCCTTATTTTAACATGGTTTGTTGTCCGCCCCGTCTCGGTTAGCGCCCATCCATCCGACCAGGAAAACGAGGCAATCCCATCCGGGCAATTGAAATTTAAGGTTGGCGCATGATAGAATGAGAAACCGGATAAACGGGGAAAATTGTTCGTTTTTGGCTTCCCCCGCTGGTTTTTTTCGCCGATTAGCATACAGGTCATGCGTCCCACCTGGGAGGGATGATGTTTGGAGAACGTATACACGTCCTGTTAGTTGCCCATAATCCGGATTTTTCCCGAATGCTCGGGCGCGCCCATGCCGATACCACGCTGGAAAATATTCTTTATCAACCCTCTGCTTCCCTGAGCGAGGCGTTGAACATGTTTTCACTGAGCCAATTCGACGCGGTAGTGCTCGAGCTGGCTTCTCCGGGGAAAGAGTCGCTTTCCGAGGTGAAGAAATTGCGCCAGCAAGCCCCGGACATTCCACTGGTGGTGCTGATCGATAAAGATTCCCCGGAGTTGGGCGTGGAGGCTATCCGATTCGGCGCTCAGGACTGCCTGGTAGGCTCCCGGGTAACCGGCGCCTTGCTCAACC
>JAGUYX010000151.1 GCA_020061145.1 Anaerolineales bacterium | reverse complement strand
CTTATTGGGACTGGAGCCTGCAACCGGTCATGGGGAGCCGCGGCGAGGTGGTCGGCGTGGTGCTCAGCCTGGTGGATGTCACCGAGCGCAAGCGGGCGGAAGTTAAACTGGCCAACCAGAATGAAGAACTGCGCAAGTTGTATAAAGCCGAGGCGGAGGCGCGCCAGGCGGCGGAAATCCTGGGCGCCGCGGCGCGAGCTCTCAGCCAGACGCTCGATTTGGAGCATGTCATCAACACGCTGCTCGACCATCTTCATTCCATGGTTCACTCCGCTACGGTAGGACTGGCGCTGCTGGAAGGCAAAACCCGCCTGGCAGCCCGGAAGATACACGGTTACGGGCAATACGAAAACCTGGACCCGCCCCCCGCTGTTCCCATCGAAGGCATCTCGGATTCGATCATCCAGCGGCTCCGCCTGACGCGCCGCAGCCTGATCATTCCCATGGTTGATACCGCTGATGACTCCCCGGCCACAACTGAACTTCCGCCCATCGCCAACTGGCTGTTGGTGCCCATTGTTGCCAATGACAACGTCATCGGGGTTGTGGAATTGGGCAAAACCGAGGACGACCCTTTCACGCAGGAAAATGTGGACTGGGCAGAGGCCCTGGTCAGCCAGGCGGCGATTGCGCTCCAAAACGCCTGGCTTTTCGAACAGGTGCGCTCCAGCAGTGAGCGGCTGCATTCTCTGACCCGCAAACTGGTGGATGTCCAGGAAAATGAAAGACACCACATCGCCCGCGAATTGCACGACGAAGCCGGCCAGGTGCTTTCATCGCTCAAGCTCAAGCTGGCTCACCTGGTGCAATCCCCCGACTGCCCGGTGCAGATACGCCACGAACTGGCCGACCTGAAAGGGATGGCGGATGGCGTCCTGGAAGATTTGCACCGCCTGGCGATGGATCTGCGCCCGATCGCCCTGGACCGGCTGGGATTGGTGGTCGCCGTGGAGCAATTGGCCAGTAATCTAGAATCCGAAGGGCTGGTGGTGCGATTTAAGGCCCTGGGCTTTGACGAGCAGCGTATCGCCCAGACCATCGAAACGTCCCTGTACCGGATCATTCAGGAAGCGTTGACCAATGTGGTGCGGTATGCGCACGCCGGCAATATCGGCATCCTGCTGGAACGCAGCCAGGGGAAAGTAAAGGTATTTGTGGAAGATGACGGCGTGGGGTTTGACCCAGAAATCGTCGATAAAGGCTACCGCCTGGGCCTGGTCGGCATGCGGGAACGTGCGGAAATGCTGGGTGGCAGCCTGCTGGTTGAAAGTGCTCCCGGCCAGGGGACATCGGTTATCGTAGAGGTGCCAGATGACTATTCGACTCCTTATTACAGATGATCATGGCATGATGCGCGCCGGCCTGCGCGCCATCCTGTCGCACGAGCCGGCGATCGAAGTGGTTGGCGAGGCCGCCAACGGCGCCGAAGCCATCCGCCTGGCAACCGAGCTGAAGCCAGATATCGTCCTGCTGGATATTGGCATGCCCGGCATGGATGGGATTGAAACCACACGCCGCCTCAAGCAGGCCGTATCTGCGATTACCGTGTTGATCCTGACGGTGTATGAAGACGAAAGCCTGCTGCGAGAAGCAATTCGCGCCGGGGCTGCGGGATATGTGACCAAGCGCGGCGCGGAAGAAGAATTGATCGACGCCATCCTGGCGGTCGCGCGCGGGGATATGTACATCCATCCCGCCATCACCCACCTGCTCCTGAAAGAACTTAACCCCACCATTCATCCGGAGGCGGAAGCGATTGCCTCCCTCACCCCGCGCGAGCTGGAAGTGATGAGCTTTGTGGTGCGGGGTTATACCAATCGCCAGATTGCCGAGACCCTGTTCATCAGCTCCCGCACGGTAGAAGGTCATCGCGCCAGCCTGCTGGGCAAATTGGGGCTCAAAAACCGGGTGGAACTGGTGGAATTTGCCGAAAAATACGGGCTGTTTGGCCGCTAATTACTCCAAACTACGTACGTAATTAACTGCATAAACCCCCCTCTACGCACGCAATCTGCGGCCCGAGGCGGGTTTTCCGCGCGTAGACTCCCCCCAAAATTGCCTTAAAAAAACGTGAATAGTTACGGATTACAAGCAGTCTGCATTGCTCTATAGTAGACATGCAAATTCAGCTTGCATTTCTACCGGACCAGAAACGGCTTTTGTTCATACTCCAGCGCACACTTGATGAACACGGTTAACTTTCCATTGATACCCCGTGAGACTGCCATGGCTGCGAATGCAACGTTTGGCAAGGGCAACTTTTATATTGCCATCGGAGATCAGGTCGAAAGGATATTTTCCGGATTGGAACTGGATGACCTGTATTTACGCAGCCGCATATCGACGCAGACCCACGCCCGCCTGTACCTGATCACCATATTTCAGTTCCTTGAATCGTTACCCGACGATTTTGCAGCCGATGCGGTGCGTGAACGCATGGACTGGAAATATGCGCTGCACTTACCTGCGAATTATTTGGGCCTGAAAGAAACCTTGTTTTGCGACTTTCGGGGGCTGTTATTGACTCGCCCTCCCTTCCAGGCGAATTTCCGGACGCTGATAGCCAGGTTGGTGGAAATCCCGTCGCTGCCAGACCAGGACGGCCTGCAGCAGGATCCCGCTGAAATCGTAAAAAAGGTGTGCCTGTTGAGCCGGCTGGCAAATGTCTGGAATGCGATCAACCAGGTTTTCGAAGCCCTGGCGGTCAAACGACCGGAATGGCTGCGTGCGATCAGCCTGCCGTTCTGGTACGAGCGATATGGTCGTCATCACCATGGCGTGGATCTGTCCACCAGCGCACAGGCAATGACCACCTTTGCCCAGGCAATTGGCGAAGACGGTTATTACCTGATGCAGGCCATGGAGAAATCAAACGACTCGGAGCTGGCTGACCTGCCCGAGTTGCGGTGGTTGAAAGGTGTCTGGTTTGAGCAATACGAATACATCGAAGACGGGCTGGCGTGGAGGCAAGAAGCCTGCGCTTCCTGCCCAATCCACTTTGCAACAAATACTTCGGAACTTCATTCCGGCATTGACGACTAGGAGGTGAGCATGGCTCAAAATGCAATCAGGAACCTGGAACATAACAAGGCTGCCAGACCGTCGCGACCCGGCGGCGAACACCACCAGCAGGAGAAAAATCATGGTTAACCGCAAATTCTTCAATATCAGCATGTCTATTCTGGTGCTTGTCTCCCTTGTATTGGGAGGCAGCGGCCTGGTAGCAGCCCAACAGCCAACACCCACCGGCGGCGTTGGAAACGGGAACATCCAGACAGACAGAATCACCCCGGCTGACCGGCAGGCCGCCGCCGAGCGCGCCACCGACGCCGGTTTTACAATGGAGACAATGGCTACCGCCGATATGGCCATGCCGGGCGCAGCGCCGCGCTACTACAGCCACCCCAACTACGCCAACAGCCCCTTGCCGGGTAATGCGGTGGTGGAATGGAATGCGCTTGCGCAGGAAATCATCCAGCCCGCGCCGATGCCAGGCATGCCGATGATGTCGTCTGTGACGATGTCGGAGGCTTTCGTCTATCTCTCCTATGTCCATGCGGCGATCTTCGACGCGCTTGTGTCCATCGAGGGCGGGTACCAGCCGTACAATCCCAATCTGGCGCCTGCCAGCCCCACTGCTTCGCGGGATGCCGCCATCGCCGCAGCGGCTTATACGGTGCTCAATAACTTCTTCCCCTCCGAGATGCTCACCCAGAAATACAACGCCGCCCTGGCCGTTATTCCGGAGAGCGTCGCCAAGACGGATGGGGTTGCTGCCGGCGTGGCCGCCGGGCAGGGAATCCTGGCGCTCCGGGCGAACGATGGGCGCGGCGCTCCAGACACGTATACTGTTCTCGATCCGGCCCCCGGCGTCTGGCAGCCGACCCTGCTGCTGCCCGATGGCACGTACGCGCCTCCCATCGACCCGTGGATGGCGGTAATGACGCCGTTCATGCTCCTGTCTCCCGCTCAGTTCCGCCCTGCTCCCCCGCCCGCGCTCGACAGCGCCGAGTGGGCCGCCCAATACAACGAGGTGAAGGACATCGGCGGCGCAATGAGCATGACCCGCACGGCCGAGCAGACGGAAGTGGCTCAATTCTGGGCAACCAACAATGCCATCCAGTTCAACACCGCCTATCGCGAAGTCGCCCTGACCCGCGGCCTGGGTTTGCTCGAGTCTGCCCGTCTGATCGCCATGGGCAACATGGTGGGGGCAGACAGCCTGATCGCCTGCTTCGATTCGAAGTACACCTACAGCTTCTGGCGGCCGGTGACGGCGATTACTTCCGGGCTTGACGACGGCAACCCCGCCACCGAACCAGACCCGGCCTGGATGCCTTTGCTGATGACCCCCAACCATCCGGAATATGTGGCCGGGCACGCCTGTTTTGCTTCTTCGCAGGCGGAGGTCTTTGCCCGGTTCTTTGGTACCCCGCAGATCGAGCTCGACCTGACCAGCGATGTCACCGGGACAGCCCGGCACTATGCCACGGTGGATGATCTGCGCACGGAAATCGTCAACGCGCGCACCTGGGCCGGACTGCATTACCGCATGTCCGGCGAGCTGGCCGTGGTTCTGGGCCAGAATGTGGCTTCATACGGCCTGGCCAACTACTTCCAACCGGCGCCCGACCAGAGCGAGCACGTTTTGATTTCCGGCGGCCTCCGCAAGTTCGTCGACAGCCTGCCCGGTCTGGGACCCGAAAACGCCAATAACCTGGGCCAGTACATCCCGGTTGCCGTTCCAGACACCACCACCTATCCCGGCTCGGACTACTACGAAATCGCCGTGGTGCAGTACCGGGAGCAGATGCACTCCGACCTGCCCCCCACCCTGCTGCGCGGTTACGTCCAGCTTTCGACGAGCGTGGTCCCCGGGGCGCAGATTCCGCTGGTCAACGATCTGCTGGATGGGACTTCAGCTCCAATTTTGTACAATGGAGTGCAGGTTCTCGCAGTCGATAACCCGCACTACATGGGCCCGACGATTGTGGCTGCCAAGGATCGCCCGGTGCGGATCAAGTTCTACAACCTGCTGCCCACCGGCGTGGATGGCAACCTGTTCATCCCGGTCGATACCACAGTGATGGGCTCCGGGGCGGGGCAGTTGATGGACCATCACATGAACCTGATGGATCCGCAAAATCCAATGTGTGGCACGAACCCCAAGCCGTACGAATGCTACACCGAAAACCGCGCCACCCTGCACCTGCACGGCGGCATCAGCCCGTGGATCAGCGACGGTACGCCCCACCAGTGGATTACGCCGGCGAACGAGAACACCCCCTACCCGCAGGGCGTCAGTGTTTCGCCCGTGCCGGATATGAGCGACAGCGGCGCGCCGAACGATGGCGTCATGACCTTCTACTACACCAACCAGCAAAGCGCCCGGCTGATGTTCTATCACGATCATGCCTGGGGCATTACCCGCCTGAACGTGTACGCCGGCGAGGCAGCCGGGTATCTGCTGACCGACCCGACCGAGCAGGCGCTGGTAAACAGCGGGGTTGTGCCCCCCGACCAGATCCCGCTGATCATCCAGGACAAGACCTTTGTGCCCTCCGAATGGCAACTGGCCCTGCAGGACGAGACCTGGGACATCGCCCGCTGGGGTGGCCCGGGTAACCTGTGGATCCCGCACGTTTACTCGCCGGCCCAAAACCCCGGTGATACCTCGGGCGTAAACCAGTTTGGGCGCTGGATGTACGGCCCGTGGTTCTGGCCGCCGACCAACAACATTGACTTTGGGCCGATCCCCAACCCGTATTACGATCCGGCCTGTGACACCCACGTTCAGTGGTGCGAGCCCCCGTTGATGCCGGGCACCCCGTTCAACTCGATGGGCATGGAAGCCTTCAACGACACCCCGATCATCAACGGCACGGCCTACCCGACTCTCACCGTGGAGCCGAAATCTTACCGCTTCCGCATCCTGAACGCCGCCAATGACCGTTTCTTCAACCTGTCCTGGTACCTGGCGGACGCCTCGGGCACCGAAGTGGCTTTGAACCCCGCCGAGGTAGCCGCCGCGTTGTTAGACCCGGCGGTGGTCTTCCCGACCCCCGATACGACGATCAGCCCGCCCGGTCCGGATTGGATCCAGATCGCCACCGAAGGCGGTTTCCTGCCTGCGCCGGTGGTTATCCCCGCCCAGCATATCACCTGGGTTTCTGACCCGACGGTATTCAACGCCGGCAACGTCGACCTGCACGCCCTGCTGCTTGGTCCGGCAGAACGCGCAGATGTGATCGTCGATTTCTCGCAGTACGCCGGGCAGACGCTGATCCTGTACAACGACGCCCCGGCCGCTTTCCCGGCCCGCGATCCCCGTTACGACTACTATACCGGCTCGGCAGACCTGACCGATATCGGCGGCGTGCCTCCGGTTATCCCCGGTTATGGGCCCAATACCCGCACCGTGATGCAGGTTGTGGTTGCGCCTGCGCCCCCTGCGCCGGCTTTCAACCTGGCCGCGCTCGAAGCCGCGTTCGCCCATCAAGCCGATGGCTCGGGTGTGTTCGAGAGCGGGCAGAACCCGATCATCGTCGGGCAGGCCGCCTACAACACTGCCTACGGGAGTTCGTTCCGCAACTCTGCCCCGCTAGACGGGTTCGTAAGGATCACGGATTTCTCCCTGACGTTCGACACCCTGTCGGGCAACCAGCTCACCATGCCGCTGCAGCCCAAACAGATCCAGGACGAAATGGGCGAGGCCTTCGAGCATGAATACGGTCGCATGAGCGGCTTTCTGGGCGTGGAGACGCCTTTCTCCCAGGCAGGCCTGCAGAACATGATCCTCTACCCGTACGTGCATCCCCCGACAGAGATCATCAAGGGGATTGAGGTACCGGAAGGGATGGAGATCACCCCCATCGCCACGACGGATGACGGGACGCAGATCTGGAAGATCACGCATAACGGCGTGGACACCCACCCGGTGCACTGGCACCTGTACGAAGTGCAGCTGATCAACCGGGTCGGTTGGGATGGAATCATCCGCCCGCCGGACGCCAACGAGCTGGGCTGGAAGGACACGGTGCGCGTCAGCCCGCTGGAGGACACCATCATTGCCCTGCGCCCGATCCTCCCGCGCATCCCCTTCGACCTGCCGAACAGCGTTCGCCTGCTCGACCCTTCGATGCCGGAGGGCGCCTACCTGGCGAATTCCACCCTGGCGGATCAGATGGGTCTGCCCATCATGGCCTTCGACCCGAACGGCGAGCCGATCGACATCATCAACCACTACATCAACTTCGGCTGGGAATACGTCTGGCACTGCCATATCCTGAGCCACGAAGAGATGGACATGATGCGTGCGCAGGTGGTTGGGGTGGCGCCGAAAGCGCCCACCTCCCTGGCGGTCAGTGTCCAGGGCACCCGCGCCACCCTCACCTGGGTGGATAACTCGGCCAACGAAACCAGCTTCATCCTGCAAAGGGCCAGTGATCCTGGCTTCACCATCGGGTTGACGGTCGTCTCCCTGGCGCCGAATGTAACCAGCTACGTCGACAGCACCATCCGCAACAACCAGACTTACTACTATCGGGTTGTTGCCCAGAACCTGGTCGGCGACACCTGGGACTACACCGATCCGGCGTTGAATGCAGGGGCCGGCTTCCCCACCCTGGCGATGGACTCAGGTTTCTCCAACACGGTGATGTTGGGCCAGGCGCCCGCCGCGCCGGCGGCGCCCAGCAACCTGGCAGCCAGCCTGCAAGCCGGGCCGCAAGTAAGCCTGACCTGGAGGGACAACGCCAATAATGAGAGCGGCTTTGTGATCGAGCGCTCCCTCGACGGGCTGAACTTCTCCATGCTGGCTTCGGTGGGCGCCAATACGACCAGTTACGTGGATGCTGCCGTAACGGCCGGTAACACCTACACCTACCGGGTGTACGCCGTCAACGCCGGCGGCTCCTCGAGCTACTCGAACACCGCCAGCCTCACCATCCCGGCGCCTCCCGCAGCCCCGTCTGGCCTGACAGGCTCCGCCTTCAGGCAGGGCAACAATGCCCGGGTGACTCTGAACTGGGTGGATAATGCCAGCAATGAGCTCGGCTTTACCATCCAGCGAGCCAGCAACCTGAACTTCACCTCCGGGGTGACTACGGTCACGGTGGGAGCCAACAGCACCACCTACACCACCGGGAACCTGGCCCGCAATACCACCTACTACTTCCGGGTAAGGGCGTATAACGAGGTTGGCGTTTCCACCTGGTCGAATATCCTGATCATCACCACACCCTAAGTTCGACCAACGTTTTGGGGGGAGGCAAGGTTGCCTCCCCCCAATCCCACTTTACCAGCGGGGAAATACATTCCGGGCTGTAGGGTCGCAATCCGCGATAGCCTGCTACTTCTTTTTTCGCCGCGAGCGCCGGGAACGTTTTTGCGGCGGCTGCTCTTCCGGCGGTGATTGTTCAGCCGGCGCCCGGTCCGCTGCCTCCCCCTGCCCCACATTCGATGGCTGATCTTCCGCTCTGATCCGCTTGCCAGACCATTCGTCAAAGAGATTTGCCGCGAATTGCTGGCTTTCCTCAAACTGGGTGCGCCACTCGGGCAGCAGGGGATCATCAATTTTGTTCGAACAGGCCGTCAGGAAACAGGCTTCGGCCAGCCAGGCTTCCGGCTTTTGCAGATAAAGACGGCGCAAGAAGGGAAGCGCCCGCGGATGGCACATGAAACCCAGGCTTTCGACAGCAAAGCGGTCGTCAGGATGGCGCTGGCAATAAGCCAGTAAGGCTCTAAAAGAAGCTTCGGCGGGTATATCCGCCAGCGTGCCGGTTACGTAAATCTGGTAGGTTGAATTCTCCCTTTCCAGCGATTTGACCGCGATCGGAACTGCCGCAGGCCCAACCGCCTGCATGATCTCGGCAGCGGTTTCGCAAATTTCATCCCCGGCATCTTCCGAAAGTTCGCCCAGCACGACCGGCAGAGCAAGCTCTGCCGCCTGAGGAAAATCCCAGGCAATCCTGGCCAGCGCCTTCATCGCCCTGCTCAAGGACCAGTACCCGGCCGGTTTTTGGATGATTGCAACCAGCCCAGGGATGGCCTGCGCCCCAAGCGCAACGATTTGATCGATCACGGTGGGCATCACCTGCCAGGAAGGCTGGCTGAGGTGCTCAAATAACCGCGCTTTACGCTGCCCAGGGCTGAGTTCCGCCGATATCTCTGGCTCCGGCAATATAGTCACAAACTGGCCGTATAAAGCCAGGGCCAGGCAGCTCACCTCGTCCCGCATCGCTTCCCAGCGGCCGGGTTTTTGCGCCAGTTCTTGCAGCCAGTGGAAAGCCAGCGTTTTTCGCCACCGATAACTTTCCTGTTCTGCCCCGGCCAGGCCGGCAAGATCGCTCCAATCTTCCCCTTTCTCGGCTGCCTGCGACTCGATTTCCTGTAGCAAGGCCGGCAACAGGAAGGATATGCGTCTCCAATTTTTTCGGGAGAATTGATAGACAAGCTTATCGCCAACAGGAGGATCTGCATCCAGCCAGTCAAACAGATTCCCCAGAGCCTCCAGCCCATTTTCCGGCAAATCATAAATCAGGTAATCATAGAGTATAAACACGTCACAGGCTCTGGCGATGCCATGGATGGCGTTTGTACCCGCTAAGTCGGCTTCAAGTCGCAGGCGTGGCAGGCGCGCAGCAATACGCGGGATGGCATCTGTTTCGGGGAAATAAAGCAGGCTCGCAATGAGCTCCGCACTCACGCTATCGCTGCGGGTATAAGACTCGAACGCCTTCCATAAAAACCGGCGGGCAGGCTCATCGGGATAATAACCCAGGGCTTCGATCACCCCCAATGATTTATGGTACTGATCGAGAGAACTGTATTTCAACACCTCCGCCGGGGTCTCTTTGAGCAGATAAGCTAACCCTGCCGGAGAACGCAGCTTCCCCAACGCCTCCAGCGCCCAGCGCAAAGCCATCCCCCGCAAATTTGGCAAAGCTTCCAGGAGAAAGGGCTCGAATTCCGGCTGGTGGGTGGTGCTAATTACCCGGGCCGCCACCATGGACACATTATCGGAAATGCCGATCAGACAGGGCGCCAGCACCCGGGCAGCCTGGCGGGGATATTGCTCTGCGATTTGGTCCGCAGCCCAATCCCGGACGGCCGGTTCGGGATCGGATAGCAACCGCTGATAATCGTCCAGGGACCAAAAAAGTTCGTGGGGCACCTTAACTCATTTCAATTGTGGAAAAAGGAAATTTTATGTCATTGTAATAAGAATTTGATGGAACGGCAACCGCTGTCTTGACAACGGCAGCGGAATTTGCTAAACTCATGAAAACGTTTCCGCAATCGTTTGCGCAATCCTTTTCGTGCATTATCAAGGGAAATTATGCCAACCATGCGCGATGTGGCCGAATTGGCCGGGGTATCTTTAACGACTGTGTCACATGTAATCAATGGCACTCGTTTTGTTTCTGGCGATGTCACCGAACGGGTACAGGAGGCCATGAAACAACTCAATTATCGGCCAAACGAACTGGCGCGCTCGTTACGGAGAGGCCAGACGAAAACATTGGGCCTTATCCTGCCCGACAGCGCTAACCCATACTTCGCAGAAATCGGACACGCGATCGAAGCTACCGCTTCCAATCTCGGGTACAACGTGATCTTATGCAACACCCATGGGGCTGAGGAGAAAGAAGCACACTATATAAATATCCTGCGTGACAGGCAGGTGGATGGTATTTTATTCGTCGCCGCAGGCGATCAGGCCAAATCCATCAGTTCCACCCTGGGTGAAAACTTCCCCATTTTATTGGTTGATCGCGAGCTGGTCGGTGTGCGCACGGACGTAATCATCGTAGACAACCACCAGGGCGGTCTGCTGGCGACGCGTCACCTGCTTGAATTGGGCCACCGCCGCATTGCCTGTATTTCTGGACCCTCGCGTGTACGACCAAGTGCTGAGCGAATCAGCGGTTATACCCAGGCATTGGAGGAAGCCGGGCTGGCTTTCGATCCAGCCCTTTTCCGCATGGGCGATTTCCATCCCAACTCTGGATACCGGGCTGCTTTGGATCTGCTCCAACAACCTGACTCGCCCACAGCCATCTTTACCTGTAACGATTTGATGGCCATCGGTGTAATTCGTGCAGCCGCAGAAATTGGCCGGCGCATTCCAGATGATCTTTCAATTGTTGGTTTCGACGATATCGAATTGGCCTCATACACCATTCCCCCACTGACAACTATTGCCCAACCAATCGAAAAAATGGGTGAAATTGCTGCCAAAACATTAATTGAGCGCATAGAAGAAGTGAATATATCCCCACCAAAACGTCAGCTCCTGCCCGTCGAGCTGGTGGTCCGTGGCTCTACCGGAGCTTGTCGATGAACTTCGACATCCTGGTCGTGGGCAGTTTGAATATGGATTTAGTAGTTACTTCTCCGCGTCTACCTGAACGCGGCGAAACGCTGCTGGGCAATAATTTCTCCACTTTCCCCGGGGGTAAAGGCGCCAATCAGGCAGTTGCTGCCGCCCGGGCAGGCGGAAAAGCAGGGATGCTTGGCTGTGTGGGGGCAGATGATTTTGGATTGCGCCTGTTGGCATCGTTGCGGGATGCGGGTGTCGCTACAGAGCCCATTATCCAGCGTTCTGACCAAACCACAGGCGTGGCGTTAATCACAGTCGACGAGCAAGGAGATAACACGATTGTGGTGGTTCCCGGAGCGAATGGCACATTATCGGTTGCGGATCTAAACCGGGCAGAAGGTTTGATCGCCGGAGTCCAGCTATTGGTTTTGCAACTCGAAGTTCCCATGGAAACTGTAGAGCTTGCCATCTCACTGGCTAAAAACCATCAGGTGCCGGTGGTGCTCAATGCTGCGCCAGCCGCGCCTTTATCACCAAACACCCTGATTGATTTGGACTACCTTGTGGTCAACGAAACCGAGGCTCAATTGCTCTGCGGCATCGCCGACATCGCCCGGTCCTGCGACCGGCTGATCAGAGATGGGGTTCGCAGCGTGGTGGTGACGCTCGGGAAACAGGGTGTTTATGTACAGAATCAAACCGAGCAGTTCTACCTCCCTGCTCACCCGGTAAATGTCGTGGACAGCACCGCAGCCGGCGATGCCTTTGTGGGCGCTTTTTCTGCCGCGCTGATACATGGCGCAACCCTGCGCGAAGCGGTTGCCTGGGGAAATGCTGCCGGGGCCCTGGCGGTAACCAGAGCCGGCGCGCAGCCATCCCTGCCCACCCAGAAGGAAATTGCCCTTTTTCTGAATGGAGGCAAAGCCGTATGAAAATCTCCGGCCATACTTTGGGTACTCCCAATATGTCCGTCCCTGAAGCATTACAGCTGTTTCATAATGCTGGCATCCAGGCCGCCGAAATTATTTGGGCGGACGATTATCCAGCCGGAATACCCGAAGAAAACAATATGGCGGTTGTTAACGAAATCAAGCAAAGCGCCGATGACCTGGGGATGGAGATTGCCGGGCTTACGCCATACATGAGTGACTTTAACCACCTTGATCCTGGTCCCCGCCAGCGCGATTTTCGCCGAATGCTCGCCTGCATTGAAACCGCCGCAACCATACGCGCTCCGCATATACGGGTTTATGCAGGCAACTTCAAGCCAGGCGATCGTAACCGGCTGGAGAAATGGAACTGGCTGGTGGATTCGCTTCATCGGTTGGGTGAGTATGCGCAACAAGCAGGGGTATTGCTGTGCGTTGAGAATCACTTTAATACCATGACGGTCTCCGCCGCGGAAACAGTAGCACTGGTACAGGCAGTCAATTCGCCCGCTGTACGAATCCTTTACGATCAGGCAAACCTTACCTTTACCCATAACGAACCCTATGAACAGGCTATCCCGCTTCAGCAAAAATGGATTAGCCATGTACATGTTAAGGATCTGGTATTCATCGACCCAAACAAACCTTTTTCCGCCGATGCAGTGGCAAGGGTCAAGGCGGAAGACCGCTCTGTGCGCTCGCGGGTAGTCGGAGAAGGTATTTTGGATTGGGCGGCGATCCTTTCCCGGTTAAAGGAAATTGGTTATCAAAGTTATCTTTCCCTGGAATATGAGTATCGCTGGCATCCCCAGGACTTACCAGAACCTGAAGAAGGTTTTCGCCGCAGCGCCGAGACCCTTAGCAAAATACTGGCCAGTTTATAAAGGAACTGTATGAAACTATCCGTGGTTACCGATGAAATCAGCGCCGATCTGGAGACCGCGCTGGAGCTCGCCAGCGACTGGAATCTGGATGGTGTGGAATTGCGCGGGATCGGAGGAGCACGTTACCCGGAGGTATCTCCATTCTGGCAGGCGCGCGTACCGGAATTGATTCGAGAATATCGTTTGCCTGTTGTGGCGATATCACCCGGTTTGTTCAAAATCCCTTATCCTGAAAAACCTTCACCAGCCACCAGGGTTTTGCGGTGGGAGGATGAATTTGTTTTTCAGCGAGTCCGGTCAGCAGAAGAACTCGTCCGTTTTCATTTGGAGGTGCTGCTACCGCATACGATCGCCGCAGCCAGGCAACTGGGTACCCCAGTAATTGTGGCTTTCACATTCGATCGCGGGGAGAATAAACCACCCGAAGCGCCAGTGCCGCAAGGGGCAATTGACGCATTAAAAGAAGCTGCCAGGCAGGTGGAAGCGGCCGGACTGACCCTGGCGCTGGAAGTCGAACACATTTGCTGGGGAGATACCGGTGAGCGGACCGCGAGGCTGGTTGAAAAAATCGGTAGCTCAGCCGTTGGAATTAATTGGGACCCGGCAAATGCTTACCGCGCCGGTTCTGACCGTCCTTTTCCAGAGGGTTATCAGGCAGTGAGAGAATTAGTTCGTCACGTACATTACAAAGACGCAGCGACCGATCCTGCGACTGGCCAACGCAACTTTGTTTTCAATGGAGTGATTGACTGGCGTGGCCAAATCGAAGCATTGCTCCATGACGGATATGCCGGCTACATGTCTATTGAAACGCATGTCAGGCCAAAAGTGGCCATGGCACGCGGCTCTCTGGAACTTATCCGGAAATACATGGAGGCAGCCCGATGAATAAACGTCCCGCGGGAGTGATTTGCCCGATTGCAACTCCTTTACTGGAAGGAGAAAAGCTGGACGAGCAGGCTTTCCGGCGATTAATCGATTTCGTGCTCCCGTCCATCGATGGATTGCTTGTGCTGGGTACAACCGGGGAGTTCGCCCTTTTGACCGAGACCACAGCTTATCGAGCCGTTGAAGTTGCAGTCGATCAGGTTGCCAGTCGTATTCCCGTATACGTTGGTATCGGTGACACGGGAACCGGACGGGTCCTGAAAAAACTCCCTGTGGTTGAAGCTTTAGGTGCAGATTACCTGCTCATTACCGCCCCATACTATTTTTCCATCTCTGACCAGGAAGCATTACGCCGTCACTTTATAACCGTGGCAGATGCCGCATCACAGCCGGTCTTTATCTACAATATTCAAAACACACATAACAATCTATCTCCAGCGCTGATCGCGGAGCTGGCTGAACATCCAAACATCCTTGGCTTGAAAGATAGTTGGGGGGATTTTTATCAATTCCAGGAATTCTTGGCCCTGCGTAGCGAAAAGTTTAGTGTATTCATGGGACCGGAGCAACTATTTGCGGCATCGCTATGGCTTGGAGCGGATGGATTGGTCTCAGCTCTGGCAAATATCACTCCGCATATATTCAAACGTCTTGTAACGCAAGTCGCCAGTGGGCAACGCGAAGCAGCTATCGAGACTCAAAGAAAGATAACACATTTAGCTAAAATTTTTCGATATGGCACAGTAGCGGGTGCACTAAAAGTAGCTTTGGAAGACCTTGGTTTCGGCTCACGTCGGGTGGCTGCCCCGCTACCACCATGTACCGAAGCGCAGGCCGAACAAATCCGCCGGATCGTTGCCCAAAGTAATATCCTTCGGGAGGAACCTTATGTCTGACCTGGAAAGCGAATTTACCGCACCCTCTATTTCGCGCAAAAAAACGAGCGCCTCTCGGCGAGAAGGCTGGCTGAATATCCTGCTGCCGCTATTCACTTTCATTGTGGTGCTGCTGTTATGGGAATTATTGGTCTTTCAGCTTGATATTCCCATATACATTATGCCTCCACCCAGCACTTTTTTAAGCAGAGTAGTGACAGACTGGGCGTTGTTGTCAGACCACTTATCTCGGACTGCATACGAGGTAGTGGTTGGTTTTTTCTGGGCAACCGCCATCAGCATTCCGCTGGGATTTATCGTCGCTTCTAGTAAGTTTCTAGAACGCACACTTTATCCCATTATTGTCTTTATCCAGCTAACCCCCAAAATCGCCATTGCTCCCTTGTTCATCGTATGGTTTGGCTTCGGCATCTTTCCAAAAGTGCTGATCACCTTCTTATTATGTTTTTTTCCTACCCTGGTAGCCAGCCTGACAGGCTTCAATGCTCTGGATGAACGCGTCTTATATCTAACCCGCTCCATGGGAGCCAGCAAATGGCAAACATTTCGTTATATACGCATTCCTTCGGCAATGCCGTATATCTTCGCAGGGTTAAAAGTTTCTGTCGTATTTGCTTCAACCGGTGCCATAGTCGGCGAATTTGTGGGAGCCAATAAAGGACTTGGATACCTGTTATTACGAGGAACCAGCTATCTGGATACTTCCTTAATATTTGCTGTATTGGTAGTACTGGCCTTTATGGGATTGGTGTTCAGTTACGCAATTCAATTCATCGAAAAAATTGTCATGCCCTGGCAGAGGAAGGAGGTGCGCTCATAGCAACGAATTTAATCCAGATTCCAAGGGGCTGGCAGTTCTGTACAACCACCGGTAGGAGAACATCATTGTCAGGTGCCGGTAAAAGAATAAGCATTAAGGAGAGATAGAATCGATGAAAACCCAAAAACGAATTGTTATACTGGTCAGTATGTTGTTGTTAGCCTCGATG
>JAGUYX010000060.1 GCA_020061145.1 Anaerolineales bacterium | reverse complement strand
TTTGAAGGGTCAAGAACCGAGAAACTACGCCTCCTGGAGCAGATTTATCAGCGCTACGGAGAAACAGACACCAGCCAGATCGACCTGGATCAGACTGTGATTGTAAACGTGCAAGTCAGGCGGATGGTTGGAGAAAAATACTTTTAATGGTGAACAGAAGTTGAGCCAGTTTACTTACCTGAACCCCCAGACACTGGTCGAAAAACATCCGGCAGGCGGTGTGACGTTTTTATCGCGTCACGCTGATCGTTACCCGTTTGAACAACCGGAGGATGTTTTTCTCGCCGGTCTGACAACATCGGGAATTCTGGCAGCGCGCACCTTTGGGACAATCCTTGCCAAACACGGCTTGCAAGGACGCCTGTTTTCCAGCCCGATTGCCCGGTGCATCGATACCGCTCGTTTGATTGGTGAAAGCGCAGGCTGGGTATCTCCCGTGCAACCCCATTGGTGGTTATTCAGCCCATATTTACGATCAACCAACGGTAATGCTGCCGGCATCCGCTTCTGGGCTGGCGATCCGCAGCAGGCTCCTCAGCTATATCCGGATGCGATCTATGCGCGTGACCGGCTGGAAATCTTGCTGCGCCGCCTGCAAACTCCTCGAAGCCAGGGGGAAATTTATCTATATATTGCCCATGATACGACGGTCTTACCCCTGCTGGCGTTGTTGCTGGGGGTCGAAATGGTTACGGCTGACGACATGCCCGGATATTTGGAGGGGATTGCCCTGGTACGGCAGGATGGGCGGCTGATATTGGATAACCCGGATTTTTACCGCCTGACCTGAAGGTCTACGGAAGGTTCCCCTGATTGTCACAATTTTTCTTTCACCGGTGTTAAAGATATAGCTGCCGGGAAAGAAAGTACAGACTCCTATGAAGAATAAACCGGCAGAAGAGGCGGATCACGAGGCAGAAATCGCCCGGTTGATCGATTTATATTGGGCAGGCGTGTACGCCGTTTTGTACCGGCTGCTGGGCGATGCCGCCGAAGCCGAAGACCTGACTCTGGAGACGTTTTGGCGTTATTACCAGCAAAAACCCCCAGATCAATCCAGGCAAGGCGGATGGTTTTACCGGGTCGCTTCCAACCTGGGGTTGAATGCCCTGCGTTCACGCCGGCGCAGAGAAACCCGGGAACGCAACCTGGCAGTCGAAGAAGCAACCCTGGGAAAAACGAGCAATCCGGAACAGGACGTGGAATTATTGCAGGAAAAACGCCAGGTGCGGGACGTACTGGCACAGATGAAACCACAACAGGCGCAACTGTTATTGCTGCGTTATTCCGGGTTGAAGTATGCTGAACTGGCAGAAGCCTTACAGCTCAATCCGAAATCTGTCGGCAAGTTGCTGGCCCGGGCAGAGGCCGAATTCGCCCGACGTTTCCGCCAGCAGAATGAAAGAGACTGATTATGCACCCGCACGAAGGTCAGCTAAAAACCTATCTGGATGGTGAGTTATCCGTCAAGGAGACCTACCGGCTGGAGAGTCATCTGCAGGCATGCACTTTCTGCCAGGACCGCCTGGGGCAGTTACGCGATCAACATAAGCTGGTGCACAACCTCTTTGCGGCCATTGACTCACCTGCCTCTGTGTCATTTTCACCCACCAAACATACAGTCGGGCGATTATCCGCACGCCTGGTTCAAACTTCAAAGGAGCAAAAGCCTATGTGGCAAATCTTCAGCCGTCGATCCTTACGACCGGTATGGACAGTCGTTTTCATATTGGTTTTCCTGTTTGCGTCGTTGTTAATTCCTCCGGTGCGCGCCGCCGCAGTGAATTTTTTGAGTCTGTTCCGTGTTCAGACCATTCAGGTAGTGCAATTTAACCCCGCCAACCTGCCACAAAACTTTGACGAGCAAATGGTGCAGCTGGACGACTTACTTAAAAGCCTGCTTCAATTTGAAGGGGCAGGTGAACCTGTCGAAGTTAGCAGCCTGGCAGATGCCAGTGAAATGGCTGACTTTCCGGTGGCGGATGTAACCGGGTTTAATAAACCGAAGGCATATAGCTATCAACCGGGTGGGCATTTTCAGTTCACCATTGATATAGAGATTTTGCAACCCGTCCTGGCGGAATTGGGCAGCGATTACCGCATTCCCAAAATCCTGGATGGCGAACAAGTCAGCATGAATCTCCAGCCTTCCGTCACCACCCGGATGGGGACCTGCGCCTCAGCCGGCCGTTCGGATGACCCTGATAAACCGGTATCGGTTGAGGACTGCACCATCCTGGTACAAATGCCGAGCCCGGAAATCAACGTACCGCCCGGTGTGGACCCGCAAGAAGTAGGTCAGGCGATGTTGCAATTGCTCGGTTTTACGGAAAGCGAAGCCCGGCAGATCAGCCAGAATGTGGATTGGACTTCCACCCTGATTCTCCCCGTCCCCGAACAGGTGGCCTTTGAACAGGTTACTGTGCAGGGCGTCCCGGCCACATTGTTAACCGAGGCAAGCAACCAGGGTGGGGGGGAATTCGCCCCTTATACCCTGTTATGGACCCGTGAAGGGATATTGTACGGGTTAACCGGGTCGGGCAATCCCCAACAGGCGCTGGAACTGGCAAATTCTATCCGTTAGCCCCGGGATTCCCCACACAGAAAGCCTTTTGCCGTTAGAATACGAACGATTCGTATTCTAACGTGCCGCGTACGGTGGGGCTGATGTACAGAATCGTCTCTAAACCTGTCTTTTTGCTTCGAATAAACCTGGCGGAGGTTACAGAGTCAGCGTGAGAGAAAATCTTGCCATCCAGGCTGTTGGGTTGCGCAAGGTATACGGGGAAGGGAGCGGGGCGAAAGTCGCCGTCGCCGACCTGCACCTGGAAGTTCAACGCGGGGAGGTTTTTGGTTTTTTGGGTCCAAATGGGTCGGGAAAAACCACAGCGATCAAAATGCTGCTCGGTCTGACCCACCCCACCTCTGGCGAGGCAAACCTCCTGGGTCTTAAACCTCATCTGGCGTTAAGCCGGAAAAAAGTCGGCTTTTTGCCCGAGCATTTCCGCTTTCACGACTGGTTGACTGCGGGCGAATTTTTGGCATTACACGGGCGCCTGTACGGTATGCCACAGGATGTAAGCCGCCAGCGTATACCTGAATTATTGGAACTGGTGGGGCTGGCTGCGCATGCAAATAAAATGCTCCGCACCTTCTCCAAAGGGATGTTACAACGTATTGGCCTGGCGCAAGCCTTGCTCAACCAGCCGGAAGTGGTATTTCTGGATGAGCCTACCTCCGGGCTGGATCCGGTAGGCAGGCGTTTGGTACGTGATATTATCCGCCAGCTACGCCAGGCCGGTACGACGGTTTTCCTGAATTCTCACCTGCTGAGCGAGGTGGAGATCACCTGCGACCGGGTGGCGTTTATCAAAAACGGGGTGGTGCTGCAAACCAGCCCTTTGAAGCAATTATTTGATGGCGAACTCAGCGCGCAGGTGCGCGGGCGGGGTTTCACACCCGCCATTCTGGAAGAGCTGAAAAACTGGGGGGATAATATCCGCCTCGAGGGTGAGACAGTTTATCTGAGTCTGCGCCGGGAAGACGATTTACCCCTGCTGAACCGGTATCTGGTTTATGCCGGGGTGGAAGTGTATACCGTACAACTTCAAAAAAGCTCTCTGGAAGAGTTGTTCATCCAGATCGTAGGCACGGACGGAGGCCTGTAACCCTGGCAACACTGACAATCGCTTCCCTTACCTTTCGTGAAGCGTCCCGGCGGCGAATTTTGCTGGCGGCGTTAATCCTCGGTTTCCTGTTTCTGGTCATTTATGGTTTGGGGCTGCACTTTATCCAGATCCAGGAAGCCCGTGACCCGATTCCCACGGAGATCATTCGCAGCGAGATTTATAACTTTTTATTGCTGGCAGGCCTGTATGTGGTCAATTTCCTGACAGTGATGATGACCGTATTGACCTCTGTGGATACCCTGTCCGGCGAAATCGCCTCGGGTACCATCCACACCATCGTTTCCAAGCCCATCCGGCGCTGGGAAGTGGTGGCGGGAAAATGGCTTGGGTTTGTATTGATGCTCAGTGTGTATGTATCCCTGATGGCAGGCGGAGTGGCTTTGCTGGGAGGGTGGATTGGAGACTATACCATCCCGAATTTCGCCAGCGGGTTGAGCCTGATCTGGTTAAATGGGGTGATGCTTTTATCGATTTCCCTGCTGGGGGGTACGTTTTTATCCACGCTGGCCAATGGGGTGCTGGTGTTCGGGCTATATGGGGTGGCATTTGTAGGCGGCTGGATCGAGCAATTTGGCAGCCTGATGCAAAATCCGTCCGCAGTTCAGATTGGCATTATCAGCAGCCTGATCCTGCCCAGCGAAGCTCTGTGGCGGCGTGCGGCTTATGAAATGCGCTCTCCCGTGGTCAGCGCGTTTGGTTTCTCGCCGTGGACGTCCACGACATCGGTGCCCAGCGTGTACATGATCCTGTACGCCGTTTTGCTCACCCTCCTGGCGCTGGGCGTGGCGATGTACCTCTTTTCTCGCCGGGATTTATAACCCGTGAGTTTCCGACTGTTTTCTCCCTGACTACCTGAGCAAGAAAATATTTTCGGGAGTAGAATCAGCCTGTGCCTCGTTCAGGCTTTTTCAAGCACCTGCAATATCGCTTGATCAACTGGCGTTTTTTGATCAATCGCCTGGTCATGGGGGGATTTACAGCCGGATTGTTTCTCTATGCCGTCTGGCCCTGATGTCACTATCGCATATAGTCGCCTTTGACATGTCATTGAACAACAGCGTTCTGGTGACTTTCTGCTGGCAAATTATGATTTTCCCGGCTGAGATGCCCTGACCGTGGTGGTCAATCGCCCCGTTGCTTTCCGTACCATAGTAGTCGGGACATCGTTCAGCCAGTTTTAGATCTTGATATTACCCGGGTCGCACAAACCATATCAGACTTTTTTGGGTTACAATTTCTGCCATGCAGTCGATCAACCAGGCCACTATAACCACGAATGGCACCATCCGTCCAACCTTCGCCGAAATAAACCTCGAGCGCCTGCACCACAATTTCCTGGCAATTAAGGAAAAGGTGGCGCCGGCGAAGTTCATGGCGATCCTGAAAGCCAACGCCTACGGGCATGGAATGCCGGAGGTTGCCCGGCATGTCGTTAAATGGGGGGCGGACTATCTGGGCGTGGCGGTCCTGGAAGAAGGTATTCTGCTGCGCGAAATGGGGATCACCACCCCAATCCTGGTATTGGGC
>JAGUYX010000065.1 GCA_020061145.1 Anaerolineales bacterium | reverse complement strand
TGGAGCTCAAGCACAAATCTATCTGATCCCCACAATCTTGACTGCAGGCTGAAAGGAGCAAGCCATGGAGCTGAATGATATCGGCGTTTTCACCCGCCTGGACCCGCACAATATGCTTGGCGAGATCGATTCCCTCCCAGATCAGCTGGAGGCCGCCTGGGAATTATCGAAGCGCCTGCCTTTGCCAGCTTTCCAGGGCATTCGCCACATCTTGATCGCCGGTATGGGTGGGTCCGCTATCGGCGCAGATCTCCTGGCAGCCTACGCGGCGCCGGTATGTCCGGTGCCAGTTTTCGTGTGGCGCAATTACGGGTTGCCGGCCTGGGCTACGGGTACAGAGACTCTCCTGATTGCTTCTTCTCACTCCGGTAATACTGAAGAAACGCTTTCTGCCTGCGAAGAAGCCCTGCAACGCGGCTGCCAGATCCTGGCGGTCACAACCGGTGGTCGCCTGGCAGCCCTGGCTGATGAAAACGGGACCGCTTTATGGCGCTTCACACATAAGGGTCAACCCCGGGCTGCGGTTGGCTTTTCATTTGGTCTTTTACTGGGTGTTCTGGCGCGCCTGTCTCTGCTTCCAGACCCGCAGGCTGAGCTCATCTCGGCAATAACGGCCATGCGTGACCAGCAAAACGACCTGCGCGCTGAAGTGCCGGATGTGGATAACCCCGCCAAGCGTATGGCCGGGCAAATGATCGATCGTTTTGTGGTCGTCTTTGGGGCGGATATTCTCGAGCCGGTTGCCCGCCGCTGGAAAGGCCAGATTAACGAAGTCGCCAAGGCTGTGGCGGCGTTCGAAGCCTTGCCCGAGGGGGATCATAACACCCTGGCTGGCGTGTTGAACCCCGAAACCGAGCTGGGCAAAGTATCCATGATCTTTTTGCGCGCTCCTTCATACCATCCCCGCAATTTGTTGCGCACCAACCTGACCAAGCAGGGTTTTATGCTCGAAGGGCTTAATACCGATTTTATCGACGCCAGCGGGGATACCCGCCTGGCGCACCTGTGGACAGCCCTGCATTTTGGCGATTACACCGCCTATTACCTGGCAATGGCTTATGGCGTGGATCCCACACCGGTCGAGGCGATTGAAAACCTGAAAGTGGAAATGAAACGTGGCGGCTAAGGTCAGCACCTCCGCCTACCGCTATTCGGGTGAAACGCTGGTTTTTATATTCACCCTCAGTGTGCTGGCACTGGTGGTGGGGTTTTCCGCGATCATCACACTGTGTTCCAGCCTGCTGTTTGTCCTGGCAGCTTTTTTATTTTCCTACTCTGCCACGCGCGCCCATCATCACAGCCTGATGCAACGCGCCTACCCCGTTGCGCCGGCTTCTTCGCCAAATTTATGGCGCCAGATCGAGATCTGCCAGCAGCGCCTGCAGCCCGGAGACCTGCGTGTTTATGTAGTGCAGAACGACGCCATGAATGCCTATACCTTTGGGCTTGAATCGCCCCGTGTGGTGGTGCTCTATTCACCGCTGCTCCAGGTAATGGACCCGGACGAGCTGCGCTTCGTCATTGGTCATGAAATGGGCCATGTCCGCCTGGGCCATACCTGGTTGAATTCGCTGATCGGTGGACTGGCTGGGGTTCCCAGCTCGCTTTTTATTTCCACTTTTCTGGCGTTGATATTTCGTGGTTGGAACCGCGCCTGTGAATATTCTGCCGATCGTGCCGGTTTGCTGGCCTGCGGCAGCCTGGAAAAAGCCATTTCTGCCATGGTCAAGCTGGTTTATCCCGACCGTCACCTTTCCCAGGACGAATGGTCTCTGGTGATGTCTCGCCTGGATGCCGAAGATGACAATCCATTAAACGTGCTGGGAGAAATCTTCTCCACCCACCCGTTACTCATCCGCCGCATCCAACGGCTGCAGGAATTCGCCAGAACACCGCATTACCAGAGATTACAACAGATGGTGGACAGCAATCTCGCCTGAATTGCTAACAAACCCCCCACACGTCTGAGTTTTGTTTGGGGAACAGGGCATTCAGCAGCACCCGCGCCGCATCCCCGCGGTGAGCCACATCCGGGAAGGCCCACTCCAGCTCTTCCAGCGATCGATAACCGAAGAGCAACTGTAAGAAGGTCAGCCGCTGGAAAATTGCATCTCCGGATTGTCCGTGTGGTGCCGGCGTCCAGTTTTCAATGGTCGTGATGCTCCCGTTTTCAAAGGCCAGGCGCAACCCGTGGCGATAAAAAGATAATTTCAGCTCGCCGTTGTATCCTACTGCGATCGAATTTGCCAGGCGTTCTTCCAGGACAGGCTGGATGTGTTTCAGAAAGGCTGCCAGGTCGGGTACGCGCACGTAATAGGCGTACGGCTCATATTTGCGCGGCAATTTATCCAGCATGGCGTCGTATGCTGGATGTTCGGCGCCCAGGGAAAATGTAAACGCCTCACATTTCTGCTCTTTTTGTGCTGCGTACTCTTCCCCTGTCTGAAATATATATCGTATGACCGCCGGGGTGGCCTCCAACCAGGAGACGCCTGTTTTCAGCTCGTAATGGTTGACTGCCATGGTGGGTCCCCATAACATACGCGGGTGGGCCAGATAACCGACGGCTTCGTGGTTGTCGTGACGTTCGATCACGCATAAGGCGCGCCCGTTGACGCTGGCTTCGGAATGTCCCTCGAGCTCATATTCCCACATCGCCTGATCGCGCACACAGCTCAACAGAGAACGTGATGCGCCTCGCAGATAGACTTCCTGGATGAAAGGCAGGTCGCTTTTTTGCGCCGGTCGAATGCGGTAAGTCTCCGCTTCGTCATCTTTTAGCTTCGGCACATGAACCGGATATCCCGTTCGCCCACCCCCCAGGTTGATCGCCATTTCGTAGCCAAACAGGCGGTAATAAAAAGGGATGCCGGTGATAACCTGCATCAATTCGCCTCTTTCGGTTCCCCAACGATGAATTTCATCGAATTGGGCGCGAATCAGACCCCGATGACGATATTCCGGGTGGGTGCCCACCAGCTCGGGTCGTCCCACTTCCAGCGGAATCCCTGCATATGTCCAGGTTTGGGGGATAGTGTTCAATGACGAGACGATATCCCCGCTCTGCATATCCTCCACGATGGTGAACATCTCTGGTCGGAAGGTGGGGTGTTGCTTGGTCATCAGATCACGTACCCAGGCGCCAACCGGTTCAAATGGAGATTCCCAGCCATCGTCGCTGTGCACGCGGCTGTTAAATTCCACCAGGCGTTCGGTATCGTCTGGAGTGGCGCGGCGTAATACGAGCTGACCATCCAGTTGGCGAAGGATGTTATGGGGGGCAGTGTTGAAAAGTTTCATACTGGCATTTTTCTCCAAAAAAAGCGAGCTTACATTATAGTCCACAGCAGCATGGCAGCCAGCGCCCCCACCAGCGAACAAACCAGGTTCACCCGGTCATTGCTCAACCAGCGCCAGCCTTTGTGCAGGCGCGTGGGGGTGCCGCAGCTATGCAAAGGGTGGCGTTCGGTTTGTTTGGCGCAATGTGGGCAATAATAGATTGCCTGCCAGGTCGCCCCCAGCAGCGAGTCGCTGAAAGAGCCCAGCACCCCGGCGAGCGGGATGATGATCAGCAGCCTGCCGGTCAGGGATGGTGTGAACAGCCAGGCAGCCAGGGCAATCAGTAACCCACCCCCCACTGCCGCCAGAGTGCCGGTGGTGCTGATCGCTCCGGAAGTGCCGGGTTCAACGGCCTTCCCCGTGGTGATCAGGCGTGGGGATTGGCGGTTCAATACGCCCAGCTCGGTAGCCCAGGTATCCGCGGTGACCGCCGCCATTGCCCCTGCATATCCTATCCAGAGCAAGTTTTCCTGGGTGGAAAATTGCAGCAACACGACCAGCAAAACGCCGGCCCCGCCGTTTGCCAGAACCTGGCCTCCATCCCGGCGAGAACCTTTGGAAAATTTATCCAACAGGGATTTTTTCCTTCCCGAGAAGAGCTGCGAAAGCAGGCTGGAAGAGACAAAAAACAGGATCATCAGGCTTGCCCAGCCCCAGCCGCCCAGGCCAAAAATGAATCCGCCTGTGATTGCAGCCAATATCGCTCCGCCGGTGGACAGGCTGCCCAGACGCCAGGCGACCAGGGCTACCAGACTCCCTAGCAATAATCCGATCCCAAGTTGCATCATTTCTGGCAAATTATTTCCCGAATGAAAAGAGAATTTGTGGATAAAAGCGGGTTAATCTGTGGATAACCTGCCAATCCTGTGGATAAAGACGTGGGCAGGGTGTGGAAAACTAGCTCTGACCCAGCACCAGGCCAACGCTGATCAAAAAAAAGATCGAAGTTAACATGCCGCTGCCCCAAAGCAGGTACGCCAGCGGCTGACGGAAGGGATAACGAAAAAAGAACAGTCCTAATCCCCAATCCATTGCCTGGAAAACGAGGTTGAGCAATGGAAATAACAACAACGACGTGGATGGTAATATTTCAGTTGCTGACCCCGCAGGTCCCAGATATACTCCCGGGCGTTGTGGAATGATCAGGCTTACCCAGGCGAACAAAACCAGGCTGCATCCTGCGGTAATCAGAAAAAGAAAACGGGCTGGTTTTGCCTGCCAGAAGTCGGCGAGCAAAAATGTGGGATATTCCGAGCGTTTTTGGATCGGGCTGAGCGAACCCAATTCGGTCATCCGCCGGTACACCTGTAAAAATTCCAGGCTGTTTTCCGGTGAAATGGCATACACTCGTTCCGCAGTACCGATATAGACCATCCCATGGAGCGTGGCCGCCATGTACTCTACCCTCCCGATGCGGGGGTGTGCGCGCAGGCTGAGCCCGGAAATACCCCCAGGCCAGCGGATGAGTGGCAATGGAAACGGTGTGCGAATTTCATCACGCGAGCGGATCCACAATACCCGATCCATCGGGATATCTACCGCCCGCAGCCCCCAGCGCAAACGGATACCATCTCGCGCCAGGGTATACGAGGCGCGTTGTAAGGCACGCAGCCGGTAAACCAGGAGGGGCAAAGGAACTAAACATACCAGCGCCAGCAAGAGGTGGCGGATAAATAGCGGCCCAAGCTGCGTCTCCGCCATTTGCCAGATATTCCAGACGCTGGCAGCGATGAGCAGCAGAATACTGGCCCCTTGAAAAGCCAGCCCTGCCCGGCGTGGGGGTTTAAAAACGAACTCGGCGGCATCCATGCCGGAATTGTAACGTATTCCTGCCCGGCGGCATGGCAGTCCTTGAGAATCTACCCGGCAGAAATTAAATGCTGACTCCTCGGGCGAAGAGCAGGTACATGCCCGCCAGATAACCCAGAATGATCAGCAATGCATCGATTTCTACAAACCACAGGCGCCTTTCCACCCGCGCCAGGTTGCCAATCAACCCCAGGCTGGTCAGAACCAGGCCTAATAGGCCGGCGATAGCGAAAGAAGTGTCGATCGCACCCAGAAAAAGACCATCCGTATACATTACATCGGCCAGCGCCAGGGCGAACATGTTAAAAATATTGCTTCCAAACAGATTACCCACCGCCATATCATAGGCACCCATACGTACCGCAGAGATCGTCGCGACCATTTCGGGGAGGGAGGTGGTAATGGCGATTAACGTAGCGCCGATAAACCCGGCCGCTGCCGGGCGCTCCGTCGCCGGTTGATGCCGGTGCTTTCGATGATCATGGTCCCGCTTACCCCGGCTGCATGCCAGGCGTCTAACATCGTATCCAGTGGGTTCGGGTTATCCAGCACAAACATGACCATGTACATTGAAATAACCTCCGTCTTGGTCTGATTGCAGGCTCAACGCAAACGATACCTGCAAGTTTTTCCAGATCATTATATAGAGAAAAATCCACTCCAGCAATTAAATAGAAAAAACCCCGGAGCAAACCTTGCATTCCGGGGTGAAAAATCCCTCTGTCCGGATCGGCTATTAGCCTTCGATGGCTTCTACCCGTTCTATTTCCGGAAAAAACTGGCGAACTGTACCTTCTACCCAGCCTTTTAAAGTGCTGGGTAATAATTCACAACCTTCGCAGGCGCCTCCCAGGCGAACCTTGACAATTTTTCCGTCGAACCCCATCATTTTCACCGAGCCTCCATGATAATGCTCGATATAGGCGCTGATCTGGTCGATCAGACTTTGCAGGCGTTCCTCCTGAGAATATTGTTTATCTGCTGGCGTTGCCATGCTGTTTTCTCCTGGTCTCATCCGAATTACACACCCCATATTCTAACAGAGCAATCACCTGTGTGTGCGCGTTGCTGTAATTTTCCCCGGCAGCGCTGGCGAGTACACCGAGAATCTGGCTGCCGATAGCCGGTTGGTCGTGGCACAACCGGTGTAAATCAGCCCCGCGCATGCTGACCATCTGGCATGCGTTTTCAGAGATTGCACTGGCTGTGTAGTGTGGATTGCCCAGGACAGCCGACCAGCCAAAAATACCGCCTGGGAGAATCCGCGAGACCGTCAACTCTTCACCATCATAGGGTTTGAAGCGGATGAGTACTTCGCCAGTCAGCAGGATAAAAAAACAGTCAGCAGGCGCATTCTGGGTAAAGATGGTCGTTCCTGCAGTCGCCTGGCAGCGGGTGAACAAAGGCGTTAGCAGTTCACGGGTAGCCGGCTCTAATTCAGCAAATATCGCGATGTGGTCGAGCAAAGTAGTTTCAGACATATCTACGAAGACAGGCAACCGTGTAGTTTTATTGATAGACCGTGCGCCTGAGTCGATTGGAAAACAATTCGGTCCTCCAGGCTGTCTATCGATTTTCCAGGCATCTGGCAGCGGGCGTTCGGAAATTCGAGCGCATCAGAACGGACAACAGGTGAGCTTAAAAACGTCTCTACTGCTGATTTTAATAATCTAAAATAAACTGGCCGCTTCGGATAGTGGCAAACATCCCGATTGCTCAGACATTTATCAGGGCAAAAAATGACGAAGTACACAAACAGCCCCGGTTGTTCAACCGGGGCTGCCAGGTACGCGATAAAGCGGGGATATTTCAGGCGTTTACCGAATCAGCGGGAATTTCCGCTTGAATTTCATCTTTAGTTTTGCGGGTTTTAGTTTCCTTTTCGCTGCGGAAAATCAGTCCTTCGTCTCCGACATCCACCTGAATGGTCGCGCCACGCTGGAAATCTCCGGAAAGCAGGCGGATCGACAATGGGCTCTCTACATGTTTTTGAAGCGCACGGCGTAAGGGACGCGCGCCAAAGTTAGGATCATAACCCACTTCTGCCAGCCAGTTGCGCGCCGCGTCTGTCAGCACCACGTTCAGATCGAACTCGCTCAAGCGCTGCTGTACCTCTTTCATCTCCAGATCCACGATTTCGCGCATCTGCTCGATATCCAGCGGCGAGAAGGTGATGATCTCATCGATCCGGTTGAGGAATTCCGGGCGGAAGGTGCTCTTCAGAGCGCTTTCGATTTTTTTATTCGCCTGAACCACTTCTGCGTCTGCAGTCGGCTGCAAGAATCCCAGGCTGCCGGATTGTTTGACATACTCCGTACCCAGGTTGCTGGTCATGATCAGTACTGTGTTGCGGAAGTTCACCACCCGACCCTGGCCATCCGTCAGCCGGCCATCATCCAGAATCTGCAAAAGCGCATTCCACACTTCCGGGTGGGCTTTTTCGATCTCATCGAATAGAATCACCCGGTAGGGGCGCCGGCGCACGGCTTCCGTGAGCTGACCACCTTCTTCATAACCTACATAACCCGGAGGCGCGCCAAACAGTCGTGAAACAGTGTGCTGTTCACGGTATTCGCTCATGTCAATTCGCACCAGGGCGTCTTCATCGTCGAACATGAATTCCGCCAGCGCCTTCGCCAGCAGGGTTTTACCCACACCTGACGGGCCGATAAATATAAACGAGCCAATCGGGCGGCGGGGATCCTTCAGACCGGAGCGTGAACGGCGGATGGCATCTGAAATAACATTAATCGCTTCATCCTGGCCGCGCACACGTTCCCGCAGGCGATCCTCCATATGCAGCAGCTTTTGAGCTTCGGTTTCCATCATCTGGCTGACCGGGATGCCGGTCCATTGGTGAACCACCTCGGCAATATCCGATTCCTCCACCACATCATCCAGCTGGTGATCTACTTCCCAGTTGTCGCGCAGTTTGTTGAATTCGGTTTCCAGGCGCAGGCGTTCGGCCTTCTTTTGCGCGGCGCGTTCGTAATCCCGCTCCAGGCCGGCCTGCTCTTCTTCGGCTGCCAGCCGGTCGATTTCGCTCTTCATATCTTTGAGTTCGGGCGGCAAGGAATATAAAGCCACCCGCAGTTTGGCCGCCGCTTCGTCAATCAGATCGATGGCTTTGTCCGGCAGGTGGCGCTCGGTGACGTAGCGGTCGGATAAATGGGCAGCCGCAGCAAGGGCTTCGTCTGCAAAACGCACTTTGTGGTGCGCCTCGTAGCGATCGCGCAGACCATACAGCATCTTAATGGTGTCATCTACACTGGGTTCTTCCACGTACACGGGTGCGAAACGACGTTCGAGGGCCGCGTCTTTTTCGATATGCTTGTGGTATTCATCCAGGGTGGTGGCGCCAACACACTGCAGCTCGCCGCGTGCCAGTGCCGGTTTGAGCATATTGGAAGCATCCATGGCTCCTTGTGCTGCGCCGGCTCCCACCACGGTGTGCAGTTCATCGATAAAGAGGATGATTTCGCCCTCGGCGCGTTTGACTTCTTCTATCGTGGCTTTCAGGCGCTCCTCAAATTCGCCACGGAAGCGCGAACCGGCAATCATGGCGCCCAGGTCGAGAGAAAGAATACGTTTGCCGATCAGCAATTCCGGCACGTCATTGGAGGCGATTTTTTGCGCCAACCCCTCGACGATGGCGGTTTTGCCAACGCCTGCCTCACCAATCAGCACCGGGTTGTTCTTTGTGCGCCGGCATAAAATCTGGATCACCCGCAGGATTTCGCTGTCCCGTCCGATTACCGGGTCCAGTTTGCCTTCGCGGGCACTCTGCACCAGGTCGTGGGAAAATTTTTCCAGCGTCCGGTAGCGCGCCTCGGCATGCGGGTCGGTAACCCGTTGCCCGCCGCGAATTTGCTGGATGGCTTCGTAAACACGCTCACGTGTTACCCCCGCGCCTTCCAATAAACGCGCCGCAGGAGTGCTGCGTTCACTCAGGATTGCCAGGAAAATGTGCTCGGTAGAAATATATTCATCTCGCAGACGATTGGCTTCTTCATTTGCCAGGTCGATAATCCGTTTGACACGCGGGGTGATAAAGATCTGCCCTGCGCCACCCCCGAAGATATTCGCCTTTGGGCTGGTACGCAGAATATAATCGAGGCGCTCAGTCAGGGACTCGGTCTCGATTTTCAGATATTCCAGAATCTGGGAGATCACACCCTGAGGTTGTTCAATCAGCGCCAGTAAAATGTGTTCGGTATCAATCTGGTTATGCCCATAGCGCTGGATGATTTCAGCTGCGCGTTGGGCTGCTTCCTGTGCTCTTTCCGTAAACCGATCAAAACGCATCATAATAGATCGTTTCCTTCCTTAACGACCTTGAAATCGCTGGTGGTCGTCAAAAACATTATAACATTCCGGCTATTCCAGCATATTAGCAGCGTGTAAGACGCATGTAAGAATCCTGTATGTCTCTGGATCCTTTTTTAACCTCGGGTTTGCCTCAAGGTGTTGCGGTCGGCGGTACAGGTTCTGCGGTAGCTGTTGCCGTTGGTGTGGGGCTGGATGTTGCGGTTGGGGTGAAGTATAAAATGAAGATTTCCGGCACCCAACCAATACGACCATCCGCATCCTGAACTTTGATCCACACCAACCCGGCATAAATCTCCCGCTCGTGCAGGACCGTCAATACCTGATTATTCCGTAATGTTGCAATCACCGGGCCACCTGGGAACTGTACCAGCTCCAGGTTGGGCGATTGAATTCGCTGAATAAGTGCGCCTGCAGGAGTAGGCGTACCAGTGGGGGTAGAGGTTGCTGTGGCTGTGGCGGTAGGTGTATAAGTTTCGGTCGGAGTCGGCGTCCGCGTGCTGGTTGGCAGGGGGCTTGGAGTGGCGGTTGGGCTGGGTCCCGGTGTAAACGTGGGGGTCGGGCTGGGAGTGGGAGTTGTTGTGGGTGGAACCAATGGATCGAGCCGTTCGGCAATGATCTGATTCACCACAATAGCCACGCCACCCGGCTTTCGCAGCCCGGCTTGAGCCAGGCCGGTAGTGATCCGCCGTTGCAGCTCGCGCACCTCAGCCAGTTGGAGAGCCTTACTGGTCCGTACGGTGATGTTCATGTCCAGAAATGTTTCCCCCAGGCTGGTCTGGCGGCGCGTGTAGTTTAATTCGACCAGGTCGGCGTTGCTGAAGTTCCTGACTTCCTGCGCCACAACATCATTAATAATGCGGTTGTCTGCCGCTTCCTGCACAAAGGTGATGCTGTAGTAAGCCAGAGGGATCAGCAAAATGGCGGTCAGTCCCGCGGAAATGCGTAAGCCACGTGGAATCCCCTCCGCTCTGCTCAGTCGTTCGCGGATATTGGCGCTGAATCCCAGGGCAAAAAACACCAGAATCGAAGCAAAGGCAATGGTCACGGCATTGGTCAGGAATAACAACAGCGCCCCAAATGCCACTTCCAGAGAGTCAGACGCCAGGCCTACCCCGATAGTACACAAGGGCGGCATCAGGGCAGTGGCGATCGCCACCCCGGGTAATGCAGCCGAGATATGAGGTTGTGCCAGGGCATACGCTGCGGCAATCCCACCCGCCAGAGCAATCCCGAGATCTATGGGGGACGGGCGTGTGCGCGCCAGTACCTCCGCGGGCAGCTCCTGCAAATAGACGAAGGGCAACAAACTGTTGGTGAAGGTAATCAAAGCTGCCAGCAGGATCGCAAGTAATGCACCAACCCCCAGCGAGATCGCTGAATCACGCAGAAGTCGCTCATCCCCGGTAATGGAGGATAAGCCTAAACCGATGATAGGTGACATTAACGGGGCGACGAGCATTGCGCCGATAATCACTGCAGCCGAATCCACCAGCAATCCCAGGGTAGCAATGGTGCAGGATAGCAAAACCAGCAGGAAATAATCAAAATTGGGCTTGCTGGCCTGGCGCAATAGCGCTTGCACCTCGCCGCGCCGTTCCAGAGTGATTGGAGCAACCAAACGTCGCCACCAATACAGCAGGCGGACACGCAATGTGGAGGGTTTGGTCGAGTTTTTTTGCATGAATGGAAACGAATTTATTCGGCTATCGGGTTATTTACATGCCTAACTCAGGGCATCTCCGCTCAAGGATAAGGATTGTGTGATCGGGAGGGTGAATATAAATGTAGTTCCTTTTCCAACCTGGCTATCCACATCCACTCTGCCTCCTTGCGCCTGCACCAGCTGTTTGACGATCGCCAGTCCCAAGCCTGCGCCGCCGGTAGTTCGTGCCCGCGAGTGATCTACCCGGTAAAAGCGCTCAAACACATAGGGTAAATGTTCCGGTGCAATCCCGATGCCACTATCCTGCACGCGCACCTCCACCTGGGAATCATGACGCGTGGCGACGATACGGATCGTCCCACCGGGAGGGGTGTAGCGGATGGCGTTGATCAACAAATTTCGAAGTACCTGGTTCAACCGCCGGTAATCGGCGTGTATGGGTTCCAGGTGCGGGTCAAAAGAAGGTTCCACAGCCAGGTTTTTGGCCTGGATTTGAGGGTGCAAAGCCAGGAGGGTTTTTTCCACCAGTTCGGGCAATTCCACGGGTTCCAGGGTGAGCATCATCTGCCCTGCTTCAGCCAGCGCCAGTTCCTGTAAATCGTTCACCAATTGTTGCAGCAAAAGCGCTTCTTCATGCAGGGATTCGATCATTTCCGGGGTGGGCTCGATCAGCCTGTCCCGCATGGCTTCCAGGTAACCGCGAATGTTCGACAGTGGTGTGCGTAATTCGTGAGCCACATCGGTGACCATGTTGCGTCGTAATTGCTCCAGGCGTTGCAGCCCATCTGCCATGGCATTAAAAGCCTTTGCCAGCTCGCCTAACTCGCCACGGGAAGTATGTTCGACCCGCTGGCTGAGGTCGCCCTTCTCCATTTTGCGCGCCACTTTGATTAACGCTTCCACCGGGCGTAAAATGCTTTTAGACATAATTAAGGTCAGCAAAATGGCTACCAGCGAAGCGGCAAATATCGCCAGGAGCAGAGAGCGGTTGACCGATTGGGTAAATTGCTGTTGAGCCAGCACGAGTTGGGGTGTATCCACCGGTTCAGCGTAAGCCAGGATCACAACCTTTTCGATTAGAAAGGCAGCAAAGGGTTTGGACAGGTTGGTATTGATTGTTTCGCCGACCATCCGCCCGCTGGAATCGGCATAAACCTTACCCTCCAGATCGGCCAGAACGATACGGGTGCGAGATGTGGCGGAAATCCGTTCGATCAATTGCTGCATCGATTCCCAGACGGTGCGTTCGCCTGCGTGCAGGTAAATTGCCTTTTGAATAGCCTCGGCTTTGGCATTGATATCAAAATAGCGATAATTGATGATCCCCGCTACGGCGCGTTCATATTCTGTCGTGGTGGCGCGTATCGCCAGGATGGCTACCGTTCCCAGGGCTACCAGCACCACCATGCTGAACATGAGCAATAAACGGAAACGCAGGCTATGCACCATTGGAGCCATCCACCAGCTTATAACCGATCCCGTAAACGGTGCGCAGATAATACGGGTTGGATGGATCAGGCTCGATCTTTCTCCGCAAATTCATCATGTGAACATCCACAGTGCGATCGAGTCCATCGAAGTCCATCCCAAACGCCAGCCTGAGCAGTTCCTGGCGTGAAAAAGCCCGTCCCGGTTGGCTCGCCAGGGTAACCAGCAGGCGAAACTCGCGTGGGGTCAAATTTATGGTCCTCCCCCCACGGGAAACCTCATGCCGGGCATAATGGATGACCAGTTTGCCAATCCGTTGATCCGGGAGGGGTTCTTCTTTGTGTAATTGAGTGCGCCGGAGAACCGCTTTTATCCGGGCGACCAGCTCCCGCGGGCTGAATGGCTTGGTGATGTAATCGTCCGCGCCGGTTTCCAGACCGACCAGTTTGTCTTCCTCCGTTGCACGTGCAGTTACCATGATTATGGGAATATCGGTTTCCTGACACAGTCTGTCGCAGATATCCAGACCATCGATCTGGGGCAGCATTAAATCCAGGACGATTAAATCCGGTTTTTCTTTACCCGCCAGGCGCAATGCAGTTTGCCCATCATAGGCATGCAACACCTGGTAGCCCTCGTTCGCCAGGTAAAGATGGATCAGCTCCACCGTTTTGCGATCATCGTCCACCACCAGGATCGTTCTTGGAGAATTTTCCCTTCTCATGCTATATTAAATGCGACCTGTCTGGTACCGGTTATCCAGGGATCAGGATTCTTCTTACGCTTATACTGTACCTGGTCTGAATTATACGCCAATTATTTTCTCTGCAATTTGCCACCCGGCGCCTGGCAAATTTGCCAGTGCGATATTTTTTTGTCGCTCTTTCAACATGGAGCCTGTTATGCGTAAACCATTTCCCCTTCTGCCAGGGTTATTGATTTTGGTTTTGTTGGCCGCCGCGCTTTCCTGTTCGATTCCCTTCATCAGGCAGGCAGCCCCCACACCCACCTCGCCGCCCCCAACCCGGCACCCGGCGGCCAGCCCCACGCCTCGTACTGACCTGCCGCCAGCGTTGTTGGCTGTACACCCGCCTCCCGGTGGGGAAGTGCCTCTCAATGGCCCGATACTCCTTCAGTTTAATCAGCCTATGGATCGCGCCTCCGTTGAGGCGGCGCTTTCCGGCGCAGGGGGACTATCTGGACGGATGGATTGGTTGGACGATTTAACCCTGCAATTCTTTCCCGATAAAATGTTGGAACCCGGCAGCGATTTTGCCTTCATCATTGGCACTGCTGCCCAGGCTGCCAATGGTGAAGGTTTTCCCGAGCCGGTTGAGTTACGTTTCAAGACGGTGGGTTTTTTGGAGCTGTCCCAGGCGTTGCCCGTACCCGGCTCTGTGAACGTAAATGCAGCCTCCGTCATTGTCGCCGCTTTTAATCGACCCGTGGTGGCTTTGGGGACCGGCCCGGAAGACCTGCCGGTTGCTTTTGCGCTGGAGCCATCCGTTCCGGGACGCGGCGAGTGGATCAACACCAGCACCTATACGTTCACTCCGGCAGGCGCTCTCGCCGGCGGGGTTACCTACGAGGTAATCATCACTCCAGACCTGCACGGTCTTGATGATGCTCCTTTACGGGGTGAGGGTGTGCGTGGAGAAGCAGCCGGGAAAGGCGAACCTTTCACCCGCTGGTCTTTCACAACGGATATGCCAAAAGTAATCGGAATTTCCCCGTATAACCCCAGATTTGTCGGCCTGGATGAGGCCTTTCAGTTGATCTTCAATCACCCCATGGATCCTGAAAGCGTGGCTGCCAACCTGCGCCTGAGTAATCCATCCGGCCCGGTAGCGGGCAGACTGGATTGGTCGGATGATTTTTTAGAGGTCGTTTTGACGCCTGAAGGTCTGTTGCAACGAAATACGACCTATCAATTAACCCTTTCGAGTAACACTTTATCCGCTGGAGGCACGCCTCTCGGAGAAGATCTGGTTTTCAGCTATCAGACGTACCCGGAATTTGCCGTTCTCGGCTCTACACCCGGGCCGGGTGGGACGCTTTCTCCCCGCGAGCAGGTAGCGATTAATTTGAGCAGCCCACCACCGCCCAATCGGAGTTCAAGCCCGTTTGTGCAGATATCCCCCGGTGTAGCCGACCTGTACACCTGGTATGAGCCTGAACGCGGATTACATATTGGCGGCAGTTTTGCTGCGGATACGGAATACACACTCACCCTGTCTGCCGATTTTGAGGATCGCTGGGGCGATAATCTGGCTGTGCCTTTTGTGTTGCGCTTTCGAACGGGTGATTATCCCCCGGCTTTGAATATCCCTGCCAGCAATATTTCCAGCGAGTTATTTCTCACCAGCCAGGAACCCGGTTTGCCCGCCAGTGTGATGAATCTCAGTTCGGTTACGTTGACCTATGGCGAAGTTCCGACTGCCGATTTCCTGCGTCTGATGAACAGCCAGAACTATGAAGAACGCCTGGCTTATTCCCCCCCTGAGTCGATAACCTATACGACTACCCTCGCTCTGCCGCCAAATGAGACCCGGCTGGAATATCTTCATTTTAATGACGCCGCTGCCCCCCTTGCTCCAGGAATTTACCATGTGCGCCTAAGTTCCGCCAGCGAACCCAATCCACCCCCGTTTTTTCTGGTCGTTAGCAATAGACATCTGACCTATAAATTGAGCGCCGATCGTTTGCTGGTCTGGGTGGTCCGGATGGACGATTCTTCACCTGTGGTCGGAGAGGTGGTGAAAGTCTACGATCAAGATGGGGCATTGGCTGTACAAGGTGAGACCGATGAAGAGGGTCTTTTCCTGGCGGATCTTTCAACTCCGATTGTTCGCGATGGACCCAGCCTGGTGGAAGTGGGTGAGCCGGGAAGCCCGGATTATGCCATTGGCCAGACAGATTGGCAGCCGTATGCGCTGTTATATCGCATAGGCGTAAGCGGCGATTACCGTCCACCCCATCCAACCGTCTACCTGTATTCCGACCGCCCGATATATCGTCCCGGACAAACGGTTTTCTTTCGCGGCATTGTGCGCCAGACGTTTAATGGGCGTTATTCCATGCCTGATTTCGACAGCCTGACGGTGTATTTAAAAGATGCCAATTATGAGGCGATAAACCAGCAGGAATTACAGCTTTCGGTTTACGGTACGCTGGAAGGAGAATTTTTAATTCCCGAAGGCGCAGCCCCGGGATATTACCAGATCTCGGCTGAAGAAAATCCCCCCCTCGGCTCGGTTGGATTCGTGGTTGCAGAATATCGCCAGCCGGAGATCCAACTACAGGTAGAGTTTGCCCGCCCAGAAATTCTGGCAGGCGAATCGCAAACCGCTGCCATTCAGGCCGCCTACTATTTTGGTCCGCAGGCTGCCAATATTGAGTTGGAGTGGACGCTGACCCCTCAAACCGAGTTTGTCTGGGAGCCAGGTTATCAGGTTGGTCCCCGTTTGACGGGGCTGTTCAACCAGGGATTTATGGATAGCGAGGCGCCATTTGGTCAGGGACAGATACGTGGTAGTGGAACCACCGATGCCAATGGGCGTTTTACGCTGGATCTTCCGCCTCAGGCGGATTTTCAAGACGCAGAAGGACAAACCTGGAAATACACCCTGGAAGTAACCGCAACCGATGAAACCGGTTTGCCTGTCACCGCCCGTGACCAGTTTGTGGTTCACCCTGCTCCGCTTTATCTTGCTGTTCGTCCACAAAGCTGGGCTGCGCGGGCAGGAGAGGTTACCGCCTTTGAGCTCTTCTCTATGGATTGGGAACATCAGCCTGTGGGAAACGTAGACACAGTTGTCCGCTTTTACGAAATCACATATTTGCCGGGCGATAATCTGGATTATTTTGGTTTTCCGGTTTACACAGAAGAGGCCAGGTTGATCGATGAAATCACTTTGCAAACGCAAAACAACGGCAAAGAGAACCTCGATTTCACCCCTCCCCAACCCGGAGTCTATCGCCTGACGGCTGCCGCCGGCGGAGCACGCACCGATATCTATCTCTGGGTGGGCGGGGAAGGGGACGCAATCTGGCCCCAAACACCGGACAATAGCCTGGAACTGATCCCCGACCGGCAGGAATACCAGCCTGGCGACCGTGCTCAAATTTTGATACCGAATCCTTTAGGTCGTCCTGCGCCTGCCTTGATCAGCGTTGAACGCGGGACTATCCTGCGCTATGAAACGGTGATGATTCCGGAGAGCGGCCTGGATTACGAGTTGCCTCTATCTGCCGACGATGCTCCCAATGTTTACCTGAATGTGCTTATGCTTTCCGGAACGGAATATCGTTATGGCTTGTTGAATATACCTGTTTCCCCGGTCGAGAAATTACTGAACGTGCTGATCACCAGCCAGCCTCAGCAATCATCCCCCGGCGGGACGGTAACGTTTGATATTCTGGTGCTGGATCATCAAAACCAGCCGGTTCAGGGAGAATTTTCACTCTCGGTGGTGGATAAGGCTGTTTTGGCATTGGCTGAGACGTTAACCAGACCGATCGATCAGGCTTTTTATGGTAACCAGCCCTTGGGCGTGCGTACCGCTTTTTCTTTGGCGATCTATGCCGCTGCCGGCGTTCCCGGTCCGGATGGCAGAGGCGGCGGCGGTGAGTCGCCCATGTATACCTTCCCGGTTCGCCAGAATTATAAAGACACCGCCTATTGGGAGGGCTCCATCCAGACCGACGCGCAGGGACGGGCGCGGGTAGAAGTTGTATTGCCGGATAACCTGACCACCTGGGAAGTGCGCGTGCGTGGACTCGACCTCGATACGCGGGTTGGCGAGGCGGTGGTGGATTTATTGTCTACAAAATCTCTGCTGGTTCGCCCGGTGACGCCGCGTTTTCTGGTTGTAGGGGACCACGTTCAACTGGCTGCGGTCGTGCAAAACAATACGGATCAGTCTCTGGAGATCGAAGCAGGTCTGCAGGTGCAGGGATTGACCCTGGATGACCCCGCTGCAGGCGAGCACACGTTTTCGCTGCCGCCAGGTGGTAGAGAACGCCTGACCTGGTGGGGCACTGTCCA
>JAGUYX010000008.1 GCA_020061145.1 Anaerolineales bacterium | reverse complement strand
AGGCGCCCCCGGCAGGATTTGAACCCACAACCCCTTGATCCGAAGTCAAGTGCTCTGTCCAATTGAGCTACGGGGGCGTTGGGGGAATTATAACGGTTTTCCTAACATTTTTGTATTGCTTTTGTTATGGCAGCCGGCTTTTTGTTTTGCGATAATGGAATTAACGCCTGTCCGGTGGGGGTATCTGGAACAAAACTTGTATCTCTACCGTCAGGATATTAGCAAATCGCGGGAAGGTACTTAACCATTTCGGGTGTCGTTTTCAGCGGTTTGCCAGTTGTACTTTACGCCGGATTACCCATATTCTGGCTCTGCGGAATTTCCGCAACAGCCCCGGGTTTTCGCCAGGTTCGCCCTTCGCCCAATTTCCCTGGCGGAAGCTCAAACAGGGAGGATACCATGTACTATATACTGGTGCGGGTCTGGACGGGTTTTGCGTTTGGGCTGTCGTTGCTGCTCGGGTATGTGCTCGCTAACCTGGGGGAGACGCTGGCCGAAGTGAGCCTGCTGCTCGGCTGCGGGATGGGGGTCCTGCTGTGGGTGGCGGGGGTGGTGCTGCTGGCGGCGATTCTGCGCCCGAAACGGGCGCCGGATTTTTATCCCCAGCGCCGGCCGCGGTTGAACTTCCGCTTTCCGATTTAGACGTAAGAGCTGCTCCTGGAGGGCTCCGCTTAAGGCGCACAGGCAAGCCTGTGCACTCCAGATTCCATTTTTGGCCGGTGTGGATTTTGGGTGGCGGGATAACGATCAGTCTGCGATCAGGTAATCGCGGCCGCGGTAGGCCCAGGTTTCGCTTTTCTGGGGATGGCGCAGCGCCAGGCTGAGGATCGGCAGCAGGCTGTCCGGCTCGTTGAGCAGAATATCGAGCACATCGATCAACATTTCACCGGCGCCGCCGGCCTGCGAGATGGTGAGCTGGTTGCCGCCCCCATTTTCAATGCGCAATTGAATATCCACCCAGGATTTACGCTCCAGCAGGATGGCTTTGGGCGCCGAAGCGCGTCCGAGCCGGCTGAGCAAACCGGCGGCGTGGCGTTTGTCTTCGAGCAGGCGTTTTTCCGCCGGGGTGGGTTCCAGCTTATCCCCCCATTCCAGGCGATGTTTGAAGGTGAATACGGTAATTTTGGGGTAATGGGTGACTTCGCGCCCGAGCAGGTAACTTTTATCCGGCAGGGGATGCTGGCGGTCGTCTTCGTGGGTGATGCTGGACAGACTGTGGATGCGGCTGTAGCGGGCGCTGACCACGCCGGCAGCCAGGCAGCGCAGGCGTTCGAGCTGTTCGCGCAGATTCTGGCTGGCTTCCATATAGTCGCTTTCCTGGTAGGCGACCTGCAGGGTGGGCAGGGCTTCTGCATAACTGTGGGTTACCGGCGGCGATTCGGTTTCTACTTCCGCTAGCTCGCCGGTCACCGGGATGGGCGGGGCTTCCGCCTCGGCCCGCACCTGGGTGAAGCCGCGCCAGCCGCCCAGGGGATTGCCGCGGTCGGGGCCGATGAAGATCAGTTGGGCAGCCAGGGTCTCGCCGCGGTTATCCAGGTAGGTTACCGGGGTTTCGCTGGGGAAAACGGGGTGGTCGAAAAGATCGAGCAGGGTTTGCTGCAGAACCTCCGCCGAGGCCGGGGCAAGCTGGAATTCAGCCAGGCGCTTACCGATCATCGCCGCCGCCGGCACGCCGAGGGCGGATTCCACTTCCGGGCTGCAATATGTAAACCGCCCGCGTGCATCGCAGGTCCAGGTCCAACCATTGGCCGGCTGGCTGATGGCTTCGAAAGTCTCGGCGGCCTCAGCCTGAGAGCTCGATATCCTGCTCCCTAACTGGTGAGAAAAGTCCCTGGCGCTCATTTTCACATATCTCCTTCGCTAAACTGCGGTACTGGTCAGCGCTGCGCGTCTGGGGGGCGTAAACGTTCACCGGCAGTCCGGTCACGGCGCTTTCACGCAGGCGGGTATCCACCTGAATCTGGCTGGCGTAAAGCAGGTCGCCAAAACGGAAGTGATATTGTTCGGTGATTTCCCGGTGAATGCGCAGGCGGGCGTCGAGCATCACCACCAGCACCCGGTAAACCAGGCCGGGGTTATAGCTGGCGCGCACCTTGCCGGCGTAATGGATGGTCTTGCGCAGCGATTCCCAGGAGAAGATTTCGGGGATGGTGGGGATGATCAGCAGGTTGGCGGCGTTCAGGGCGTTGAGAGTGACCGAGCCGAGGAACGGCGGGCAATCCATGACGATATAGTCGTAATCTTGCGCCTGCCGGGCGGACTGGCGCAGGATCTTCTCGAAGTTGGTGCGCACCGGCAGAAAACGTTCGGCCAGCGCCAGGTCGGGGTGCGAGGCGACCAGGTGCAGGTTTTTAACCCGGGTGGGCTGGGCGACGGCGTGGAGCGGCTGCCAGTCGAAGAAAACATCCACGGCGGTGGATTGGGTGGTGACGCCGCCCAGGGCGGAGGTCAGGTTGGCCTGGGCGTCCAGGTCCACCGCCAGCACCTTCAAGCCGCGTTCAACCAGTGCGCCGGCGAGCGAGGCCGTGGTGGTGGTTTTTGCCACCCCGCCCTTAAGATTGGCGACCGCAATCAATTGGGTCATACCGCCGTTCTCATTTCTTGCTGGAGTTCCCCTTTGATTATAACGATGAGTCGGGTCAAATAAATTATCCCAACAAGATTGATAGGTGTTGGGGGGTAAAATTACAGAGCAAGATTCCGATAGACAGGCGCAACCGGGTTTGTTATCCTGTGACCATTACAGGAAGGAGCCAAACCATGGTAATTAACCTCACTTACGAACTGAGCGGCCTGGACGAAACTCGCTGGCAGGCTTTGAAACAGCGCAAACCGCAACTGACCGCCGATTTTGTCTACGCGGTGACCACTACGGGCATTTACTGCCGCCCCGGGTGCCGCTCCCGGCTGCCCAAACGCCAGAACGTGCGCTTTTACAATCGCTGGCAGGAAGCCGAAGCCGCCGGATTTCGAGCCTGCAAACGCTGCACGCCCCGCCTGGCGCAGGATGAATTCCCTCATCGCCAGGCGTTGATCGCCGCCTGTGAGACCATCCGGGCTGCGGATAGCCCGCCGCGGCTGGCCGAGCTGGCGCAACAGGCCGGGTTAAGCCCGTATTACTTCCACCGGTTGTTCCGGCAGTGGGTGGGCGTCACTCCACGCCAGTATTACGACCAGACCCGCCTGGAACGCCTGCAAGCCAACCTGCAGCAGGAAGAGAGCGTCACCGAGGCGGTATTCAGCAGCGGGTATGGCTCCAGCAGCAGCTTTTACGCCGCCGCGCCCACCCGGCTGGGGATGAAACCCTCCCTCTACCGGGATGGCGGGCGGGGAGTCCAGATCCGTTATGGCCTGGCGCAGAGCAGCCTGGGCTGGGTGCTGGTGGCTGCCACGCCGACCGGCATCTGCGCCATCGACCTGGGGGATGCGCCGGATAAGCTGCAGGCCCAGTTGCGCCAGCGTTTCCCCTCCGCCGAGCTGATCGCCGGCGACCCGGATTTCGGCTCCCTGGTGCGGCAGGTGGTGGAATATATCGAAGCGCCCCAACTGCCGCTCAGCCTGCCCCTGGATATTCAGGGCACCGCCTTCCAGCGCCGGGTATGGGCAGCCTTAAGGGAGATTCCCTTTGGCGAGCGGGTGAGTTATGGCGATCTGGCCAAGCGCATCCAGCAACCGGGCGCAGCGCGGGCAGTCGCCCAGGCGTGTGGAGATAACCGGCTGGCGGTCGTGGTCCCCTGCCACCGGGTGGTGCGCAAGGACGGCGGGCTGGGGGGTTACCGCTGGGGGTTGGAGCGCAAACGGCGCCTGCTGGAACGGGAAAGTTCGCCCCAGGAAACCGCCAGCCCTTCGCCGGCCTGATTTAATGTTTACTGCGGCGGCAGGTTATAGTAGTTGTAAATCGCCCGGGACAGGTCGGCGACCAGCACGGAGGCCTGATCCCAGATAAGCTGGTCGGGGTGGTAAACGAAGATCACCAGCACGAAGTTGCCGCCGGGGGTATAAACAATACCGGCATCGCCAATAGTACGGATCACGGCGAATATATCGCTCACCCAGCCGTGTTTGTGGGCGATCTTGGTGCCATCCGGCATACCGGCTTCGATCAGGTAAGCGATCTTGTTCCGGCTGAGATAATCGATCATCGTCTGGCATTCCGCCTGGGTGATTTCCCCCGGGAAGGCGGCCATCAAGGCGCCCCCGCCCTGGGTGGCGCATTGATAAATCCAGCTCAGCAACATACCGATATCCGACGGGCTGGTCTGGTTATACAGGTCAGGGTTGGTGAAAACGTCGGTGCGGGTGTTGCCGGGGGTTTCGATGGACTGCAACAAAGGCGCGCCGGTGTAAAAATATCCCGCCAGGAAAGTGTTTTGCAGACCCAGGGTGCGCATATCGGCGGTGACGCCTAAGGGGCCGGGCAGCGAGCCGGTAGTGATGACGCGATCCATCAGCCAGTCGGCGGCCTCATTCCCGGATTTATCGATCATCAGGAACATCAGGTTCAGCGCTTCTTCGTCGGCGTCCCCATCCATGTGGCGAAAAGCGGAGACCATAATCGGGATTTTGATAATCGAAGCGGCGGTAAAGGAGAGATCCGGGTTGGTGGGCAGGTCGGCGCCCTGCTGGGTGATGAAGTGCATCTCCTGGGCGGTTTGCAGGTCGAGCAAGTAAACCGAGGTGAGGCCATCGAAACCGCTCTGCTCAACGGTTTGTTTGAGCAGAATTTCCAGGTTACCCAGAGAGGGGCGCGGCGGGTCGCTGCGCTGCAAGGGCAGGTCCACGACGCGGTTACTGGTCGATTGCAGGGCGTTTTCGATCAGGGTCACCGACCGGTCGATATCGAGCCGGGTTCCGGCAGAGCCGGGGACGAAATTGACCGTTCCGGCGACCGGTTGGGCGGGCACAGGCGGCTGGTCGTAACGCGTGGCGACTTCATTAGCCAGGAAATTGCGCAGGCGAGGCTCGGAGTAGGTATACCGCAGGGGGACATTGTCTGAAATCGAGCCGCGCTTCCAGAGGAAGTCCCAGAATTCTGCCCAAAAATTCTGTTCGGTGCGTTT
>JAGUYX010000038.1 GCA_020061145.1 Anaerolineales bacterium | reverse complement strand
GGTAGTTGCGCCAACCACAGTAAAACGGGGCAATTTCAAGCGAATCGAGCGGGCTGCTGGCCCTTTTCCAATGACAATGTCCAGGGCGAAGTCTTCCATTGCCGGGTAAAGCACTTCTTCGACGGCGCGTCCCAACCGGTGGATTTCGTCGATAAATAGAATATCCCCCGCGCGTAAATTGGTCAAAATAGCTGCCAGATCTCCAGCCCGTTCGATCGCTGGACCGGAGGTGACCTTGATATTCACACCCATTTCATTGGCCAGGATATGCGCCAGGGTTGTTTTTCCCAACCCGGGTGGGCCATAAAATAATACATGATCCAGGGGTTCCCCTCTCTGGCGCGCTGCGGCAATCAGAATCTCGAGATTTTCACGCACCAGATCCTGACCAATCAGATTTTCCAGGCGCTCAGGCCTTAACGCGTAATCCAAACGATCCTCTGCGGTGGATTCTGGATTGATAATCCGTTCCTGATCATCACTCATACAGGGGATTATACCTCGAAGGTTTGTTCGAAACTCCGCTCAAAACAGCTATAATTAGACCGCAGCACCCAAATTTCCAGAAAACTGAATGGAGGAGCATGGCATGGGAAATGTGTACGCCTCCACGCATCCCCTGGTGAATCATAAGCTCACCCGGTTGCGGGATCAAAACACCGACCCCAAAAAATTTCGCGAATTAATTCGCGAGATGGGCGCATTGCTTGCTTACGAAGCGACGCGTGATCTGGCAGTTACATCCCGCCAGGTGCTCACCCCCCTGGAGGAAACCGAGGGCGTCGAGCTGGCAGATCGCATTGGCCTGGTGCCGATCCTGCGCGCCGGACTGGGAATGGTGGAAGGCGTGTGGGGATTGATGCCAAACGCGGAAGTCTGGCACATTGGTCTCTACCGGGATGAACGTACCTTAAAACCGGTGGAATACTATAATAAACTTCCCATCGAACCCCGCGTTTCCGTCTGCCTGATCCTCGATCCGATGCTGGCTACCGGAGGATCAGCAGTGGCGACAGCGGATATCCTGAAACGCTGGGGAGTAAAACGGATCAAGTTTGTCGGTATTCTGGGTGCACCGGAAGGGGTGAGCCAGATGCAAAAGCATCACCCGGATGTGGACATTCATCTGGCAGCCATCGATCGCCAGTTGAATGAACATGGCTATATTCTGCCCGGCCTGGGAGATGCCGGCGACCGTCAATTTGGCACCGGATAACTGCAACTTTTTTGCGATGGTTTTTCACTCTGTCTCTCATTCCGCACTGGAACAGTATCGCCAATTCACCTATCGCCTGAGTCCGGAATTGCGCCTGCGAGACGCAGATCAGGCGCTGGAATTCGTGAATCAACGCGGGTTTGTGTTTTTCTGGCCGATCAAAGGATATGAGTTGCCCAGTCTATGGGTCGCGACGGCAGGCGATCGCCTGGTGCCCAACAATCACAACGACCCTGGGCATGTCACCTGGGGATGGAAAGATACCAGTCTGGGTAAGCGTCGTTGGTTCTACGCTAAAGTGCTGCGTAAGAAATCGACGATGATCTCCCTGGAAACTCTTCCTTACTTTTACGCACTTTCCGAGAATTATGGCTCCCCGGAAGAAGATCATTTGATCCTGTATGAGCAGGGACGGATGAGCGCTGAAGCCAGAGCTATTTACGAAGCTTTACTCGATGAGGGACCCTTGGATTCGGTGAGCTTACGCAAAGCCACGCGCCTGGCCAGTCAGGAGAATGCCAGCCGCTTCGAACGCGCACTCACAGAATTACAGGCGGATTTCAAAATTATGCCGGTAGGCGTGGCGCAGGCGGGCGCCTGGCGTTACGCTTTTGTTTATGAAATCGTAGCCCGTCATCATCCGGAGATCCTCGGTCAAGCACAAATTGTTGGCGAGCAGGTGGCTTACCAGCATCTACTCGAGTTGTATTTCACCTCGGTAGGCATCGCTACTCCCGAGGAGATCAGCCGCCTGTTTGGCTGGCCTCCCAAACAAACTCGTACGAGTCTGGAAAAACTGGTCGCATCCGGAACCTTATCGGCAGATGTACGGGTGAATGAGACTCAACAAAGTGTGTATGCGCTTACCAGTCTGGTGGATATAACTAAAAACGGATAGCAAAAAGGATTATTGTTTGACAGTTAAAACACTCTCCATTACACTGAAAGACAAACGAGAAAATTCATTCTCATCCCATTTGATCTTCCATTTCCAGGAGAAATTGCATGTTAAATTCCGCTCAGGTTGTAACCTCGGGACCGATTATCACCATCGAACGGCATATCCTGGAAGGGCAGTTAGCACATCCGGAAGCCACCGGCGTGCTCACCAGCCTTTTATATGATATTGCACTGGCAGGTAAAGTGATTGCCAGCCAGACCACGCGTGCCGGTCTGGTGCAGGTGCTGGGCAAAGCGGGCGAAGTGAACGTTCAGGGTGAAGAACAAATGAAACTGGATGTGATCGCAGATCAAACCATCACCCGGTTAAACGATCACACCGGCAGGCTGGCAGTTATGGCTTCAGAAGAACACCCGGATATCATTAATATCTCCGCTAATTACCCCACCGGCAAATATGTTTTACTTTTCGACCCGCTGGATGGCAGTTCGAATATCGATTACACCATCCCGGTGGGGACGATCTTTGCCATCTACCAGCGTCAAAGCACCGGCGGGCCGGGCGTGCTGGAAGATTGCCTGCAACCCGGAAGAAAACTGGTAGCTGCCGGATATCTCATTTATGGCTCGAGCACTTTGCTGGTTTATTCCGCGGGTAACGGGGTGGCTGGCTTCACTCTGGATCCCTCGGTGGGCGAATTCCTGTTGTCACACCCGAATATTCGCATTCCCGAGAACCCCCGTTATTACAGCGCCAATCAGGGTTATCAGTTACGTTGGAGTAAGGGAATCCAGGCATATACGCGCTGGATTCAGGGTGAAGATGGAGGCCGAAAAGGGCTCTCCTTGCGCTACGTGGGTTCCCTGGTTGCCGACTTTCATCGTAATTTGCTGGCAGGTGGCGTATTTTATTACCCCGCGGATAATAAAAATCCTCAAGGAAAGTTACGCCTGCAATATGAAGCGAACCCGCTGGCGTTTATCGCTGAACAGGCCGGAGGGTATGCCTCAAACGGTACCCGCCCAATATTGGATGTTCAACCTGAGAGACTGCATCAACGGACCCCGCTATTTATTGGTAATCGCTTCCTGGTAGAAAAAGCGGAAGAGTTTATCCGGCTTAACGACTGAAAAAAGGGTGTTGCACATGGATATCGCCATCATGATTGAAGGTCAGAATGGCTTGAATTGGCCGCGCTGGAAAAGGATTGTCCGCGCCGCAGAAGATCTGGGTTATGCCGGCCTGTACCGTTCGGATCACTTTACTAACGCCAATCCTCCGGATCTTGATTCACTGGAACTATGGGTTTCACTCACCTGGTTAGCCTCTCATACCAAACGCATTGAATTTGGACCATTGGTAACGCCTTTCTCCTTCCGTCATCCGGCATTTACCGCCCGCATGGGAGCAGCAGTTGATGACCTCTCGGATGGTAGATTGTGGTTAGGGGTAGGCGCGGGATGGCAACACCGCGAACATGAACATTTTGGCTTCGACCTGCTGAATATCCCTGGGCGGATGAAACGCTTCGAGGAAGGTATTCGGGTCGTCAAACAACTATTGGAAAGTGATGAACCGGTAAATTTCACCGGCACATATTATTCCCTGAAGGAGGCCATTCTGCTGCCTCGCCCACAACGACGCGGTGGCCCTCGGCTGCTGGTGGGTGGAAATGGCAAAAGTCGCACCCTGCCGCTGGCAGCCCGGTATGCCCGCGCATGGAATGCGGTATTGATCCCACCAGCGGAGTTCAAATCCCTGAATAACTACCTGGATGAATTAATTCACCGGAATGGACGGGGCCCCCAGGAAATCGCCCGATCGATGATGACCGGTATTATTTATGGTGAAAACAAGCAGCTATACCAGCAGAAATTAGCTACCCGCAGTGGCGGAAAAGCGAGCGAAGGGCAGTTACGCGCCCGCGGCCTGATCTGTGGCACCTCGACGGCAGTGGTCGACCAACTCGGTGAGCTGGCTGAGGCTGGCGTTGAGCGGGTGATGCTGCAATGGCTGGATCTGGATGACCTGGACGGCCTGGAATCCCTGGCTGACCGGGTTCTATCTCAGGTAAGCTGATTCGTTTTCCTATTAGTGGAAAAATCTACATGACAGCTGTTGTTCCGCAAGAGACACACCCGCACCGGTTGCACCGCACAACCGGGCTTGTGTGGAGGATTGTTTCTCTCTTTTTCTTTGCCGGTACGCTCAGCAGCCTGTTGATCGCCGCACTGCCATATACAAGCATTAAATCAACCGCGGATATCTTCGCCCGTGATGGCGATCTGGAGATTCTTACACCAGCCCGGTTTTACGCACTCCGACCAGGTTTATGGGTAGCTGGCGCACTGTTCCTGGTCAGTTTCCTGTTATGGGTCAGATTTCGTCACAGAAGTCAATCCCTGGTAAATGAAATTCTCTGGCAAACCGCCACTTACCCGTACGCAGCAGATTTCCATCGACTGGCTAACGAATTTCTCCACATCGATACCCATCGGCGCTGGTCAGGCGCCTTACTTGTAATTACTCTCTGGGCATTGGTAGTGCGCCTGCTTTACCTTAACCAGCCTATGCAATATGACGAAGCCTACACCGTTGTCTCCTTTGCCCAACGTCCTTTGTGGAATGCGATATCCGATTACCACCTGCCGAACAACCACGTATTGCACACGTTATTCGTCCACCTGTCGATTAATATTTTTGGGCTCTCTGAATGGACGTCTCGCCTGCCGGCTTTCCTGGCGGGTATTCTGAGTATCCCGGTGGTGTATGGTTTGACCAGGCGGATTTACAACTCTCCAGCGGCATTATTGGCCGCAACCTGGGTTGGTTTTGCCCCAGTGTTAATCGATTTCTCGGCCAATGCACGCGGGTACACCCTGCAGAATCTATTTGTTCTGCTCGCATTCTGGTTGGCCATTTATCTACGCCAGGCACGAAGTTTATTGGGCTGGTTGGGGCTATCCCTGGTCACTGCGCTCGGCTTTTATACTATTCCAACCATGCTTTACGGTGCAGGCTGGGTGTATGCCTGGTTAGCGCTGGTCTGGATCCTGGGAAAAACCAGCCCAGCCTACCCGAAGTGGCGGTTTCCCCTCTTTCTAGCCGGCAGCGCCTTCATGGCGGGTATGCTTACCCTGATCTTATACGCTCCTGTCCTGTTCACCTCCGGAGCGCAAGCATTGTTTGCCAACCGGCATGTCGTCCCGCTAAGCTGGTATGAGTTCAGCGGTAATATTCCGGTGCGCTTGATCTCGGTCTGGCAATTTTTTACTGCCGGCTGGCCGCTTTGGCTGAATATCCTGTTTGTTGCCGGCATGACCGCCTCGATGGTTTTGCCGTCAAAAAACACCCGGATGCCGGTACACCTGGCCTGGCCAGGAATTGTGTGGATTTCCCTGGTGCTGATGCTCCAACGCGTAGCGCCGGTTGCGCGTATCTGGTTGTTTGTCTTGCCGGTGCTGGCAATTTTTGCTTCGGGCGGTTTGGTGGGAGGTTTTGACTGGCTTCTACAGCGCGTGAAGCCAAAAGTTAAACTGGGGGTTTATCTTATGGGGTCAGGAATTATCCTGCTCAGCCTGGTTATTGGTATGCTGAACCTAAAACCTCTGGAAAAGCAAGTCATTTCGGGGCCGGTTGGGGAAGCGGCCGAGGCAGCCCAAATCCTGGATACACAAATTCAACCCGGTGATATGATAGCTGGCAACCCACCTGCGTTTGCGCCTTTGCGTTACTATGGATCCGAAATGGGTTGGTCCCCTGAGATCTTTTTTGACCGCAACACTACCCGGCCTTTTAATCAAGTCATTTTGATCGTCGAGCGGGATACCAATTTGGACCAGGAACTCCGCCGCCTGGGATTGCAGAACAAACTAAACCCGCAAACAGCAGAAAAAATTGGGGAAACCGAATCACTGGTGCTCCTGCGGATCTCCCCGATGAATTCATCCAGTGCAGGTGATTGAATATGGACGCTGAAAACTTGCTGGCAATCGACAATGGTACACAAAGTGTAAGAGCTTTGTTGTTTGATCCGCGTGGAAAATTGATTGCCAGACACCGTGTCCCAATCAAGCCATATGTATCGCCTTCACCTGGATTTGCCGAGCAGGATCCGCAGGTTTTCTGGGATGCCTTGTGCCAGGCCTGTCTGGGTCTTTGGAATAAACCTGGAGTCGAGCGTTCTTCGATCGCGGCAGTATCGCTCACCACCCAGCGGTCGACGGTGGTCAACGTGGATCGAGATGGGCAGCCATTACGTCCTGCCATTGTCTGGCTGGACCAACGGCGGACGGAGGGATTGCCCCCCGTGGGAGGTCTATGGGGTCTGGCTTTCCGTCTGGCAGGCGCCAGGCGTACCGTGGCATATTTACAGGCCGAAGCTGAAGCGAATTGGATCCGTACGCACCAGGCTGATATCTGGCAAAATACCTATAAATTTTTGTTTCTTTCCGGTTACTTGACTTTCCGGCTGACCGGACGTTTTGTTGATTCAATCGGCTGCCAGGTCGGGTATGTGCCATTCGACTATAAGCGCCAGGCCTGGGCGAAAGCCTCGGATTGGAAATGGCTGGCAGTGCCGATGAACCCGGAGATCCTGCCCGATCTGGTGCCCCCAGCCAGCCAGCTGGGTGAAATCACCAGGCAGGCCAGCCAGGAAACCGGAATCCCTGCCGGTTTGCCCTTGATTGCCGCGGCAGCCGATAAAGCCTGTGAAGTGATTGGGGCAGGTTGCCTGGAACCTCAGATCGGTTGCCTGAGTTTTGGCACCACCGCCACGATTAATACCACCCATAAAAAATATACCGAAATCATTCCCCTTATTCCGCCCTACCCCTCCGCAGTCCCGGGATATTACAGCCTGGAAGCCCAGATTTATCGCGGTTTCTGGATGGTCAGCTGGTTTCTGGAAGAGTTTGGCCTGCAAGAACAACGGCAGGCGAAAGAAAGGAGGGTCGAACCAGAAGCCCTCTTTGATGAACTGGTGCGCGCTGTGCCGCCCGGGTCAGATGGATTAATGCTACAGCCTTTCTGGTCGCCGGGATTGCGTTTCCCCGGCCCGGAAGCGCGCGGGGCGGTAATAGGGTTTAACGATATCCACACCCGGGAACACTTCTACCGGGCGATCCTGGAAGGTTTGGTGTATGCCTTACGGGAAGGCGCCGAACGCACCACACAAAAAACCGGGGTGCCCATCACGGAACTGCGCATCGCAGGTGGAGGCAGCCAGAGTGACATGGGTATGCAAATCAGCGCCGATATTTTCGGCCTGCCAACCGTTCGACCGCATGTTTATGAAGCCTCCGGATTGGGAGCTGCTATCGACGGGGCGGTGGGAGTGGGGATCCATCCCGATTTTTCGACAGCCATTCAAGAAATGACCCATCTGGGAGACCTGTTTGAGCCGGATCCGGGCAATCATCGCCTGTACGACGAGTTGTTTTCCCGAATATACCGCCATATGTACCGGCAATTGCTCCCGCTTTACGAAGAATTGTATCGATTGACTAACAAACAACACAAATCCTTGTGACATTCTGCACAATACCCCGGCAGGTAGCCTGAGTATAATTGGCACCATACCCAGCTCCAGGGCTCCATTTTTATATATATTCCTGGTGAAACTGTTGGGTCAGAGCCAGACATTTGATAAACTGATAAGGCGGCAAATTCTGGGAAATGCACCTCAGCTGAAAGGTATGCCCATGCTTGAACCCTTTTTTACTCCTAAATCCATCGCTGTAATCGGCGCTTCCACCTCACCGGGCAAGTTGGGATACACCGTGGTAGAAAACCTGGTTAATGGTGGTTATACGGGCGTTGGCAAGGTTTACCCGATCAACCCAAAAGCGGATGAAATCCTGGGGTTACAGGTTTTTCCATCCGTATTAAAGGTTCCCGAACCTATCGAGCTGGCTGTACTGGTTATTCCCTATATGCTCGTGCCCGACGCTTTGCGAGAATGTGGTCAGAAAGGGATACCGGCGGCGATTATCATCACCGCTGGTTTTCGCGAAGCAGGAATGGAAGGGCTGGAGCGCGAACGCGAGCTGATGCAAATTGCCAGCGAATACGGGATGCGCCTCGTCGGCCCAAATTGCCTGGGAATCATCGATACCTATACCCCCATGAACGCCTCCTTCTCTGCCGGAACGCCACCCTCCGGACCGATGGCGTTCATGTCACAATCCGGCGCCCTGGGTACGGCTGTATTGGATTGGGCGCTGGCAGGCAGGTTGGGATTATCGAAATTTGTCAGTTTGGGAAATAAAGCCGATGTGGGCGAAACCGATTTACTCAAAGCCTGGGCAGACGATCCTAACAGTAAAGTGATCATGATTTACGTTGAGGGATTACCCAACGGGCAGGAATTTATCGATACTGCACGTGTGGTTGGTCGGAAAAAACCGATCGTGGCGGTGAAATCTGGCGTGACGCAATCCGGCTCTCGGGCAGTCTCGTCACATACCGGGTCCCTGGCTGGTTCAGAGCAGGCTTACCAGGCTGCTTTTCAGCAGGCAGGGGTGATTCGGGCGACCTCCATGCAAAACCTGTTCGATATCGCTCTGGCGCTCGGTTACCAACCGATATTGAAAGGCGACCGGATCGCCATCGTTACCAACGCCGGCGGCCCAGGCATCCTGGCAACCGATGCATTGGAACGTTCGGGAATGAGCCTGGCACGGTTTAAAAACGAAACCATCCAGAAGTTAATGGAAAACTTACCTGACGCTGCCAGCGCAGCCAATCCTGTGGATGTGCTGGGAGATGCCCGTGCTGACCGGTATCGCCGGGCGATGCAGCTCGTATCCGAAGATCCGAATGTGGATGGTATTCTGGTGGTGCTGACCCCTCAGGCAATGACTGAAATTGAAGCGACTGCCCAGGCGGTGGTTGAACTTTCCAGGTCGATTGATAAGCCCATCTTCGGTTGTTTTATGGGAGAAGCGCGTATCCAGGCAGGCGTAGAAATCCTGGAGAAAGGTGGGGTTCCCAATTACGGTTTCCCGGAGCGGGCAGCAATCGCCTTTCGCGCCATGTCTGATTATCGAAGTATATGCAACCGGGAAGAACAGGATTATGTTACTTTCGAGGTGGATCGGGATGTGGTGCGTGAAGTGATCGATCGGATCCGTTCCGAAGGCCGGGTAACCATCGGTGACGCCGAAGCGCGCGATATTCAGACTGCTTATGGGCTGCGCATTCCTGAATCCCGTCTGGCAGCTTCACCGGATGAGGCGGTAAAAATCGCAAGTGAAATTGGATATCCGGTGGTACTTAAAATCGCCTCCCCGGATATCCTGCATAAAACCGATGTCGGCGGTGTGCGGGTGGGGTTAAGTAACGCGACCGAGCTGCGCGACGCATATGAGTTGATGGTTTACCGTGCCCAACGGTATATACCGGATGCGCGCATCTGGGGCTGCCAGGTACAGGAGATGGCGCCATCCGGAGGTTTGGAAATCCTGGTCGGTATGAATCGCGACCCTCAATTTGGCCCGCTGGTAACCTTTGGATTAGGTGGAATTTACGTCGAAACGCTGAAGGATGTCACCTTCCGAATTGCCCCGTTTTCATACCAGGAGGCGGAGCAGATGTTAAAAGAAATACGCAGCCATGCGCTACTGGATGGGGTGCGCGGACAACCGCCAGTGGATAAAGAAGCCATCATTGATACCCTGTTGCGCGTGGGTCAGTTAGTCCAGGATTTCCCTGAGATTGTAGAATTAGATATTAATCCCTTGATCGTTTATCCCGAGGGACAGGGCGGCATTTCCATCGATATGCGCCTGGTGCTATCTCGGGAACCAGGAACAGGAGAAAGCGCATGAAGTCGTTATATATTACTTCCGTCGAGCCCCACTCCGGAAAAACAGCCACCTGCCTGGCAATTGCCCGCCGGCTGCAAAACGAAGGCCATTGCGTTCGTTATTTAAAACCACTCAGCCTGCAACCTTACCGGGTGGCTGGCAAACTGGCGGATGAAGATGCAGCCTTCGCTAAAGAGGTATTACACCTGGAAGAAGAACCCTGGCAACTCTCCCCGGTAGTAGTTACATCCGATGTGTTGAGGAAATTTATCGGCACCGACAAGCAGGAAGATTTGATGGCGCATGTCAAGGCAGAGTGCGAAAGGGTGATCGAAGGCTGCGAGATTTTGATGTTAGAAGGCGGCGGCTCTCTGCGTGAAGGGTACATCATGGGCTTACCCACCATTCACGTGGCGACCACGCTGGGAAGCAAGGTGCTGGCGATTGTCCGCTATCATTCGGACGTCCAGTTGTTGGACGATGCCCTGGCAACGCGCACCCGACTGCGAGAGGCCTTACTGGGGGTCATTATGAACCGTGTGCCTGCGGAAGCCATGAACTTTATCGACGAAATGGCCAGGCCTTACCTGGAGAAAAATGGCGTGGCTGTGTACGCGGTATTGCCCGAAGCGCGCGGCCTGGAAGCCCTCACCGTGCAGGAAATTATCGATACCCTGAATGCAGATGTGCTGACCGCAAAATACAATTCGGAAGCGCTGGTCGAACACCTCACTGTGGGCGCCATGACCGCCGAAGCTGCCCTGCACCGCTTCCGCCAGCAGGTAAATAAGGCTGTAATAACCGGCGGCGACCGCACCGACATCCAGCTGGCTGCTCTGGAGACTTCAACCACCTGCCTGATCCTGACCGGGAACTTACGTCCCAGTCCACTGATCATCAAGCAGGCGGATCAGTTCGGGGTGCCGGTTTTGCTGGTACGCGAAAACACCCTGGAGACGGTTGAAGCGCTTGAAAAAGTGTTTGGAAAAACCCGCCTCGGGCAGGCATCCAAATTACAACAATTTGAAGAATTGCTGGCCGCGCATGTCAACTGGAAACGCCTCTACCAGGCGTTGGAACTGTAAGGAAGACCACATACCATGAGCCGGTGTAAATCCCCGGCTCTTTGCTTACCTCGGGTGAAAAAATCCACGGCAAGTATATTTTATTCGTAGGAGGACGAAAATGACCGTTTATAACGCAGCTATCAGTGAATATATCCGCGACTTGTTCGCCCAGGAAGACGAAGCGCTACGATTTATCCGCCAGAATACGCCTGAAAGAGGCCTGCCGGACATCAGCATCACCGCTGAAGAAGGCCGGTTCCTGTCCCTTCTGGTTCATGCCTGCCAGGCACGAATCGTGCTTGAAATCGGCACGCTGGGGGGGTACAGTGGGACCTGGATCGCACGCGCCCTGCCACCCGGCGGGAAACTGATCACCCTGGAAAAATCCGGCCTGCATGCTCAGGTCGCCGAAGAGCATTTCCAACGTGCTGGAGTCAGCGATCGGGTGGAAATTCGCGTGGGAGACGCCCACCAACTCTTGTCAAAGTTAAATCCTCAGGCTCCGTTCGATATGATTTTCATCGATGCCGAGAAGCCCGGTTACCCCGAATATTATGCGTGGGCTCTGGACCATGTGCGCCGGGGTGGATTGATCACTGCACATAATGCTTTATGGGGCGGCGCAGTCATCGGTGAACACAGTGGAGAGGGGATTAACTATGTCAGGGAATTTAATCTGCTGGTAGCTCGCGATGAAAGAGTGGCCAGCACCATTTACCCGGCCGGAGATGGCACCCTGGTTGCGGTGAAGCTGTGATCACTGGAGGCAACGCGGTGCAACTTTTTTCTTCTCCCAGCGTAGATAAGGGTAGATTTACTGGAATAAACCGGAGGTTAAAATGACAGAAGGACGGAATAAACTTCGTCGCTCACGCAGCAATCGAATTATTGCCGGTGTATGCGGCGGGATGGGTGATTTCTTTGGGATCAATCCCATCTGGTTTAGAATCGCATTCCTGATTGCCCTTATTCCCGGCGGTATGCCTGGTATCCCGCTATATCTTCTGGGTTGGCTGATCATCCCCAGTGTGTAACCAGCCACATCAAAAGCAGGTGAAAAAATTTGTTACCGGATGTTTGTGTGTCAGGAAATTTCCTTCCAGGAAAATCTAAGCCTCGCTGTCCGCTGATCCCCCAAAAAATGGGGGATCATTTTTTCTACAACCGGACCAGCCATTGACAATTCAGCCTGACTTACAGTTTCGTTAGAAGCCAATAAAAACGCAAATTCGCAGGTTAACTTCACCCGAACCGCACTTATAATCGCAGTAATATATATTCCTTTTCCCATCTTATTCATGCGATTTATCAATCAACCCTTGTGCACATTGCACAAATTAATGAGGCAAAGTGATGCCGGACCATGACTTATCAGTATTGATTTTTCTCCAACTGGGAATCATTTTGGTCTTCGTGCGCCTGATTGGGAAAGCAGCCAGGAAAGTAGGACAACCGCAGGTCGTGGGTGAAATGATTGCCGGTGTGCTATTAGGACCTTCCTTGTTTGGATGGCTATTCCCAGAAATCCAGCAAGCTATTTTTCCCCCCGAAACCATCCCGGTGTTATATATCCTGGCTCAGGTTGGCCTGGTAATTTACATGTTTTTAATCGGAACAGAATTTAATATTAATCTATTGCGCCCACGTTTACGCAGCGCGATATCGGTCTCAATCGCCGGGATCACCACTCCCTTTATCCTGGGTGCTGTAATCACATTGCTGATTTTTGATAATCAGACGTTTTTCTCGCCCGGTATTCATGCCTGGGAAGCCATGTTATTCACTGGCGCAGCCATGTCAATCACTGCGTTTCCCATGCTGGCGCGCATCATTCACGAGCGTGGTCTGGCGAATACATCCATGGGAACACTTGCTTTGGCTGCAGGGTCGATAGATGACACGGCAGCCTGGTGTTTGCTGGCTGTGGTGCTTGCCAGCTTCAGTGGGGATGCCTCGATTGCCTTTAGGGCAGTAGGCGGAGGCATTCTGTATGGCGGTCTGGTTTTTGTAATGGGTAAACCTCTCTTACGACGGCTGGATACGGTTGTAGAACGCGCCCGGGGGCTTAGTGGACAGGCTCTATCAATTATTCTGATCCTGTTAATGTTCGGCGCATGGTTTACCGATTTGGTTGGTATTTATGCGGTGTTTGGCGCGTTTGTGCTGGGAATGGCAATCCCTCGCGGGAGAGTTACCGAAGAGTTACATCGCAAGGTCGAACCATTAACGACAAATTTATTGCTCCCATTGTTTTTTGTTTACTCAGGTTTGAACACACAACTGGGACTGGTAATTTCACCCGAGCTATGGGGCATAACGCTAGTGATTGTAACGGCTGCGATCGCGGGTAAGTTTATCGCCTGTTGGGGAGCAGCAAGACTTAGCGGAGAAACACAAGCCAATGCACTGGCGATCGGGGCATTGATGAACGCACGAGGTTTGATGGAGCTTATCCTGCTGAACATCGGTCTCCAGCGCGGCATAATCACACCAACCATGTTCACCGTGCTGGTTATCATGACCATTATTACGACACTGATGGCATCACCGGTTTTTGATTTCGTCTCCACTCGGTTTATGGTGACGACAAGATTGCCGGCGCAGTCGGAAAATGAAGCTAAAATTTATGAGGAAGTGGGTAGCACGCCACTGACCTGAGGTAAATCGCGCTGGCGCACAGACTGTAATACCGGCAGGCTTCGCAGCCATAACCACAAATCCTGGGCCAGAGTGGCAAGCACAAACCCGACTATGCCCACATACAGCCCGGTAATCGTCCCCAGCCAGATGCCAATCCCAAATATAACACCGACCGCGACCAGGAATACCACAACCGATTCAGGTATACCCCGCGTCTGGCGCCCATGCATGATCGCCCCCTGAAACCAGCTTTGTAAAACCTGTAAAGCTGGCAATGGAAGCGCCAGCAAAAAGGCAAAACGCGCCATTTCAGCCAGCTCAAGGCGCAGGGCAGAAATCTGAGCAAACCAGATCATGGACAAGGGCGTCAATGCCAGGACTGCATGCAAGAGCGTTACCGCTGTGGTGAGGGAGATCGCGAAGCGGCGCAGAGCCGGATAACTGCGCTCTTCATCCATCAGGGCCACCACCACTTCGTTATAAGCCGTTCCCGGACTGCGTAACATAAAGATCAATCCGGAAACAACCGGCCAGGCAGCTAAAGAGGGTAACGCCTGTGGCATGCGACTGAGCGCCGCACTCCCGATCGGTTGCCAGATCAATAGCAGCAGGGAGGTAAGCGCCAGAGGAATATAGAAATTGAAGAATCCTCGCCAGGTAAGCAAAGGGACAGGCAATGCCTGACGTAGTTCATCGCGCAAAATCGGGCGTACCCGCAAGCCTGTGTAGATGGCTTCAGAAACCACACCGGCAATCACAGCGCTGGTCGCCACCACAATCCCGGGAATGGTGCCGATCAGGTAACTCACAGTCAGCACCACACCATTGGCAGCGAGGCGCACGATGGTGCCAATGCCCACCGCATCGGAATGTCCAAAGCGGATCATGACCCCCTGGTGAAAACGCCGGTAAGCAATTGCCCAGGTCCAGGGAGTCATGATCATCAAGCCCAGCCTGCCGGGCTCGATAATTTCTGCCGGAACGCGCAAAATATCTCTCACGACCAGGGTATACAGTGGGGTAAATGCGACCAGAATATGGAATAACGTCAATCCGGCGCCAGAGAGGAACATAAATCGACGGATGCGTAAATACGAAGCCCAGTCCTTGCTCAGCGCAGTGGAAGCTGCCAGAAGCATGATGATGGGCGACTCGATAATCAGAGCCAGAGGAAAGACAATACCCCCGTAAGCAGCCAGATTGATTTCCGGGTTTTCCAGACGGGCCACCACAGCGCTCAAAGCAGGCAACTCAAGAGCCATTAACAACCAGCTGGCAGCCAGAGGCCACCAGGTCAGGAAAACACGTTTATTGGTCATGATGTGTGGTGAACCACCATGTTGACGCCAACCCAACCGGCTGCATGGACGTGACCTGCCATAAAGTCAACGCACGCCGACGACATCGGCAATCAGGATCCAGCCAATAATCGAGCGTCCATCTTCACGATATTCGACCAGGACACATTCGCGGTTAAAATCGTCAAAGCGGCGTTCGTCCGGCAGGAAGCGTACCGTACCTCCTTCTGGAATGCGCCCGACTGCCGGAAAACCTTCGTAACAATCGGTACGCGCCCAGATGGTCCGCACAGCCATGCCGGAAAGAGGCGTCGGTGTCAGGGAAGGAGTAAAAGTAGCTGTGACCGTGGGGGTGATTGTGGCGGTTGCGGTAGCAGTACCGGTGGCGGTTGCTGTGGCGGTAGCCGTGGCTGTAGCGGTAGGGGTTAACGAGATCATGTACGCCCGGACCCGGTTGGTGATGAACAGTCCAAACAAGCCGATTATTAAAATAATAACCACACCACCCGCGAAGCGTAACCCCGACTGCATATTCCGAAAACGCGCAAGCTGGCGATTGAGATCGACCACACCAGGATCGTTCGGATAACGCCGGCGCACATCCGCGCTTAATTTGTAGGCTTCCCGTGGCCAGTTTGGGTTACTTTCATAGGCAACATTAGCCGCCTGTAGCTCGTCTTCCATTTTTTGGACATCACGGAGTAGTTTCTCCAGATCGTGCTGTAAGCGATCCAGACTTTCATCCACGCCTTCCAGGTTACGGATCTGCTCGAGCTGGCTTTTCGCCTGGCGCGCCAGATTCATGGCGCCTTCCAAAGTTCGCGACCTTTCCGCCTGGGTTTTCAAGGCGCGCGCCTGTTCTTTCAGCGGCCCAACAATGCGCGGGATGGCCTCTTCAAATCGCCCCCGTAAACGCACGAGTGCAGGATTCTCCCCATATTCCGCCATTAAATTATCCAGCTCAGCCTTAACCTGCGCAATGGCTTTCGGCTCTGTCGTGGCGGAATTCAGCACTTCGACAATCGTACGCGTGCTCTCTTTAACCCTGCGGTATTCCTGAGCCCGGTCGCCATATTTGGGCAGGCCGGTAGCACGAGAGGCAGTTTCTACCTTTTCAATCGCCTCATCCAGGCGGCCTTGTTCGAAAAGTTGCACCCCTTCCACGTAAACTGTCTCTGCATCCAGGCTTTCCTGTAATTTTTGCTCAAATTCCAGACCATCCTGCCAGCGAGGGATGCCCATTTCGCGAAGGATAGATTGGGCTTTGTTCAACAAATTGAGCGCATCCTGATATCGCCCGACGCGTGCGGCAGACTGCGCCTTACCATACGCCGAAGCAGCTTCGGCTGGTAACGCGACTGAAGGAATATAGCCGGTACGCAGGTAGTTTTCCGATTCGGTGCGATGCTGGCGGGCACGCTCCCAGTCCGGCTCGATCTGCAAAATCCGGTCGAAGATTTTCATTGCCTCGGCATAACGCCCGCTGTAAAAAAATTTCTCCGCCTCCTCCATCATCTCCTCAGCCACGGGATTATGCGGCCGGATTTCTTCACGGGAGGCGGTGAGGGTCCTGCCGGCAGGACCGGGCTGTGATGGCATTGAAAAACCCTGCATATCCATAGCTGGAGCGTGCTGCTCCCCTCCGGCGTCATTCTCAAAAATTTGAATCCGGGTGCGCAAGTCTCTTCGGAGGGATTGCAATCGCGCCCGACCCGCGACATCCAGGTCCTGAAACTCGGATGTATTCATGAAATCATCCAGATCCAGCATGGCGCGGCGCAAATCCGTCAATGAAACGCCCTCGGTGCTGAGCACTTCATTGATTTGATGTTCCAGCGTATCAAGGTCCGTCATGGGTTATCCTTCGGAGATTTCATCGGGGGTAAGGACAGGTGTGACTCGACTGTGTCCAGTATGAATCAGGTGAAAGGCAGAGAGCAGGTCATCATATAGCGCCGCGGCGCGGGTATACCCGCCAGCCAATACTCGCTCCAAGAGACTTTTTAATTCGGATGGCAGGCGCTGGTCGTCATACGTCCAATGTACTTGATAAGTCTGAGCAGCAGTATTAATTTCATCCGGGCGGGTAGGTCCCATGGGTAAGGCGCCTGGTGCGGGACGGCCGGTAAACAGGTGATGCAGAGTACGCGCGCCAAACTGCACCAAATCGAATTGTTGCTCCTCATCTGTAATTCCCTGGGGATGATACTGAGCGACATTCCAATCGATCATAAAAATGCCGTTGTATATCTCTTCCCAGTAATAATGCAGGATTTTATGATCCCGGTAAATTATTTTTCTGGCATGTGCCATCATTAATAGTTCGCATATCTGGATCGCATATCGCAAAGCATCCGCCAGAGATAAAAAGCGACCGCGAGTATAGCCAGCATCACACAATAACATCAGATTATCTTCGGGATTACG
>JAGUYX010000272.1 GCA_020061145.1 Anaerolineales bacterium | reverse complement strand
GACGGCTCTGACCTCATGCCCGGTCAGGTCGGCGCAGGCTCCTTCTGGAAAGGTATGACCGATTACGTCTCCGGCGCCGCTGACCTCGATACCGTCCTCACTGAAATCGACGCCTCCTGGCCGTAAATCGTCATCAGTAAACCGAGGCTGCCATCGCCTGATGGCAGCCTCTTTTTCAAACATCGGCTTTGCCATACTTGCTCGCCGGTGGTGCGGGCGGAAAGGATGGAGGTTATGAATGTTTTCAGTCAAAAATCTGACGAGAAACTCAACCCCTTCACCAGATTGCTGACCTATGTGCTGCGTTTGTTGGTAACTCTGGCAATTCCCGCCATCGCCTTTTACGTTCTTTATGAAGGCTTTCTTTTTTTGCGAGCAGGGGATGCTCCCAAGGGTGTAATTACGGCTGTCGCCATTATTTGGGGCGTCGGAGGGGTAGCAGTCCTCTACTGGTTATTTAACTGGCTGGTGGAAAAATTGCCGGAAGATTGGCGCAGGCGATTATTACCCTTCGTCTTTGTGGGTCCGGCAATTGCCATTCTGGCATGGTATCTGGCTTTTCCTACCTTGCGTACGTTCTGGATCAGCCTGTTTGGCCGGGATGGTCCTCCACGTGAGGCGACCCTGGCTTTACTGATCAGTTCCCCTGCCGAATATCTGGCCCTGATTCAAACCCAATTCCTTGGCCTGGCGAATTATGTATCCGTCTTCACCGAACGGGTGATGCGCGAGGCTTTCCGTAATAACATCTTCTTCTGGATTCTGGTTGGCACCCCGGTGACTGTCGGATTTGGCTTGTTCATTGCTGTGCTCGCTGACCGCAGTCGTCTGGAACGTTTCTATAAGGCCTTGATCTTCCTGCCGATGGCGATCTCCTTCGTGGGCGCGAGTGTGATCTGGAGGTTTATCTACGCTGTCCGTCCTACAGATGTACCCCAGATTGGAGCGCTAAACGCCCTGCTGGTCACCATGGGGGCGACCCCTCAATACTGGCCCGCCTACACAGATATTTCTCCCTGGAACAACTTATTCCTGGTGATGATCGCCCTCTGGCTGCAAGCCGGATTTTCTATGGTGGTATTTTCTTCTGCCCTGAAAGGTATCCCAGAGGAGTTGCTGGAGGCTGCCCGGGTCGATGGCGCCAATGAGATCCAGGTGTTTTTCCGGATCATGCTCCCCTACATCAGTGGAACGATTATCACCGTTACCACGACTGTTTTAATCTTTACTCTGAAAATATTCGATGTAGTCTGGGTCATGACCGGCGGCAGGTTTGGCACCGAAGTAATTGCCACACAATTCTTCCGCCAATCGTTTGTCTCGCAAAATGCTGGTTACGGAGCAGCTATCGCCATAGTGTTGTTGATTGCGGTCATCCCGGTGATGATTTATAACCTTCGCCAGTTCCAGGAACAGGAGGGATTCTCATGAGAAGCGGAAAACGTCAGAAGCTGATCTCATCTATCACGATCAATGGGATCCTGCTGATCCTGGTTTTAATCTGGACCATTCCATCGTTTGGGTTATTTGTTTCTTCCTTCCGAGATCGCACTGCCATCCAAACGACCGGATGGTGGACAATCTTCCCTCATCGCGCCTGGGAGACCACACGAGTGATCAGTCCTACTGAATTAGGCCTGGATGCCACTGGTCCGATGGTCATCGAAGGCACGACCGCCACATTTGAAGAATTACGGGAAGGGGTTACCACTCCGGATGGCATGCGTTTGCAATGGCTGGGAAATCGCCGGCTGGGGCGCATTGAAGTGCAAGAGCAAGTCTGGACGGTGAATTGGGATTTCAGCCTGAGCAACTATGAGCAAGTCTTGGGAGGCAAGAATTTCGAATATCAACGACCGGATGGCACAGTTGAGACGATCCCTGGAGACGACTTTTCATCAGCATTGTTAAATAGCCTGGCCGTAGCCGTCCCCTCCACGGTGATACCCATTTTGATCGCTGCTTTTGCAGCCTATGGTTTTGCCTGGATGAATTTCGGTGGTAAACGATTTATTTTCATCCTGATCATCGCCCTGTTGGTTGTACCGTTACAGATCGCCCTCGTGCCGATATTACGGGACTACACAGCCTTAAAATTGAATGGCACTTTCCTGGGCATCTGGTTGGCACACACCGGATTCGGATTGCCCCTGGCGACTTATCTGTTGTTCAATTACATCAGCTCTTTACCTCGCGAAACCCTGGAGTCAGCCTTTATCGACGGCGCTTCGCACTTTACCGTTTTCACCCGGTTGGTCTTGCCTCTGTCCGTACCCGCCCTGGCATCCTTTGCCATCTTCCAGTTTTTATGGGTCTGGAACGATTACCTGGTCGCCCTGGTATTTCTTGGAGGTAATCGCGAAACAGAGGTGGTTACCATGCGCCTGGCAAATATTGTTGGCTCGAAAAGCAATGACTGGCACCTGCTCACCTCGGGAGCGTTTGTCAGCATGGTTCTGCCTTTGCTGGTTTTCTTCTCCCTGCAACGCTATTTTGTGCGCGGTTTGTTGGCTGGCTCGGTGAAAGGATAACCGGGCTACCGGAAATCAAGAATCGCCTGCCTCGGCAGGTGGGATAAATCGATTAACTCTCCCTACCTGAGCTCGCCCTATCACAGGCGCAATCCAGTACGATTTGCGCGGGTTAAACTATTTTTCCAATCAACCGGGGAAAACCCGAAGGAAGTATGATGACTGACCCATATCCACTCTGGTATAAGGACGCCATTTTTTACGAACTGTATATACGAGCCTTTAAGGATAGTAATGGAGATGGACACGGCGATTTGCGCGGCGCGATAGAGGGGATTGATTATTTGAAAGACCTTGGAGTGGATTGTATCTGGCTGATGCCCTTTTACCCTTCGCCATTAAAAGACGATGGATATGACATATCCGACTACTATGGAATTCATCCACATTATGGGACATTAGACGACTTAAAAGAGTTTGTTGACCGGGCGCATGGCGCCGGTATGCGAGTCATTACTGACCTGGTTTTGAACCACACTTCTGACCAACATCCCTGGTTCCAACAGGCCAGGCAGGATCCAAATTCGCCTTATCGTGACTATTATGTCTGGAGCGATACCGATCAGAAATATCGGGAAACCAGAATAATCTTCCTGGACACGGAACCTTCGAATTGGACCT
>JAGUYX010000198.1 GCA_020061145.1 Anaerolineales bacterium | reverse complement strand
TTCTGCCAGGTCGAATAATTCTAATAAATCCGAAGTGCGTACGGCAATCCCCAGCAGGCCGCTTTCCGCGTTCAGGATATGGTTCACCTGTGTTGGAGTAAATCCCTGCCGTTCGATGAGATCCAGCACAATTGCCGGGTCCAGGTCCCCGCTGCGGGTGGACATCACCAGACCCGGCAGTGGGGAATACCCCATCGAGGTTTCGACACTGCGCCCGCGATCGATTGCGCAGACGCTCGAACCACCCGTCCCCAGATGGCAGGCGACGATCTTCAAATTTTCTACGGGGGTATCCAGGTGGCGGCTGATCGAAAGGCTCACCGACTGGTAGGACAGGCCGTGAAAACCATACTTCCGGTATCCAAACCGCTCTGCCAGTGTGTATGGCAGGGCATATTGAGAAGCAAATTCGGGTAATCCAAAGTGGAAAGCGGTGTCAAAGGCCGCATATTGGGGAATATTCGGGAAACGCTCCTGGCAACAGTACACCACGCTCAGAGTATTGGGGTTATGGATCGGCGCCAGGTGGTTAATTCCTTCCAACTGCTTCAGCGTTTCTGCATTCAGAAGGGTGGATTGGTGAAATTGCGATCCGCCATGCACAAAGCGGTGCCCGATCAGGTTGAATTCCAGGCCTTCGCCGGCGAGGTAATCCAGGATTCCCCGGGCCGCGTCACGATGGTTCGGGCAGGGAAACGGCTGGCGTATTTCGACGCCCCGGAAATGGTGCAGCAGATACGACTTTTCCTCTGTCTGGTTGGCGACATGATATGCCTTGCCCCACGCCAACAGTTCCAGGGAACCTTCCCCGTACGCCTGGTAAACCCTGTAATTGAGTGATGAGCTACCACAATTGAAAATCAAAATGGTCCGGGTCATGATGTCCTTAGTGGATGCCGCCAACCCATTCCCCTTTACCCTTTTCAAACTGGCACGCAGGCATTATAAATCTTTTTGTCAGATATGGGCTGGATCCGCTATTATCAGATAGATAAACTTAAATGTTCGGCGTATGACAGCCGGATCAGCAAACCTCAAGTCTTATCGCGCCTACGAAGGAGAAATCTTCATGAACTATCGCAGATTTGGCAAAACAGGCTGGATGGTCAGCGAAATCGGATATGGGATGTGGGGCATGGGGGCATGGAGCGGGTCGGATGACGAAGAGTCCCTGCAGGCACTGCAATATGCCGTGGAACGAGGCTGCAATTTTTTCGATACTGCCTGGGCGTATGGTCAGGGACATTCGGAACAATTGCTGGGGAGACTGGTACGCCAGAACCCGGATAAACGGCTTTACACCGCTTCAAAAATACCACCGAAAAATCGGAAATGGCCCAGCCGGCGCGAATTTAACCTTGAAGATTGTTTTCCACCGGACCACATCCGCGAATATGTGTATAAAAGCCTGGAAAATACCGGTCTTGCCTGCCTGGACCTGATTCAATTCCATACCTGGGAGGATTTGTGGCTGGAAGATCTACGCTGGGCGCATACCCTGGATGATTTAATGCGAGAAGGCGTGATTGGCGCGATCGGGATCAGTATCAACCGCTGGGAGCCATGGAATGGCGTGAAAACTGTAAAAAGCGGCCTGATCGACGCCGTACAGGTCATTTACAATATCTTCGATCAGAACCCTGAAGACGAGCTCTTCCCCGCCTGTGAAGAGTACGATGTAGCCGTGATTGCCCGGGTGCCCTTTGATGAAGGCTCGCTGACCGGCACACTTACCCTGGAAAGTTCCTGGCCTGCCGGTGACTGGCGGAATTCCTATTTCGTCCCGGAAAACCTGGCTGCCAGTGTGGAGCGCGCCAATCGCCTCAAACCGCTGGTGCCTGCAGGGATGACCATGCCCGAAATGGCGCTGAGATTTATTCTCAACAACCCCACCGTAAGCACCATCATCCCCGGGATGCGCAAACTCTCGCACGTCGAAAGCAACCTGGCCTGTTCCGCTGCAGGTCCACTGCCCGAAGAATTGCACCAACAGCTACGCCAGCACCGCTGGGAACGCCAGCCGACCGAGTGGTCTCAATAATCCCAGCCAGAAAACGGCTCAGGGGCGGACAGGATTTTTTAGGTGTTCGGGGCTGTTTCACAGCCCCCGAACTCCCAAATTCTCCCACTTTCAGGGCAGGTGTCCGCCCTTGAACGGAAAACGGAGGGTGGGAAATTGCTGATACAATTTGAGCGGGAGCTGGATTGAGAAAGACCACACGACCGTCATTTTTTCAGACAGGCAGCTTTTATGACGCATAACCCACCCACCCGCCTGATCATCGCCGACGACCAGGCGCTGGTGCGGGCTGGCCTGACCGCTTACCTGCGCTCACTTCCCGGCGTGCAACTGCTGGGTGAAGCCCAAAGCGGTGACGATGTTTTGAATCTGTGCCAGATGCTCGCCCCGGATGTGGTGCTGATGGACGCCCATATGCCCGGCTCGGATACCCTGCTGACCATTCAGCAGATCCGGCAGCAATGGCCGAATATTGGGTTGTTCCTGTTGCTGGACGAGCCGGACGACTCGCTGATCCGGGCCAGCCAGAGCGCCGGGGTTAACGGCTGGTTGACAAAAAATATCACCCCCCGCCAACTGGAAGAAACCTTAATCCAATGGCAGGCGTCGCCCCT
>JAGUYX010000248.1 GCA_020061145.1 Anaerolineales bacterium | reverse complement strand
ACTCCAACACAGGTGAACCATATCCTGAACGCGGAAAGCGGCCTGCTGGGGATTGCCGTACGCACTTCGGATTTATTAGAATTATTCGACCTGGCAGAACAAGACGATCCGCGCGCTTCTCTGGCAATCGCCATGTACACCCATCGTTTGCGAGAGTATATCGGCGCATATTTTGCGGTATTGGGAGGCGCAGATGTGCTGGCTTTTACGGATGACATCGGAGTCCGCATCTGGCAGGTGCGGCAATGGGTTTGCGAGCAAATGCGCTGGTGTGGTTTGATCCTCGACCCCGTAGCCAACCACGAAGCGCCTGTGGATCGAATCACCCAGATCAGCGCGCTGGAAAGCCGGGTGCTGGTCCTTTCTGTGCCAACCGATGAAGAAGCGATCATCGCTGAAGAAGGGTTGGTTTTTCTGTAACATAACAAGTCCAGAATGAATCTGGCATTTGTTTGTGGCAATCTAAATTTATTGAATCTGGTATCTTAATTCTGTGTCTGAAAACAACAAGGTTTTATCTGGTTCGCCATTTCCATTGGGGGCATCCGCCAGTCGGGATGGGGTAAATTTTTCCGTATATGCCAATAAAGCAGAATATCTCGAGCTGCTGCTCTTTGAGCGCGCCGAGGACGACCGGCCGTACGCAACCTATACCCTGGATGGACATAACCATCGCACCGGTCATTACTGGCATATCTGCCTGCCGCACATTCGATCCGGTCAGATATACGCATACCGTGCGCATGGACCATATATCCCCCAAAAGGGCATCCGTTACGACCCACATAAAGTGTTGATGGATCCTTATGGAAAAGCGGTTGCTATGCCCGTCCATTATGATCGGGAGGCGGCGCGTTTGCCCGGAGATAATACCGCCCAGGCAATCAAAAGTGTGTATGTGGATCCTCATAACTACGATTGGGAAGGGGATCGCCCTATCCATCGCCCATACTCGCGCACGATCATTTATGAAATGCACGTGCGCGGCTTTACCCGGCACCCGAATTCCGGCGTTCCGGAAGGGATCAGTGGTACCTTTGCCGGACTGATCGAAAAAATCCCATATTTGAAGGAGCTGGGCATTACCGCGGTTGAATTGTTGCCCGTCTTCCAGTACGATCCGCAGGATGCCCCTCACGGGCTGGTGAACTATTGGGGTTACCAGCCTATCTCGTTTTTTGCTCCTCACCAGGCTTACAGCTCCAACCCGGACCCCTGCGGGGTATTGGATGAATTCCGCGATATGGTCAAAGCCCTGCACCGGGCGGATATCGAAGTCTACCTGGATGTGGTTTATAACCATACCGCGGAAGGCGCGGCCAATGGGCCGATATTCAGTTATCGTGGGCTGGCCAACGATATTTATTACATTCTCGATCCGGCGGATAAGTCAAAGTATGCCAATTACACCGGCACGGGCAATACCCTCAATGCCGGTTTTGCAGTGGTACGCCGGATGATTATCGATAGCCTGCATTATTGGGTGCGGGAGATGCATGTGGATGGCTTCCGCTTCGACCTGGCCTCCATCCTTTCGCGGGATGAAACCGGGCGCCCGCTGGCGAACCCCCCGGTGCTGTGGGACATCGATACCGATCCCCTGCTGGCAGGCACCAAATTGATCGCCGAAGCCTGGGATGCCGCCGGTTTATATCAGGTAGGCTCCTTTTTTGGCGATAACTGGAAAGAATGGAACGGAAAATTTCGCGATGACGTGCGCCGGTTTATCCGTGGCGACCTGGGAACCGTCAGCGTTTTGGGGCAACGCATACTGGGCAGCCCGGATATCTACGGGCACCAGGAGCGTGAGCCTGAGCGCAGTATCAATTTTGTCACCAGCCATGACGGCTTTACCCTGAATGACCTGGTGAGTTATAGCCGCAAGCATAACTGGGCGAATGGCGAGCACAATCGCGATGGCCTGGATGAGAATTTTAGCTACAACTGGGGTGTGGAAGGGCCCTCAAACGATCCAAAGATTGAAAGCCTGCGCAATCGCCAGGTAAAAAACTTTTTTACCCTGAACCTGATCTCGATTGGCGCACCCATGTTATTGATGGGAGATGAAGTCCGCCGTACGCAACGGGGTAACAACAATGCCTATTGCCAGGATAATGAAATCAGCTGGTTCGATTGGTCCTTGCTGGAAAAACATCCAGATATCCTTCGGTTTGTGAAACTGCTGGTCCGCCTGCGCCTGGACCTGCACGAGACAAGAGACCAGGCAGTCAGCCTGAATCAGCTGATCAAGCGTGCCCAGTTTCAGTTCCATGGGGTCAAGTTAAACCAACCCGACTTCGGGACGCATTCGCATAGTCTTGCTTTTTCGGCGCGCAGCGGTCGCCTGAAGATGATGTTGCATGCCATGATCAATGCTTATCACGAACCGTTGGAGTTCGAATTACCCCCTGCGCCTGATGGGGACGACCCCGCCTGGCGAATCTACATTGACACCAGCCGGGAATCCCCGGATGATATTTTCGATTGGCATGCCGGACCCCTGGTGAACGAAAGGAAACACCGGGTCGAGGCGCATTCGATAGTTATTTTGGGGGCGCGCACGAACGGGGAAACTTAGACCGGGAGTTGTTGGATTTGAGCTCGCCGGCGGGTGATCAATCCCTCCAGTGTGAATAATAACAAAGCAGCCCAGATAGTGCTGAAGCCGATTACACGCGTCTGGTCAAAAGGTTCGTTATAGATCATCACACCAATCAGAAACTGGCAGGTGGGGGCGATGTACTGCAAAACCCCGACCGTCCACAAGGGAATACTTTGTGCGGCGCGAGCAAACATTAATAAAGGTATTGCGGTAACCACCCCGGAGAGCGCCAGTAATCCATTGGTCAGCCAGCCAGCATGTCCAAAAGCGCCGGCGCCATTCACTTCCAGGAAAACCAGATAAATGATCCCCGGCAGGAATAACGCGCCGGTCTCCAGGGTAAGCCCTTGTAAGGAACCCAAAGGAGAGACTTTCTTCAACAATCCGTAAAACCCGAAGGAAAACGCCAGGGCAAGCGCGATCCAGGGCAGGTCACCCAATTCAAGCGTCAGGTAAAGCACACCCACCGCGGCCAGGCCTACCGGTACCCACTGTAAGAGACGCAGGCGTTCTCGCAGGAATATAACCCCCATCGCCACGCTGACCAGCGGGTTAATAAAATAACCCAGGCTGGTTTCCACAACCTGCCCGGAGTTGACGCCAAAAATATACACCGACCAGTTTATCCCTAACAGGGTACCCGCCAACGCATACATCAGCAAAGTGCGTGGCTGGCGCGCGGCTTTGATCAACGGGGGAATTTGTTTGCGCAGGACAATGATCAGCATCAGGAAGAAAAACGACCAGACCACACGATGGAACATGATCTGCACGGCAGAGACATTCTGTAAAGCCTTGAAATATAACGGGAAAAAGCCCCACGCCAGATAGGCTCCAACTCCAAATAAAACACCTGTGCGATTGATCGTACCGTTTTGCATAGACTACGTTCCTTCTCCTGAACAATGCCCGCTATCATACCAGAAAACACCCTCCGAAACATCCACTTTCTTGTCGTGTAATTCCGGGTATTTTTCCCTGCGTCTGAAGAATCTGTAAAGAAAATGGAAACACAGAGGATCTATAATAACGCGCAGCCGTACCCCAAAGTTTTGGCTGT
>JAGUYX010000210.1 GCA_020061145.1 Anaerolineales bacterium | reverse complement strand
GTCCGGGAAATGAAATCGTCCACCAGACGCGCCGCCTCGACGGGCAAAGACACATTGCGGGAGGTTCGCTGAGCAGCCCGGGGTTGCGGAGTAGCGTCTCCCTGGCGTTGGAGCAAAGCCAGGAAGTGACCTTCTCCCGGGGCAAGGTGGGGCCAGATACGCCGGGTGTGTTCCAGGCCGGATAGATCGTCATTGGCGACCCAATCCGGGCGCCCGGGAACCGCGCCGGGCAAGGGAGGTGGAGGCACAAGCCTGAAATCGGGATGTTGCCGGACAAAACGGGTTATCACAGCTTCATTTTCGTCCGGATTGAAGGTACATGTCGCGTAAAGCAGCGCTCCCCCTGGGCGTACCAGCGCGGCTGCAGAGGTGAGGATTTCATCCTGGCGTAAGGCGCACTGCTCCACGGCTGCCGGCGACCACTGTGCGGTAGCTTCCGGAGAGCGGCGGAATAGCGCCTCCCCGGAACATGGCGCATCCACCAGCACCCGATCAAAAAAAGCCGGTAGAGAACGCGCCAGTTTTTCGGGTGTTTCATTGGCGATTACGCTATGGGTGGCGCCCCAACGTTCCAGGTTTTCTGCCAGCGTCCATACCCGCCGGGGATGGATTTCATTGGCGAAAAGCAGCCCGGTGTTTTGCATGGCGCTGGCCAGATGAGTGGCTTTTCCCCCCGGTGCGGCTGCCAGGTCCAGTACACTTTCTCCGGGTTGGGGGGCCAGCATTTCCACTGCCGCCATACCGGCCGGGTCCTGCAAATAATATAAACCGGCGGCATGGTAAGGATGTTTTCCGGGTTGGTGGTTTTCCGGTATGCAGGTAAATCCATCCGGGCACCAGGGGACGGGTTGCAGCGCCAGGGGGAAGAAATCTCGCAGAGAACCCCCACCGAGCTTGAGTGGATTCTGGCGCACACCCAATACAGGCGGGGATTGCACAGCCCGGACGAATGCGGGAAATTCATCGCCCAACAAACGGGACATATTATCCAGAAAGGCGGCTGGTAATCCACTCATCGAGTGTGGGTAGGCTGGCTCTCAGAGGGAACGATCGACCTGCTCCAACCCTGCATCCAGAATAGTAAAACCTTCTTCCAATTGGGCGGGAGTGATGATCAATGGTGGGATGACCAGCACAGTGTTCCAATGCGTATAGACGAACAATCCATGTTCCTGAAGGAAGCGACTCAGGGCAGTCATTTCCGGGCTGGAGCTATTGAACGGCGCCAGGGGCTGGCGGGTTTTGCGGTCACGCACCAGCTCGATTATCCCGAACAGGCCGATGGAACGCACTTCCCCTACACAGGGATGGACCTCCCCGAGGTCGTTCAACAATTGGTGCAACACCTGCCCCATTTGCGCAGAATGGTCGATCAAACCTTCCTGTTGCATCACTTCGATATTGGCGATGGCGGCAGCCAGGGAAATGGGATGCCCGTTATAAGTCAGGCCGCTTTGATATACTCGATCGTTAAACGTAGCGGCGATCTCTGCTTTCATCGCCACTGCGCCGAGTGGAGCATAACCGGAGGTAAGCCCTTTTGCCATGGTCATCAGATCCGGGATCACATCCCAGTGTTCCACAGCAAACCATTTGCCGGTGCGTCCAAAACCCGACATGACCTCGTCGGCAATCAACAGAATGCCATAGTGATCACATAGTCGGCGAACTCCCTGTAAATATCCCTGCGGAGGCACCAGTATGCCATTGGTACCCGTGACCGGCTCAAGGATCACGGCGGCAATGGTTTCCGGCCTTTCATAGAGGATAATCTCTTCCAGGTGATTGAGGTAATCCTGGGTAAAATCGGCCTCGGAAATATCCGGGTTGGTGCGGTGGAAGGTGGAGCGATAACGATAAGGATCCAGGAAATGCACCACGCCGGGCATTAATAAGGGCTCCCACATGCTGCGCCGTGGATCTCCGGTGAGCGCCATTGCCCCGGCAGATGCCCCATGATAGGAACGGTAACGCGCCAGGATTTTCGGACGCCCGGTGAAAGCTCGCGCCAGCTTGATTGCGTTTTCGTTGGCGTCCGCTCCACCCAGGGTATATAAATAACGAGTCAACCCGGGTGGGGTGATCTCAGCCAGTTTTTTCCCCAGCAAAGCGCGTGGTCGAGTTGCCATTTTCGGGCCGGCATAAGCCAGGTCACGCGCCTGCTGGCAAATGGCTTCGATCACGTGGGGGTTGCCATGACCGATATTGGAGCACATGGTCATGGAATTAAAATCGAGATACCGCTTCCCATGTGCATCCCAAAAATATACCCCCTCGGCGCGCGTTACAGGAATGGGGTTTACCTGCGCCTGGGCAGACCAGGTCCAGAAATTATGTTCCAGGGTGAGGGGCAAAATTTGCTCGTCGGGCAGTTCAAACATGTTGGCCTCTGCGAAGGGAATAATCACCAACTGAATCGTATCACAATTCGAGCTGGACTTGCCTTGCCGACCGGCAAAGGATACAATGAGCCGGGATTCACGCTTCGTGAAAGTGATTTTCCTTTCCGGCACTTAAACAACCAAATGGAGGGCAGGATGTTTTTGTTGGCAATGCATAACCTGATGCGTTGGGTGGTGGTTATTCTGGCTCTGGTTGCGGTGGTTAACGCATCCCTGGGCTGGTCTCAAAACAGGAGCTGGAGCAAATCCGACCGGCTGATCGGGAGTTTTTTCACCATCAGCCTGGATATCCAGCTGTTATTGGGTTTGATTTTGTTTTTTACCTCCGGATGGGCGAACCAGTTGTTCACTAATTTTGGGGAAATGATGGCTTCACCCAGCGGGCGCTTCTTTGGGTTTGAACACGTGTTGTATATGCTTCTGGCGGTAATCTTCGCCCATGTCGGATCAGCGCGGGCGCGCAAGGCGTCTCCAGACCGGCAGAAGTTCCGAAATGCCCTGGTGTGGTATGCCCTGGTGATCGTAGTCCTGGCGGTCGGCGTCCCCTGGCCGTTTTTTGCCAGCGGGCGTCCCTGGTTCCGGTTGCCTTTTTGACCCACACCTCGCCAGGTTAAACGAAAACTTGGCCGGCTTCTTTGTATAAAAGTAAAACCGATGCCTGTTCCAGGCGTCGGTTTTCTTTCTCAATGGCGGACGGGTGGAGGGGCTGGCGAGTATAATATGGGTGTTTGAGGGGGCAGGTTTTCCAACCTGCACACGACCTGAATAAGCTTGCCTTTCACAACACAGCGGAGAAAACCATGTCAG
>JAGUYX010000254.1 GCA_020061145.1 Anaerolineales bacterium | reverse complement strand
TGGCGCTGGAAATTCCATTGCGCCTCCAGGCGACGGTAATATGCCGACATAGTAGCGGTTGGCGGTTGGGGTTCCAGAACGCCGGTACCCAGGGTTTCCAGCACCACCAGCATCCCACCCGGCGCAGTGACGCGTACCATCTCCCCCAGCATACGATCGATAATTTGAGGCCACAAATTAGGTTCCCAGGCGCAAAAATGGCCTATTACCCAGCCACTCAATGTCAGGTCGAAACGATGACGGGCAAACGGCAGCGTACGCATATCTCCCTGAACCAGCGACCAATCCCCCAGGCAGTCGCTACGATTACGCCGGTTCTGCTCCAGCATGGCAGGCTCTACATCCAGGGCTGTGATTTGACCAACCAGACCCTGTAACAAGCGTGGCAGGCGCCCGGTGCCGCTGCCCAAATCGAGCACTCGTTTTCCCAATAAATCGCAAATTTCCGCCAACGCCCAGATCAGATTCTGCTCCACATCTTCCGCAAGGATCATACGGTGATAGTCCTGGGCACGGGTGCGATAAATCTGGACAAAATGATCGTCCGGGTATGGGTCGAAAGCCATAATAAAAGGTTCCCCTGCAAAGAAGGGAATAGAAGCAAATCCTGAGAAATTCGCGGGAGCTGGGCAATCCGCTAAAGTTGCGAAGATTCGGGCAACTTTACCCGAAATGTCCGGCGATGGATCTCTGCCGGCCCCAGCTGCTGTAGGGCTTCCCGGTGCGCCAGGGTACCATACCCTTTATTCACTGCCAGGTGATAGCCCGGATAATCCTGCTCCAGCGCCTCCATGCGGGCATCGCGTGCCGTTTTGGCCAGTATCGCAGCCCCGGCAATGCTCAATGACAAACGATCGCCTTTGACCAAAGCAGTCTGAGGGAGGTCGCTTCCCGGGAGGGTGAAATAATCGATCAGCAAATAATCCGGCACAAGATTCAGAGCAGCTAAGGCGCGAGAGCTTGCCAGATGGACTGCAGAAACTATTCCCAGGCGGTCGATTTCACTGGCATCGGCAAAACCCACTGCCCAGGCTAGGGCAATTGTCTTCAGCCGTTCCGCCCAAAGACGGCGTTGACGCGGGGTCATCTGTTTGGAATCGCGCACTCCAGACAGGTGATTTTCGAGCAAAGGCCTGGGAGGTAAAACCAACACGCCAACTGCCACGGGTCCGGCCAACGCGCCCCTCCCGGCTTCATCGATCCCGGCCAGGAATTGAAAACCACCTAGCCAGAGAGGTTGTTCAACTTGAAGATCTGGCCTGGTTTGCAGATTGTTGGGGGATGAAATCATACATACCTCGCCGGGCATTCCGGCGAATGTACAGAATATCCGCGATCATCTTGAGCGCGTCTTTTACGGGATTCACTTTACTCTCCGAGCGGTAATACCAGTTGACCGGCACTTCCACGATTTTGTAGCCCCGCATACGGGCTATATACAAAAGCTCCACATCAAAAGACCAGCCGCTCATGGTCTGGTTGAGAAATAAATCTTCCGCCACTGCAGCCCGAAAGCATTTGAAACCACACTGGGTATCATGCAATCCGGGTAAGGCAAGCAAACGGATCATCAGGTTGATCATTCGTCCACCGATATGGCGATATACCGGCTCGTTATAGCGTACCGAGCCCTTGATTTCGCGAGAGCCAATGGCTACATCGTAATTATCCAGAACGGGAGGAAGGAAATGACCGATTGCCTCCACCGGCATAGAAAGATCCGCATCAGCCATGAAAAGATACTCTCCCCGTGCGACCAGCATCCCGGTCCGCACTGCGTTACCTTTGCCGCGTTTGTTTTCGTGCAGCACCCGTACTTGAGAATGCTGGTTGGCGAACTGGCGGGCGATTTGAAGCGTTTCATCCTCACTGGCGTTTTCCACAATGATTAACTCATAGGGAAATGACAGAGACTGTAAATAATTCAGGGCGCGATCGAGTGTATCGGGCAGGCGCCGGGCTTCATTGTAAGCGGGAATGATCAATGAAAGAAATGGTCTGGGCAAAATGTTGATCTTTCTATGGTTATTATCTCAGGAAAAGAACAAAAGAAAAATAAGGAATCCGAGCAGAATCACCAGCCAGATGCCAAATACCCAGCCTAAAATCACCAACTGGCGGGTGGTGAGGTTGATTCTGGCAGCAAAAAGATCGAGTGCGGATGGCCCGCGATTTACAACCACGAACTCGTCTTCAGCCTCATCAACTTCAACCTCGCGAAAAGAAAATACATCTTCTTTTTCGCGTAAAGCAAACTTACCCGCTGCCGGCGCGCTTTGCGGTTCTTGTTTGGCCAAAGCCTGCACCAGGCGCTGAATTTTCTCGATAGGGTAGATCACTTTTTCCTGTGTCAGACTGTTGATAAACCGTTCAATCGCATCGCTCAATACCACCCGGACGATGGGATTAACCGCGTCCACATGCATACCCGGATTGGTGAATAACAAAGCTGGATGGATTTCGGATACAGGCTGCCCCGCTTTTTGTAAATGCGTTTCCAGGGCGCGTACCATCAACTGCACCCGGTTAATCATATTGGGCCGGGCGGCTTTAACCCGGCTGCCTTCCACGGTCGCCCAGGATTCGCCTTTAGCCCGGAACACCCCGCGCATCGTACTGACCAACATCACCCAAATGCCGCCCGGCCCGATCAGAATCAGGGGAATGGGAACATCAGTCCCTGGCAAAATCACATTGCGCAGGACAACATAACGCTGATCCAGAACGCGGTCGAGTTGTTCAACGATTTTCTGCTGGGCCTGCATATCGTTATACCAGGAAGGACCATAGTTAAGCGTACCTTGCAGCCGATTCCACAAGTTGATCGAGCCATCCGACTCCTGGTAGAGCGATTCATCGATGAGTTTCATGCCAAGTTCCTTACAAGTGGTCAGGGTCCCTGGTCAACAGGATGCAATTTTTATGCACAGCATCATCTGCGTGCAAATTATACTGAATTATTATCGCGAAGCTGGAATTGTTTCACAATATGACCACAGTAATGGTCTGCGCCCGGCGCGATTGACGGGGATAATTTTCGACCAGACCGTTAACTCCTCCCTGATAAACCGAATTTTCTGATCAACCTGGAATATTTTTTCGCATCCCCCCTTGATCAAATAATCGGCACGTTCTCCAGGTGATCAGACTCGGCTGTATCTGCATTGCCACTGACTAAAACTTCTTTGCCCTGGTGGTTGGTCACCCGGACCTGACTGGTGACTTCAAAGGTGCTGGCCAGCCCAACGACGCGCTGACCCGCCATAAATACTTTGCCGGACTTGATTTTTTCGATCAGCGCTTTTCGAGGGATTAATACATAATCCGAAAAGGTGGGGCCGCGCCGTTCATACGCTCTCACCCATTCGATGGTCCCATCCGGATTGTAGTGCGCTGCGTCTACCACGCCATCATATTTTACTTTTTTGGCCATTGGATCGTTTGTAGAAAGGGTTTTATTGAAGCAGGTCGGGGTGCGCGGACTCGAACCGCGGACCCCCGCGTCCCAAACGCGGTGCGCTACCAACTGCGCTACACCCCGAGCGTTGTGAGTATAATGCCATTCGCAAGTGAACGTCAAGTGAAAGCGTGAACATGTCCGGCCCAGGTGAGGTCCCATATGGCTTACCCATACAAAAATAGTCTGCTTTACGAAGCCCACCATGCCCCCTACCGAGAAGACCTGCCTTACTGGCTGGCGCTTGCCCGGCGCTTTCCCGCGCCGGCCCTTGAGCTGGGTTGCGGCAGCGGCAGGGTGCTGTTATACCTGGCGCAATCGGGTATACCTGTCTGGGGATTGGATCGTGATGCCGAGATGCTGGCCAGGTTGCAGGAATACCTCAGCGGCTGGGAGAACATCGCTCCATACTTGATCCAGGCAGATATGGGCGATTTTCACCTCGCGCAGAAATTCGGGTTGATCTATTCGCCCTGCAATACCTTCAGCACCCTCACCCGCCAGCAACGCCAGCATGCCTTGCATACCATCCATTTTCACCTGCGGGAAGGAGGTTGTTTTGCTGCCAGCCTGCCGGATCCTGCCACGCTACGTGAATGTGAGCCATCTCCGGAGTCAGAACCGGAAAGTAATTTTATTCATCCGACAACTGGCAATCCGGTGCAGGTCTCCAGCGCTTACTGGCGAGAAGGCAGCGTTTTTCTGCTGCAGTGGATTTACGATCACCTCTATCCGGATGGGGAGGTGAAACGGCAGGTGGTAACGGTGAGCCATGAAATCAATTCGCTGGAGGACTATGTGTCCGAGTTGGAAGAGGCGGGTTTCGTCGTCCAACAATTATGGGCAGATTTTAAGGGCACACCCTATACGGATTTCAGCCCGCAGCTTGTCTGGGAGGCAGTCAAATCCTCCGGTTAGCATAAAACCAGGCAGGCGGACCGAACCAGTTTATAATTCGCCAACAGATCATTTGCAAAATTCTTACGGGGAAAAGATAAGCCTCTAACGCTTCCCGGCTAAACTGGAGCTGTTCTTTATTCAGCCCAGTTACGGGACGTCTGTTCCCCACAAGCTTACCGGAGGTAGCCATGACCATTTATATTTCCCCCACTCGCCGTATTTCCAACCTGCGCAATTCCATGGATCGCCTGATGGAAGAAACGCTGGCAGAAATTGCCCCGCGTGAACGCGAGATGACTCTGGCAGTGGATGTACGCACCAACGAAGAAGGGTATTTTGTCCGCGCCCTGGTGCCGGGCGTCAAGTCTGACGATCTGAGCATCGAAGTGCTGAACAACTCGATCGCTATTCGTGGTGAATTTCCCTCAGAGGAAGAGAATTCAAGCAAATACCTGTTATCCGAATTACCCAGTGGACGTTTTTCACGGGTGATCAATCTGCCCGTCGCTCTGGATTCAGCCAAAGCAGAAGCTAGTTTGAAAGACGGCGTTTTGAATCTGTGGGTGCCAAAAGCTGAAGCGCACAAGCCGAAAACCATCCAGGTCAAAGCCGCCTGATCCACATTCCGAATTATCGTTACCAGGCTTTTTTACCATGCCCCGTTTACAAGAGCGGGGCTTTTTATTTATTCATTCCAGGCCATGGGTTGCCGCAGATCTGGACTATACTAGTCCTTTGTCCAGGCTCAAGGTTGAGTTTGAGATCAGCGCTGATAAGCCTGGACAAAGCTTAAGGTGTTCCGTTATCAGCCAGATCATCCAATACAATCACTTTTGACGGAACACTAGCAATCGGCGGTAAGTCTTTTGAATAAAATGAACGATTAACCGCCGATTGCTGAAAATAATCGATTTAATAAACGGATAAACCAGCCAATCCCTTTAGCAAATCGCCAATATTTTTTCTTTATCTTTATAATACCCTCCGGCGTTTTGTCGAAAGGTTTGAGCGCGAGATATTTTGTCCGGTAAACGGGTGAACCCATAACTCTTCTGTCTGCACAGCGACCCGGATCATGACCCAAACAATCTCCCTTCCCAACTCTTATTACGAGTTTACCCTGCAACCTCAGCGAGGAGCGTGGTCGTTAATTTCCCGCGCACACCCCGGTCCGGAATTGAAAAACGTTCGCATGGGGGTGCAATATGACAGCGGGCATTCCCGGCAACAGGATTTGCTCACCTTCCCAGGTCTGAACCCAATAGATACGAAAACTATCGAAACTCGCCACGGAGTCGCACGACAGCTGAGCACACAGGTTGAGCCTGCCTCGCCCCTGCTGGATTGCCGCGTGGTTTTTCAGATTCCGGAATCCGTTCCTCTGTTGTTGTGGAAATTGATCGTCGTTAACCGCAGCCAGCAAATACTTCGCCTGCGGAAGTTTGAAATGCTACGGCTGGGTTTTGTCACACTCGATCAGAAAGGATATAGGATACAACGCAGCCCTACCGGCACATTAAGACTGCACGAAAAAGTCGGGGAGCTGGCTTTTTATGCAAACGGCTGGCAATCCTGGAACGCCAGCGGTGTGTATGGTTATGCCGAACATATGCGCCATTCACGGCTGGGACCATTGACCAGGCCAATGCGGGTCAACCCGGGCACACCCCAGCCGCGCGGACGCGGCCATTTTGCCAGCGATCTGTTCGGTGTGATCGGTGATCGAACCATGCGTAGTGGGGTATTGGCAGGCTTCCTA
>JAGUYX010000142.1 GCA_020061145.1 Anaerolineales bacterium | reverse complement strand
AGCGCGTCAAGGGCACGGTCAACGGTGTGACCACGGCTTACGTGGGGAATTATTTCGAGTGGACGAGCGCGGGGAATACCAGGTATTATTACCACGGCTCCATGCGCCTGGCGATGCAGCGCCCGCCCGGTGGTGAGCGATATCCTCTCCGGAATGGGGTATATCTTCCACAACAGCTTTGATGTCGCGATAAAGTCGAATTCATGATGCCCGGTCTGGTGATCGAAGGTATCGTGGAAGATGTGAATTTTCTGGACAGCTCGGTGCGCGCCCCCACCGGGGAACAAGATAGCATCCCCAACGGAGAAATCCGGGTGGTGCGCAATTTCAGCCGCGGCGCCTTTTCTGGTCTCAAAATTCACATCACGATAAACGCCGAAGACCTGCCGCACACATTAATCACGCTTAATGATCTGGGTGAATCCACCGCAAGCCAGTTGCCGGAATTACTCGAACCCTGGCAGGCGATCAATACCGCGAACCATTTGGGGCAAAATGGGGAATTAACCCTGGTGGCGAAAGCGCTGTATGGCGCCTCCGCCAGGCTAAAACCCAGATTGTTGAAAATTATCCAGCAACGCCTGCACGCCGAGGGCATCCGTCTGGGGAATTAATCGTCGTTGTGATTCAGGCCTTTGGTGAAAATTCGCCTTTTTTTATGAATTATGGTATAAAAATATCTTGTGCCCTTTACCAAACAGGTAATTAACTGGTTATTCATGGGGGAAGTCAGGTAAATAACCAAAATTATTATCGCAAACCTTATTAGCGGAGATTTATGGAAGAAACTCAAACCTTTGCACCGTTGTTAATCGTCATATTCCTGGCGTTTCTGGTCCCCCTCACCTTATCCAGACTGCGTCGCTTTCGCCTGCCCATCGTGGTGGGGGAAATTTTAGCCGGTATATTAATCGGCCGGAGCGGTTTTGGCTGGGTGAGCGGGCATGACCCGGTGCTGGAATTATTGTCCGAATTTGGCTTTGTCTTTCTCTTCTTCCTGGCAGGAACGGAGATCGATTTTTCGAATATCGTCCACCTGAATAACGGGGGGAATAATAATAATAACCGGCTGCTGGGGGTGATTCCTCTATCCATCCTGGCCTATGCCCTCACGCTGGGGCTTTCGACGCTGGCGGGCTGGTGGCTGGTTTCGCAGGGTTATGGCGCCAATGCCTGGATGGTCGGCTTGTTGTTTGCCACGTCATCCCTGGGCATCGTTGTCGCCGTACTCAAGGAGCAGAATTTCAGCCGCACCCGCCTCGGGCAGACCATCCTGACGGCGGCATTAATTGCAGATTTCGGCACCTTACTGCTGTTTACCGTATCGGTAGCGATACTGTCACGCGGCATCTCGACTGAAATCTTGCTGATTGGCTTGCTGTTTGTCGCCTTTATCTTCATATACCGCTTTGGAAATTTCTTCTTCAACCGCCTGAAACCCATCCCCAAGATCATGGAGGAAATGAGCACTGCCACCGCACAGATCAAAATGCGCGCCGCCTTCAGCCTGCTGCTCGCCTTTGTGGTGCTGGCAGAATTTGTAGGCACGGAGATCGTAATGGGAGCCTTCCTGGCTGGCGCGATTGTCTCTTTGCTCTCGACCCCGCGCGATCATGAAGCCTTGACCCAGTTAGAGGCCATCGGTTTTGGGTTCTTTATCCCTGTTTTCTTTATCATGATCGGGGTGAACTTTAATTTTAGCGCTCTGCTCGACACCGAACCGGTCACTTTCCTGAATATCCCCCGCGCCTTTTTGCTCGTCCCTTTGATCTTGCTGATTGCCATCGGGGTGAAGGTTTTCCCGGCTTTGTTGTACAAATTCCACTTTACCTGGCGGCAGATGTTTGGCATCGGGGTTTTGATTTCCGCCCGTCTCTCCCTGATTGTGGCCGAGTCGACGATCGAATTACAGATGGGGTTGATCGATGATTCGGTAAATGCGGCGGTCATTCTCACCGCTATGATGCTGGCGACCTTCACCCCTCTGGGATTCAACCGCCTGGTAGAAAAACCGGAAGAAGCCGAGCAGGCGCCGATCCTGGTTATCGGCGCTGGCGAACTTGGCGTCCAGATTGCCAAACAACTGGACAAGCAAGGCGAAAAGGTATTGATCATCGACTCGGATGAGAAGTTAATCGAAAGGGCGAAAAAACACGCTTTGCCTGCCCTGGCTGCCGATCCGGAAAAACCCGGCCCGGAAATCACGCCCTATTACCGGCAGGCGCGTACCCTGATTAATACCTATATCAATGGCGAAGTTAATTTTCGCATTTGCCAACTGGCGAAAGAAGTGTTTGGGGTGGAAAATGTCGTGACATCGGTCAACCAACCGGGGGATCTACCTCGTTTTGAGCAATTGGGGGTCACGGCGATGAACCCGGCGCTGGACCAGGCTGCCCTGATGGTGCTGATGGCGCTCAACCCGACGGCTTATGAATTGCTTACCCGCACCGACGATGAGAAAGCCGTGCGGGAGATTGTAGTCGAAAATGCACACGTCGCCGGGCAAACCATCCGTTCGATACAATTTCCCGGGGATGTGCTCGTGCTGGCTCTACGCAGGAATGGCGACCTGATCGTCCCAGACGGCACCACCCGGTTGGATTTATACGATCACCTGACGCTGGTCGGCTCGCTGGAAGACGTGGATGAAGCCAGCTACCTGTTTGGCTGATTCGGTTTTTATTCCAGGGGTGGTTTGCCGATCGACTGCAATTTTTGGGGTAGCTCCGCCAGCGCCTGAATAGTATGGGTCGGCTGCACTTTCTGTTTGTTCTCGCCATCCTGGCGAGGCGCTGCCCGGCGGGTAATCCAGATATCATGCAAACCGGCCAATTGCGCCCCCAGAATATCGGCAGTCAGGGTATCCCCAACCATGGCTGTTTCGTCGGGTTGCACCCCCATTTTGTCCAGCACATAGCGAAAAATCCGCGGGTCGGGTTTGCGGATCCCGAAAGCCGCCGAGCTCAACACCAGCTCAAAAAATGACTTCAGCCCGGCATTGCTCACCAGGGTGTGGACATCCCGGTCATCGCTGGCATTGGATAACACAGCCATGCGGTAACCCTGCCGGGCGAGATTCTCCAGAGTAGAATACGCATCCGGCTCCGTTTGCCAGTGCTGCTGGGTAACGGCATACATGGCCTCCACCGCCGGGCGGATCACTTCATCCGGCACCTGGTGAAATCCCAGATCGCGCAGGTATTGGGCAACCAGCGATTGTGTCGTCCTCTCTGTGTAATCCATTTCCCGAAGGGCATAATACTCATCCAGTTGGGCGCGCAATTCCGGCACAAATTGGTCGCCATCCAGCTCCAGCCCGGAGCGGACCAGGGAGGCATGTAAAGCGGCCACCGCGCGGGGGATGACCTCCTGCCAGTCGGCATCAAAATAGATCAGGGTCGAACCCAGGTCAAATAAAACGGTCGTAATCTGGTTCTTCATTTTCACAAGCCGGATTAATAACCCCGTTCGGCGTCGAACCGGTTGTAAAGAGGCAGGTTGCCGAGATAACGATATAGATTCTCGGAAAACAACTCCACCGCACGGGCGTCATACTGGCGGCTGATCCCGGATAGATGAGGGGTAATGATCACATTGGGCATTTTCCATAAGGGGTTATCGGCAGGAAGCGGTTCGACCGGGAACACATCCAGCATGGCGCCTCCCAGTTTGCCGGATTTCAGGGCTTTGATCAACGCCGCATGGTCCACCACGCCTCCCCGGGAAATATCTACCAGATAGGCCCCATTTTTCATGGCATTAATTTCGTCTGCGCCAACCAGCCCTTTTGTCTCCGGCGTCAGAGGGACAGCGACCACCACAAAATCGCATTCTTTGAGCATCGAAGGCAACGCCTGGTAGGGATATATCCTGCGCACCAGATCACCTTCAGGATCGCCCAGGCCTTCCGGCGTGTAACCGGTGTCTTCCGGTTGCATGGCGTTGTATTTCGCCGCCAGCACCGTGGCCCCAAATTGATGCAACAGGTTGGCGGTCTGGCGCCCGATACTGCCGTAGCCCACGATCCCAACTGTACTGCCGCGCAGCTCGACCGGCTTATAGCGGTCCCAGCGGTCAGCAGGCCATTCAGCCTGGCGTTGGTGTGCAAACAGGGCTGGCAAATGGTGACCCAGCGCCAACAAGCCGGTCAGGATATATTCCGCCATCTGGGAGGCGGAGGCGCCGCTCATGGTAGTGATCACCAGGCCATCTTTACGCATAATGGGGTTTTCCAGCATACGATCGATCCCCGCCCAATGAAACTGGATCCAGCGTAAATTTGGCGCACGATCCGGATCAGGCAAAGCTACATCGGTATATAACACCTCGATTTTTTCCCAGATATTCTCCGGAATTTCATCCGCCTTCCGGGCGGGATGATGCTCGATGACCAGGCGTGGGGAAACACCGCGTAATTTCTGGATTAATAGATCATCCAGGCTTAAGGTTACCAGCACTCGAATTTCGTCAGCCATCTCGTTTTACCCCTTCCGTTACCGGATAAGCCTTTGAGTCGGGTATTCGCAGGCAAAATTGTTTACTGATGGTGTGAATATGATTGTGTTTCGTTTCGTCCCCCAGAACCAATGGGGGAAACTTGCCTGTATTCTACTCGATTGCCGGATCGCTGAAAGAAAATTTGTCTGAATTCTGGCGCATCTGGCCCAGTTATCCAGTAGAATAAAGTCAACCGGTATTTAATTTTTTTAGTTTTCAGGCAGAATTTTATTAATCTACTGGGCCGGGTGATTATCCGTTTGCGGATGGATTGTATATCTGGAGGATCCTTATGAAGCTGCGCCAGGAAACAGGCTTAACTTTTGATGATGTATTGCTGGTACCGAAACGTTCGGCGATACGCAGCAGGTCCGAGGTGGATACCAGCACCGAGTTGGTGCGCGGTCTCCGGCTGGCAGTGCCAATCCTGAGCGCCAATATGGATACCGTCACCGAAGCGAATATGGCGATTGTGATGGCGCAGGTTGGCGGGTTTGGGATTATCCATCGCTTTATGACCGTCGAGCGCCAGGCGGAAGAAGTGCGCAAAGTGAAACGCTCGGAAAGTTATGTGGTGGAAAACCCGGTCGTGATTCACCCGGATGAAACCATCAAAACTGCCCGGGAGAAAATGGTGGCTGAAAACGTCGGCGGTCTGGTGGTGGTCGAGGATGGAGGAAGACTGGTGGGAATGCTGACGTCGCGAGATGTATTGCTGGCGCCCGAGGGGGAAGCCAGCGTTGCCAGCGTGATGACCGACCGCGATCACCTGGTGGTCGCCAGCGCCGAAGCCGGCATTGAACCGGCGCGCCTGAAGCTCCACGAACACCGTATCGAAAAGCTGCCGCTGGTAGACCGCGAGAATCGGGTGGTGGGATTGATCACCGCCAGCGATATTGTTAAGGTCCAGAAGCACCCCTATGCTACCAAAGACGAAAAAGGCCGCCTGCGTGTGGGGGTGGCGGTGGGCACCCGGCCTGAAGACGAAGACCGGGCACAGGCCTGCCTGGAGCAGGGAGCGGATGTGCTGGTTATCGATATTGCTCATGGGCATGCCGACCATGCCATGGAAATGGTCAGGCGTTTGAAAATGCGTTTTCCCGGCACACCGCTGATCGCCGGTAATGTCGCCACCGCTCCGGGCGTGCGCGACCTGGCGGAAGCCGGCGCGGATGCCGTCAAGGTGGGCGTAGGAGCGGGATCGATTTGTATTACCCGTATCGTCACCGGGTTCGGCATACCCCAATTGACCGCAATCGATGAATGCGTCCAGGAAGCCCGGCGGTTTGGCATCCCGGTAATTGCCGATGGAGGTATCCGCACCTCCGGCGATATCACCAAGGCTCTGGCGGTGGGAGCCAGTACGGTAATGCTGGGCAGCCTGCTGGCAGGCACCGATGAAAGCCCCGGCGTTTCGGTGATCCGCGGCGGTCAGCGGATTAAAGTGGTGCGCGGGATGGCTTCTCTTTCGGCAAATGTGGACCGCCAGCGTCTCAGCCAGGAGGCGGAATTAAATGCCGAGGACTGGGAAAAAGTTGTGCCTGAAGGAGTAGAAGCAGCCGTGCCTTACCGGGGAAGTGTGGTGGATATTCTTTACCAGCTCGTCGGGGGGTTGCGCTCTGGAATGAGTTATGCAGGTGCGCGTACCCTTCCCGAGTTGTGGGAAAATGCCGAGTTCATCCGCATAACGCCGGCCGGGCAACGTGAATCCGGCCCACACGATGTATCCTTACTCTAAAAACCCTGGTCTGTGCCAGAAATTTTCGCTTCCCCCAGGTAACCCATTTCAGCCAGCACACCCAGGACTTTTTCCACCGCCTGAGGGCGAACGATCACTGCCGCCGGTCCCAACGGATCGCCCAAAAAGCGGGCGGCGCGGGAAGCCCGCAGAGCCTGCAAAATATCCGGTGAGCTGACACGCAACACTACCGCCTGCTCCAGGAAAACCTCGACGCCGCGTTTTTCCCACCGTTCGAGCGCCTGGGGAAGGTGGGGAGGCACGGTCGCGGCATATTTTCGCAGCAGGCTGAGCAGGTGAGACACCTCCAGTCCCTGCCTTCGAGCGCGGCCTAAGGAGGCGGGCGTGATCCGGTAGCGATACCCATCTAAACCGGCAGATTCCCATTCCGTGAAGCGGGCTAACTGGTAGCGCGCCTGCCGGGGAGCCAGGCGCGGCGCATGCATCCGGGCGTCTGAACGCAGGCGGAATTGCTCTTTCTCTTCGGCGAAACCCATAGGAACCAATCCATTCAGTAACCTCTCCCAATTGGCCGTCTTCCGAAAAGAAGAAACCGGCCCGCTTTCGGAGCTTCGCGCCAGATCGACCAACCCCAGGCTATGTAAAATGCACGTAATCAGATAAATCAACAGGGCTCCGTCAACGGCGTCCCAGGCGTCGAAACCCTGTAAGTACTCGCCGCTGTGCCGGTCGCGGATATACCAGGTATCAAAATCCCCGGCAGGTCGCTGAAAATCCGGAAACCGGTTTTTGATATCGGCGACGAAGGCCGGCAGGCTCCACCAACGCCCTTCAGGCGCCCCGGACAGGAAATCTAAAATCCGCTCGCGCGTCCGGCGGGGGGTGATTTCCCATTCGCCTTCTAAGCGCAAACCCGGAACCAGACCCAGCTCATTCACTTCTTCGCTCTGGCGCCAGCCATTCACCAGCGCCAGAAGCGCGGCTCCCCGGCTGGCTTCAAGGAAGGTTTTTGCTTTATCCAAATCGACATGATATTCCGGGGTCGCCACCCCAACAGCCCGTGCCAGGGCAAGCAGCGCATCCAATTGGCGTAGCTGTAAAGCCCAGGTAAATTCATCCTCCTGAAGGTGATCGGTGAAACCGGGTTCCTGCTGGTGGTTGCGCAGCCAGGCCAGCAATGTGCACAGATCATCCAGTATCAGATCGGTGGCAGGTTGGGTAAATTTATGCTCCGCTGGCGTCGCCGGTCTGCCGAAGAAGTTATTCGTCTCGATGGGCGGGCGGGGGAGGCGGTCCTGGAACTCCTGAGGGATATAGACAAACGGAATAGCGCCTTCATCGGTGAGGCGGATGTTCTGGGCCACCAACCCGCGATACCAGAGTATCTCCGCCGGCGAGGCGGGCTGGCGATCCGGTCGTTCCCGATCGCGCCTGCCCGGACCCATAATGCGGATTTCGCCATACAGGCGGGTGAAATCGGATAACTTGAGTGTGCCCTGATTTGCCAGCAAAGCGTGTAGCGCGTCCTGCGCCGGGGAAGGCAACGTCTCAACGATCTCTTCCAGCAAATCAGGTTCCAGCATCAACGCAACCAGCTGCGCCAGGGCTTGCTCCTTATCAGGCACATGCAGTTCGAGACCCCACTTTTCAGCGAGGATTCTCAACATGCCAAGATCATATTCCCGCAGGCTGGTTTGCAGATCGGGCATAGAATTAGTTCGTCCAGTTTGAGGTTATGGGGAAATCTTACCAGAAATCAGTAGGTTGCAGCCGCGGGGTAATGGGCCTTGAGCTCCGCAACCGGCAAAATGATTTGCCCCTCGGCAGCCTCACCGAGGATTGTGACCGCCTGTGGATGGTTGGCGGCGTACCATGCTGTGTAAGCAGCCACCAATGCGTCTAGTTCTTCGGCGGAAAGCAAATCCTTGAGATTTAATATCCCGTGAAGTAATTTGTGCCGGGTAATTTCTTCAAATACACGCATCGGGTTGGTTATTTTTAGCTTGTTTTCATGGAGGATTAGCTGGCGTTGCAATCGCCCTTCGAGCGTATGTTTGGGGAAAGGGGTAATGCCCAGCAGGCCGCAATACGCGGCATGCGGGTAAGTCTCCAACACCTGGCAATCCACGCTCTGATCCGGGTAAATATGGTAACCCAGATGGAGCAATCGCTGATACACCTGAAAACCCACACGCATCCAGGCCGGGCATTTGGCGGCTACGGACGGGGTGCGGGGAATACTGATATTGGATTGGTAAAGCTCGTACTCGGCAACCCGGTATCCCTGCCAGCGTCCTGGCTTCGGGGACGGGTTTAACTTCTGGCGAGTAATCTCATCTTTCATCAATCCCTGATTGGGCTGGCGGGGAGAATTAATGGCGACCACCGCAGTACGCTGCCCACCGGCAAATGCAGTTACCTCCTCCAGGCTGCCGCGGCTGAGCGCCAGTAACTCCAAATCCTGGTCGAGAGCTGCATAGGTGATGGGCCGTAAACCGGCTGTGGGATCAATGCCAATGTAGGTGGTGCGGGTGAATAACATGGTTCCAGCGCTCGGGTGGGCGATTAACCATCAGTGTAGCGCAATTCCAACCCGGCTGCAACCAGAATGGCTCAGGGGTTTGATAGTGGCCGGGGTTGTGCGATATCGATCAACTCCAAAAAACGTAATATCGTAGCCTGAACTTCATCGGTATGGCTCAGGTGCGGTTGGTGACCCGCGCCATGGATGCGATAGCCGCGTCCCTGCGGCAGGGATTTTAACAGTCGTGGAAAACTCTCCGGGGCAAGCGTGCGATCCTGTTCGCCCCACAAAACCAGCGCGGGATGGCCGATGGATGGCACACGCGGCAGCAGGTCGTAGATGGTATTGGTCAGGTATAGAATTTTCGGCGAAGTGCGTTTATAGTCCATCACCAGCCGTTTTCGTTCATCCCCGGAAAATTGCCGGCCTCCCGCCGGATCGAGCGCAGAGAGCGCGTAAAGCAGCCAATCCGGGATAAAAGCCATCGCCCGTGAGCCAACCTGTGGATACCGCCGTAAAAATCCAGTGACCGGGTGAAGCTGTTCCGGGGAGAATAGCGGGTTGATCAACACCAACGCTTTGACGGTTTCCGGTTGCTTCAGCGCCTGTAACAGGCTGATAAACCCGCCCATGGAATGGCTGACCAGCACCGAGGGCTCGTTACCCAATTCCTGTTGATACCACTCCGCGAATTGGGCGTAAAACGTATCGATTTGATAAAACTGGGGTTCCGAAGGTTTGCCGCTGTCGCCGTGTCCGGGCAGGTCGATAGACAGGCAACGGTAACCAGCCTGCACCATACCCGAAGTAACCGGCTCCCAATCTGCCCTTGAGGCGGCCATTCCATGTATGCAGACGACAGGCGTTCCCTGTCCAGTTCGATCGATTCCGATGATCTGGTTTTTCACAGTTGCTTGTTATTTCCGCTATTTTCGCTTTTCCGCCGCCGATAGGCAACTCGGATAATGCGGTATTGATTGTACCCAGTTTTCACTGAGCGAGTTCGGATTCTTGCTAAAAACTCATCTTCAGGATGGTTGCCGGTTGCCTGATTTGAAACTAAATCAGCGCTCGGGGTATGTTTCCCTGAACCGGTTGGCCAGCTCGCGGCGCAACACCTTACCGACGATACTGCGTGGAAAATCATCCATATAAACCACCAGCCTGGGTACAAGGTCTGGCGGCAGCCGGCGTTTGCAATAACTGATCACCGCATCGGTATCCGGACGATCCTGGTCGGCGCGCAAAAATGCGACGGGTTGACCGGCGATAGCCACCACAACCGCCTCGTGAATCTGCGGAATTTCATACAACACTTCTTCCACATCCCGGGGAAAAGCAGGATCGCCGGGTTTGCGCGGATACCACATATCCGCCTTACGGGCGATCAGATGGAAAAACCCGCCCGGGTCCATCTGGGCGACATCACCGGTCAGTAACCAGTCTTCACGATCCAACACCTTTTGGGTTGACGCGGGGTCCTGCCAGTAACCCATCATCACCTGCGGGCCGCGAATTGCCAGCTCGCCAATCTGCCCCACCGGCACAGGTTTATTCCCTCTACGCAGGTCGACGATGCGCGCTTCTGTGGAGGGCAACGGCAAACCAATGCTGCCGGTGCGTCGCCCGCCCTGTAAAGGATTGGCATGCGTGACCGTTGTCGCTTCCGTCAGTCCATAACCTTCGATTAACCGCCCGCGGGTCAGGCGTTCGAATGCTTCCTGTACCTCGACGGGTAACGGCGCCGACCCGCTGAGGCAATATTTGATCGACCCCACGCCATAACTGCGCACCCCGGGAACGTTATTTATCGCCATATACATGCGGGGCACGCCGGGGAATATCGTCGGCCGATACCGTTTGATGGTATGCAGGATATCTATGGCATCGAAGCGGGATTTCAAAAGCACACTGGCCCCAAGCGTAATGGGTACATTAAGCGCCGTAGTCAGCCCATAACTATGATTGAGCGGCAGCACACTCAGGAAAATTTCCTTGCCTTCCTGGGCATCCGGTATCCAATGCCTCACCTGGATTGCATTGGCTACCAGATTGCGGTGCGAAAGCATCACTCCTTTGGGGGAAGCGGTCGTGCCCCCGGTATAAACAATCACGGCGAGGTCCCGCGGGGTCAGGTTAACCTGCTCACGGTCGAGGCCGGGAAAACGGAGTAACTCCCGGAAGCGTATTGGGGCTTTTTCGGCTTCAATTTTATTTCCAGAAATACCCGTCTGGCTCCTGTTTTCAACAGCAGCGCGAGCAGGGGTTGGAAGTCGCTCGGCCGGGTTCACCAGGATAAGATGTTTCAGCGCCTCTCCCGCCAACAATTGAGAAAAAACCGGGGCTTTATCTTCCAGGGTCACCAGGAAAGAACTCTGGGTAACCCGCACCTGTTCCAGGATCATATCCAGGGAAGCATCCAATGGGGTGAATACCACCACGCCGCCAGCTTCCAGCACACCATAAATAGCGACCACCAGCGCCGGCAGGTTGGGCAAAACCACAAAAACCCGGTCCTGTTCGCGCAGGCCCAGCTCCCGAATTGCGCCGGCGAAACGATTGACCAGGCTAAAAAGATTGGCGTAAGAGATACTCTGACCTTCGTATTCCAGGGCGATGCGATTGGGAAAACGCCGGGCAGCAGAATGCAACAAGGTTGATAATGTTACCGGCGGAATCGCCACGGTATAGGACACTTTCTGGTCGTATTGGTACAGCCAGGGGCGATCCTCCGCCAGGGTGGTATGCGGCAAGCTGGCTGATTCCTGCCGCCAGGAGCGCAGCACCAGATTGATAAAGCGTGAAATTTCACGATTGACCGCATCGCGCCGTTCGATCATCACCATATGGCCCGAATGGCCAACGTTCACCTCATCCGCATCCCGGATACTCTGCGAGACACCACTAAAATAAGCTTTTTCGAAAACCACATCTCGATGGCCGCGAATGACCAGTGTGGGTGTCTTGATTTCGTCGAATCGTTTCCAACCAACCCAGTCACGCAGGCTGTCGTAATACAGTTTTCGTAGAATTTCCGGAGAGCTTCCCAGCCAGTTGCGGGTTATGCGGCGCAGGTAACACAGCAACGGGGACGGTAAACCAAGCGCCATACGATAGGCCGGGTGGAGATGAAATTCGCCGGCAGTGGCGATCAACACCAGAAATTCCAGGCGGGAAGGATAGCGAACGGCAAACTCCGTGGCGATCGCGCCACCAAACGAATGCCCCACCAGGGTGACTTTGCCCGTGATCCCCAGGGTGTCCAGCGTCCCCAGGACATCATCCACCAGGCGATCCAGCGTATATCCGGAGGGCGGTCGATCCGAGTTCCCATGACCGCGCAGATCCATGGCAATTACCCGGTTCTGGCTGGCAAACTCGCGTAACTGGAAGCGCCACTGGCGGGCTTCACCGCCAAAACCATGCAGAAAAACCATGGTATGCACCGGGAAATCAGGCGCAATCTCGATCACGGATAGATTTACCAGGGGCTGATAGGAAACACGCACGCTGCGCCGGTACAATTCCAGATCGATTTCCATAGAAAAAGTCTACATTAACTATGTTGTTTGGTAAAGCGGGTTTATCCAGGTAAAGCTGTATAATGAAATTACCCTGACTTTTGAACCATCCGTCCGTCGGAGGTGTTATGCCTGTACGCACCCTTTCGATTCATCTGGAAACCCGCGGCGACGCAGACATTCATGAGATTACCGACCGGGTCGCAACAGCGATGATCCAATCTGAGCTGAATAATGGAATTGTGACTGTATTTACCCCCTCGGCGACATCCGCCCTGACCACAATCGAATACGAATCAGGCTGCCTGAGCGATTTACGCCGTCTGCTGGATGAGATTATTCCCCCAAACCGGCCCTACCAGCACAACGCCCGCTGGGGCGATGGCAATGGTCACGCACATATACGGGCAGCATTGTTCGGACCGTCGTTAACCATACCCTTTTTGGAGCGCCGACTGGTGTTGGGCACCTGGCAACAGATAATTTTTATCGACTTCGACAACCGTCCCCGGCGAAGAGAACTGGTGGTGCAAGTGGTGGGGGATTAATTTTCCGGCAGAGGGGAGGCGAAAATCCCCAGGTGGTTGGCGACCGGACGTTCAAAACCCGGTATGCCATGATTGATCGGAGAATTTAATATACGCGGTCTGCCGTTCGGCCCTTCCACTACCAGCGTGCTGGAGCCGCCTCCATCCAGATTGATCGCCTCGTAAGCGCCCAGCTCCACCATAATATCGGCCAGCTCCGTCGGCGTAACCCCCTCGCTATAACCCGGCTGACGCCCATCTACCACGACCAGAATCAACTCACGTCGATTTTTATCCAATCCTGCTGCGGTGCGCGGCTGGGGAATGTCATTCTCCAGAGCATTGACTGCCCGTCCCTGGGAAACCAGTAACAAGCTTCCCGAAATTGCGTACCGAGTATTGCCCACCGGGACATTGATACGCGCCCGGTTATTGGAACTGAAATACAGCACCGGTTCAGAGTCGCTGGGTAGAGAATACTGAATACCATCGGAGACCGCATAACCGGTGACGTCCACGGGGTCGCCGGCGCGAGGATAATAATCCAGCAGGGAGCGCGAATGAAATGGCGAAAAGGCATCGCCATTGATCGCAACCTGAACGGCATGTTTCCTCAGAAAACGCGAGGTGGTTTGGGCTGCATAGGGCAGATCGGCGTCAGGATCGCCCGGTGTAACCATCACTCCAATACCCTCCTGGTTGAGCTGCACGCGAACAACATGCACAACCAGCGGGCGGGGCTGCTGGCGGGAATCCCGCTGGTAAACCACCCCTAGAAATAATTCACGGGTGACATCGCCGGGCTGCGGACGTAAAACCATCCAGTAGCCGCTGGCGAAGAACAAGCCCCCAAGACAGACCAAGGTCAGAATCAGTCCCAGGCAGGAAAATATGAAAAAAGGTTTTTTTCGCATAATTTCGTTTGGATAGAACGCAAAACACCGGCGGTATTTACCAGCCGTTAGCGTTTTGCAGTTGGGTGCTTACAGAACGGGGACCTGGTTCTCGGCTGTGCTCATCGCATGAAAAGCAGCGATGGATACTTCCAGCATTTCCAGGGTAGGTTCGCGTGTCGTGAGGTTTTGCAAAGCCAGGTTCGGGCGCACCAGCAGGCGAACCAGGGGAGAATCGATGTGCGCCGCAGTCCAACGAATATATTCATAGGCAATCCCGGCGAGCACCGGAATCAATAATATCCGGCTGACCAGGTGCAGGGCGATGGGTAGCGGGCCGATCACCGTAAACAGGAAAATTGAAATCAGCACCAGAGTCAATAGGAAGGCAGTCCCGCAGCGCGGGTGTTGCAGTGAAAACCCGGCGACATTCTGGGGGGTTAACTCCACACCGGCCTCAAAAGCGTTGATGGTTTTATGTTCAGCGCCGTGATACATGTAAACCCGGCGAATATCCGGCATCAGGCCGATAGCCCATACATATCCAATTAACAAAGCCAGGCGCACCACACCTTCCAACAGGCTGCTCCAACCATGCCCCAACAGAAGCCATTCCCGCGCCGCATAACCTGCCCCAGCAGGAATCAGGAAAAACAAGCCGATCCCAAACACTAACGAGACAATTAATGCCAGGGTTAGCGCAGGACCTTCCAGTTTTTCATCCTCGCCGGTCTGCAAATTGGCGGAAAGGGTCAGGGCGCGCATTCCCAGACCCAGGGCATCCCAAAGAGCAATCAGGCCGCGTAAAAACGGCAGGCGCGTAATCCAGCTGCGATAGATCGCACCTAACGGTTCGGTATGGATCACGATGGATTGATCAGGGGCGCGCATGGCCATGGCGACGCTGCGGCTGCCGCGCATCATCACTCCTTCGATCAAAGCCTGACCACCATAAACGGGTAATTTTGTTTCTTTCACCGAGATTATCTCCAGACAGGCTGTATTTTACCGTTATCAGCGCAAATTGGGAATAAGAACAAAATAAGAGTGGCGGGGTTGAAATATCCAACCCCGCCCGGGGAAATCTCAGTCAAAATCAAGACAGGTTGAAGAAAAAGTGAATCAGCGCCTGGGTGCCTTTATACCAGGTGGGCAAATGAGTTTTTTCATCCGGCCCGTGCATGTTATCGCCGGGGAGAGAAAAACCCGTATTGACCGCATCGACGCCCAGAATTTGCTGCATCTGGGTGACAACAGGCACCGAACCCCCTTCACGCTTGAACATTGTTCGTTTTTCCCAGACGGTTTCCAGGGCTTTACTCATCGCCTGGACGCCGGGCGAAAACCGGTCGCTGAGCGAAGCCTTGCCGCCGGTCAGCACGTTCACTTCCCAGCGAACCGTGGGAGGCGCGTTTTGTTCCAGGTAGGCCAGCAATTGCCGGTGCACTTCATCAGGATCCTGGTCAGGCACCAGGCGCATGGAAATTTTTGCCATGGCATGGGCAGGCAGGACTGTTTTGGCGCCTTCGCCTGTGAAGCCAGAGTAAATTCCATTGATTTCCAATGTAGGCCGACCTCCATACCGTTCGATGGCGGTATAGCCCTTTTCGCCGCTCCAAATTTGTGGCGCGCCGCTCAATCTCTGGAATTCTGCTTCATTCAATGGCAGACGAGCCAGCTCCTGGCGTTCAGCTTCATCCATCTCGATCACAGAATCATAAAAACCGGGCAGGGTCACCCGGCCATCCCGATCGTGCATTCCGGCTATCAGCTCGCACAGCACCTGGGCGGGATTGTGCACCACCCCGCCAAAAACGCCGGAATGTAAATCGGATTTCGGTCCTTGAATGTGCAACTCAAAATATGCCAATCCCCGCAGCGCATAAGTGATGGTGGGCACATCCTGAGCCAGCATGCCGGTATCTGGATTGAGGAAAATATCGCAAGCCAGCAGGTCTTTGTGCTGGCGGATGAAAGGATCCAGATGCGGAGAACCGATCTCTTCTTCGCCTTCGATCAGGAATTTAACATTCACAGGCAGGTTACCGGTGCTGAGGATCGCTTCCACGGCATTGATCGCCGCCAGATCCTGAGCTTTCATATCGGTAGCTCCCCGGGCAAACAACTGGTCACCTTTTATTTCCGGTCGAAAAGGATCGGTAGACCATTTATCCAGCGGTTCAGCCGGCTGGACGTCGTAATGCCCGTAAACCAGCACGGTCGGCGCCTGGGAGCCGGCATTGAGCACATCCCCATATACGACCGGATGTCCGGGTGTAGGGAATATCTGGACGTTGTTCACCCCGGCCCGGCGCAGTTTTTCGGCGACCCATTCCGCCGCTTTCTGCATGTCGGCTTTGTGCGCAGGATCGGTAGAAATCGATGGAATGGCGCAAAATTCCTGTAATTCTTGCAGGAAACGCGCCTGGTGTTGGTTTGCATACCGGAGAGCCTGATTCCTGGAGTCGTTCATTTTCTTCTCCTTAGATAGATGATGGTAATATGGATAAATAACTAAGGCATCGAATCGGATATCAAAATCAGGGATTCATCGTAGCGATATCCCAGGCTTCGATGGCCATCTTCGAATTCAGTCTGGATGAAGGGGATGCCCTGTTGAGCCAGTTTCTGAGCAAAAATGCGCGCCCCATACTGCAAGTTATACTCATCCAACTTGCCACATTCGATATACAGCAGGCGTAATGAACTTAACGCCTCGGCATACTGATTGACCAGGTAAACCGGATCGTGCGCCTCCCAACGCGCCCACACAGCCCGGTCCAGTTCCCCGGTTTCGGGGTTAACCGGCAGATCAAAACCCAGTGGATTGCCCGGATTGGGTGAATAACACGATGACATCGCCAGGGTATTGATTGCCGGGAAAAAATCCCCCCGGCGCGGGCGAATTCCGGCTGGATTTTCCATTAATTGGCGCAATCCTTCCATGCCCACACGCTCATAATAACGCAGAAAACCGGGGAAATCTGGTTTATAGCATAACTCGAAGTACTTATCGCCGGAATGATCGGCCACCAGGCCGAAGACATCCGGTCGGCGCATCCCCATGATCATGGCTCCATACCCGCCCGAAGAAATACCGGTAATGGCACGATAATCGCGGTCTGCCCGGGTGCGGTATCTGTGATCGATAAACTCGACTACCTCCAGCAGGTGATCGGCATATCTTCCGGTGGCGCTGGAATTCAAATACTGCGAGCCGCCGTATCTGGTGCTGCAATCGGGCATTACGGCGATCAAAGGTCGAATCCGGTTGCTTTGAATCAGCCGGTCCAGGCGTTGCGGCAGGTTTTCATCCCACAGGGAATCGTTTAACAGGCCCAATCCCCGTGAGCTGAAACCGGATAAGAAATATACGCAGGGATAAGCCTGATTCGAGCCTGAATAACCGGGCGGCAGATATACGGGGACAACCCTCCGGGAAGGATCCCCTAACGGATTATCACGCAGCGCCTGGCTGTCGATCGTTTCCAGAATCACCTGGGAAGCAGAATTCATCCCACACCTTGTTTTCGAGCTTGCATTGCTTTCGAACCGAAAACATTATAGTCCAAGATTAAGCTAAATCCGATGGCATGTAGTGTGAGAGGTAAGTATGTAATTGGGGTTTCAGATAACAGGCGAATTTCCTGCAAGGATATTTTTCTACCGGTATAATCCCATGATCAGGAACAGATCCAATGAATAACGAGCCTTTGTACCCCCTGCAATCCACACGCCCTGCCCCTTTCGTGCAGCTACGGCCGCTCAGGCTGCCTTTCCTCAGCACCACGCCGGTAACCGACCTGGGGTACATTTTTGTATTGCTCCCCCTCTGGTGGCTCCTGGGCATCGAACAATTCGGTTTGCCGCTCGTATTGGCTTTCCCGACTTTGAAAATGATCCAGTTGCAACATTTCAAAGTCAAGCTGGTGCCGGCAGCCATATGGTTATTGGGATTTATCGTGGTCCACCTGATTTCGGTGGTGAGTGTCGAAGAAACCTTTCGGTATATCACCTTCCTGCGCAACCTGAGCACCTATCTATCTGCTTTCCTGATCCTGCTGGTCGTCACCAACCAGGTGACGGAATATCGCCAGATTAAATTTCTGCTGAATTGCCTGCTGCTTATGATGTTGCTGGCCGGTATTTCCGGGATCCTGGCTATCCTCGGTATCTGGCAACCACAAATTACTTCGCTGATGGGCTTACTCCTGCCCGGCTGGATCAAAGAAACCACTTTTGGGGGCAATATCGCCTTCCGCACCTTCGGGCAATACGCCTGGTTTGCCTGGATCGGGCGTTATTTTCGCGTCCGCAGCCTGTTTATGTTTGCCACTCTGTATGCTTCCGCCCTGGCGCTGACCATTCCGGTGGCAATCTATGCCCTGCATCAGAACCGCGGATATTTACGCAAAATCGTCTTTTCGATATTTATCGCCCTGCTCGGGATCAATCTGATCTTCACTACCGGCAGGATCGCGATGGTTGGTCTGCTGGCTGGAGCAGCTTATTATGCCTTTTTCTACGCCCGTTGGCGCCAGCTCACCCGCCTGGCGGTCGTTTTCGTGCTGTGCGCCTTGATCGTGTTCCTGTTATTTACCCCGGAGCAGACTTTTTCAACGGCGAATGAACTGTACGAAGAATTCATCTTCGCACGCGGCTCAGGCAGCTTCACCGGACGGTTTCATGTCTACCAGGTGACGCTCGAACAACTCTGGTCGCGCCCCTGGTTTGGCTGGGGCACCGAGCGCGATATTCCTGATTTCCCCTATCCTGCCGGCTCGCATAGTTATTATCTGGGAATTGCATACCGGCACGGGTTATTTGGGCTGATCTTCTTTGCCGGGACGTTAATTTCTGTCTGGCGCAGCTCCACCCCCCTCCGGAATATGGAGGTCGATAAAACTGATCCATACAGCCGGGCGCTGAAACAATTTTTACGCTATGGGAGATGGATTTTCATCGCGGCGCTGGTCAATGGCTTCACCGACGCCCTCGACCTGGATGCGACCACCATGGCAATTATGTGGCTGGTTTTCAGTCTGTTAATTGCCAGCCGGCGCTTGCTGATTTCCAATACCGGGCAGGCGAAATTCTCAGCGAAGCCCAAGCAACTGGCGTCAACGCCTTCCGCCTGAAGCTGCCTCAAACCCCACTCAAGATTTGTTGTAAGCGGGGATGGCTGGCATACACCCCTCGATATTTTTCCGGAATCAGGGCTGCAATCCGGCACATGATTTCATCGGTATACGTCGCCAGCGCCCCATCCCGATTCTCTGAGGGTAAAGGCGGCAAAGAAAATGGCTCTCCGACCTGCACCACAACTTTACTGCGGCGTAAGCGTTTCAGGTTATTTTTCACCACGCGATCTTCGGTGCCAATCACCCCTACCGGAACCACCGGAACCCCGGCTTTGGCGGCGATATAAGCAGCGCCGGGACGCCCGGGTTGCAGCGCTTCTGTTTTACTGCGCGTCCCTTCAGGAGCAACCACAAACACCATGCCCTGTTTTAGCCGCTTTAACACTTCGCGTACCGTACGCAAATCTGCGTTAAAACGATCAACGAAGACCGCATCCACCTGGCGGGCCAGCCAGCGAAAAAAACCGTATTTTGCGTATTTTTCCGCCGCGATCATGATCAGGTCATTTCTGGGCAGCATGGAATAGACCAGGATCACCTCCAGCCGGCCAAGATGGTTGGAAGCGATAATACACCCTCCCTGTGCGGGAATACGGTCCAGGTTACGCAACTCAACATTGGCAACCACCCGGGTAATCAAGCGTAAAAACCATTGAATGAGGCGAAAAGTCATCAACAGCCACCTGTGAAAAATTTCAGTGATCCATTCGAGTTTACCACAGCAGCACCCAGCTCTGGCCTGCCAGCGCTAGAGTATAATCAGCACCAGCCTGCTCTCCGGGAATTATCTAGGGGGAGCGCTGGATCTATTGATGAAGCGTATACTGATCAATCTGGTAAAAATTATCGTCAGCCTGGGTTTGATCGGGTATATCCTCCTGGTTCAGGTGGATCTCGCCCAATTGTGGACGCTTTTCCGGTCGCTTCGCCTGGCGCCGCTGGTTCTGGGGTTTCTTTTGATGATCGGCGGGGTTTTCCTGCGAGCTTTCCGCTGGCAGGTATTGCTAAATTCGCTGAATATACGCATTTCGTTATGGGAACTCAGCCATTATTATTTTGTCGGTTCTTTCTTTAACATGTTTTTACCGACCGGTTTCGGAGGGGATGCGGTTAAGATGGGTAAACTGGCACAGGCGACCGGGCAGGTACCCGAATCGATCGGCACCACGCTGGTAGAGCGCGCCACCGGTTTGTGGGTGTTGTTCGTGCTGGCTTTATTGGCGCTTCCATTCAGCCTCAAGCTACTCCCCCTCGGATGGGTACCCTGGATTTTGTTGATTACCCTGCTGGGTGTCGTGGGCGGCTGGGTGCTGATGGCCACGCCCTTCTTGCCCTGGCTGGGAAATAAAATTCGTCTGCCCGGGCAGGCCTCCCTGGAGCGTTTTTACCGGTCGGTATCCCGCCTGGGATGGACTGCGCTCGGCAAGGCCTGCCTGATCTCATTGGTCTTCGACCTGATATTGATCTGGATGATCGGATTATTGGGCGCCAGCCTGAACCTGAACCTGCCGGTTGGCTCGCTGTTCTTATTCACACCCCTGATTTCCTTTTCCCTCACCCTGCCAGTGTCCATTGGCGGTCTGGGCGTGCGCGAGCAAACCTTCATCCTGCTTTTTCAATCCGTCGGTGTGACTGCGGCTGCCGCCACAGTGATGTCGCTGTTATATTATTTGCTCACCACGGTTTTGCCCGGGTTGATTGGCGGCGGGTGGTATATACTTCAAAATGCCCGTTCCGCCAGAATCTCCGGCGAAGCGCCGGTCGCCAGAATCGATGAAGGTAGCTGAATGAGCGTGCGTCCACTTCCCTCCACTAATCGGGTCCAGGAGTCCGCAATTCACGAACTCGATCTATCGCTGGTCATACCGGTGTTTAACGAAGCCAATAATCTGGCACCCCTCCACGCCGAAATCACCGGTGTACTGGAAGAACTCAACCTGGATTACGAAATTATTTTTGTGGATGATGGCAGCTCCGACGAGAGTTTTGCCGCGCTTACGTTATTACACGCCAGCGATCGAAGGGTAAAAGTCATCCAATTCAGGAGAAATTTTGGTCAAACCGCGGCATTTTCGGCAGGCTTTGAATTTGCCCGCGGAAAGTGGATCGTAACCCTGGACGCGGATGGGCAAAACGATCCTGCAGACATTCCCAAATTATTAGAAGTAATGTCCAACGGGGAGTATGACATGATAAATGGCTGGCGGGTCAATCGCAAAGAGACCGGGTTGCGCAAACTCCTCTCCGTCACCGCCAACCGTCTGATCAGCCGCAGCACCGGGATTGTGATTCACGATCGGGGTTGTTCACTGAAGGTGTTCGACCAAGAACTGGCAAAAAATATGCGCCTGTACGGTCAACTGCATCGCTTCATGCCAGAAATTGCCAGCGCGGTTGGAGCGCGTGTGGGTGAAGTTCCGGTCAACGATCGCGCCCGGCGTTTTGGGATGTCAAAATACGGCGCCATCACGCGCACGCCGCGGGTCCTGCTGGATATGATCACCGTGGTTTACCTGTTGACCTACTTTTCCAGCCCCATGCGCTTATTCGGCTCCATGGCATTCTTCAGCGGCAGTTTGGGGCTGTTGACCGCGGGTGGACTGGCGGGGGCGAAAATCTATCAAGGCCTGTTGGGGGGGTGGGAAGCGTTTCACGCTTACCAGATCGGCAATCGACCGCTGCTGTTACTGGCGATTCTGCTTATTCTGGTCGCCATGCAATTTTTGATGATGGGCCTGTTGGGGGAAATGGTCATGCGAACATATTACGAAGCCCAAAATAAGACCCCGTACGCTGTACGAAGCATTCTGGACTCCCGCCCCGAATAACCATCACAGCCGAGCCAGGATTTCCTATCAATCCTGATAGGCCCTATAGTCTAGGTTAACAAATCGAAAGTTTTTCCCTTCGATTTCGTTAACCAGATTAAGTAATCATTATGTTTTCCTAAAAGAAGTGTTAGGAGAGAGTGCCTTGCTTGGTTGTAGAATTATTTAGCAATCCCCCTTAAATTTTATCGGCATTGTCGAATAAGCAATAAATTACAAGTTTTGTGGAGAAATCAAATCGCTATGAGAAACACCGGCTCGTCGACGGAAGCCCTTTTCGAACCCTCGTTAAGACAATCCATTCGCTCAGCTTCCGCAAATATCTCCCGACCCTGGCAGTGGCGATTGTTATTAATTGCCCTGGTCCTGAACGACACATTTATGACTGCGGTCGGATTCAGGCTGGCATACTTAATTCGCTTTGAAACTGGAATACCCATCTTCCAGCTGGATGTTGCTCCCAGTTTGCACTACTATCAAAATTTGGTCAGTGTACTGATCCCTGTTTGGGTGTTGGTTTTTGCTTTGTTTGGCCTGTATAACCGCCATAACCTGATCGGTGGGACGCGCGAGTATGCCAAGATTTTCAACGCCACCACCCTGGGAATGTTTATGGTTATTGCGACCAGCTTCTTATTCCCGGAGTTTGTTCTGGCGCGTGCCTGGTTGCTGCTCTCCTGGTTCCTGGTGCTGATGCTGATCTTCCTGGGCAGATTCTTGTTACGGCGGATGATCTATAACCTGCGTTATCAGGGTTATTTTCTCTCCCCCGCGCTGATTGTTGGCGCCAATGATGAAGGGTTATCCCTGGCGAGCCAGTTATTGCAATGGCGGACATCCGGCTTGTGTGTGATGGGTTTTGTAGATGACCATCGCACCAACGGCTCCCCGGTGTTGAAGGACGTTCCCGTGCTCGGCACGCTGGAGGATATTTCCAAGATTGTCGACCTGTATGATATCGAGGAAATCATCCTCAGCAGCAGCGCATTGACCCGCGACCAGATCCTGGCGATATTTCAACAATATGGCGTCAGCAACCATGTAAACGTGCGAATGTCATCCGGCCTGTACGAAATTATGACCACCGGTTTGCAGGTGAGCGAGTTTGCCTACGTTCCCCTGGTCGGGATCAATAAAGTCCGCCTGACGGGGATGGATAGCGCGCTGAAACTGCTTCTGGATTACGGCCTGACGCTTCCGGGAATGCTGATTGCCGGGCCATTATTTTTATTGATTGCCCTGGCGATCAAGCTCGATTCCCCCGGCCCGGTTATCCACCGCCGGCGGGTGATGGGAGTGAATGGTTCGCAGTTCGATGCCTATAAATTCCGCACCATGTATACCAATGGCGATGAAATATTGGAGCAGCATCCGGACCTGAAAGAAGAGCTGGAGAAGTACCAGAAATTGAAAGATGACCCGCGGGTTACCCGTATCGGGCGAATTCTGCGGCGCACCAGCCTGGATGAGCTCCCCCAGTTAATTAATGTCTTGCGTAGAGAGATGTCCCTGGTCGGGCCGCGCATGATTTCACCGCCGGAAATGGAACTCTACGCCCAGTTTGGCATGAACTTGCTGACCGTAAAACCCGGAATCACTGGCTTGTGGCAGGTCAGCGGTCGCTCGGATGTTGGTTATGCGGAGCGCGTGCGCCTGGATATGTATTACGTGCGCAACTGGAGCATCTGGCTCGATTTGCAGCTGCTTTACCAGACCATACCGGCTGTGCTCAGCCGGCGTGGGGCATACTGAACCTTCGCAGACAGGAGCCACGCTTTGATCATCGTCCAGACACCGTTACGCATCAGCTTCTTTGGAGGGGGCACCGATTTCCCCTCTTTTTTTTCGACTGAAGGAGGCTGCGTTCTCAGCTCAGCCATTGACAAATACATCTTCGTCACCATCAAACAACGTTTTGATGATCTCCTGCGGATAGGCTATACGCGTACCGAATTGGTCGATCGGGTGGACCGGATCGAGCATGAATTGATCCGGGAGTCGTTACTGAAAACAGGTTTGCAAAAAGGCGTGGAGATCAACACCACCGGAGATATCCCGGCCGGCTCGGGTCTGGGTTCATCCAGCACGGTGACCGTTGGCGCACTGCACGCCATGTATGCTTACCAGAATGAAATTGTGCCCCAGGAAAGGCTGGCGCGTGAGGCCTGTGAAATCGAGATCGATATTCTCAAGAAACCCATAGGCATTCAGGACCAATATATTGCCGCCTATGGTGATTTGCGGTTTTTTGAGTTCAAACCGGATGGGCAGGTAATTGCCGAGAAAATCGATCTGGATCCAGGTCTGAAAAACCGGCTCAATGAAAATCTGCTTTTATTCTTCACCGGCAGGACGCGTAAAGCTGACCATATTCTGGCAGAGCAGAAGAACAATATCGCTAAACGGCTGGAAGTATTGCATAACATGAAAAATATGGCCTACCAGGCGCGTGAAGAACTGCAGAAGGGCAATCTGGATGCGCTCGGAAGTCTGTTGCATGAAAGCTGGCAGCTCAAGAAACAACTGGCAAGCCAGATCAGCAACGGAGAAATTGATAACTGGTACAACCGGGCCATGCAGGCTGGAGCGCTGGGGGGGAAGATCACCGGCGCAGGAGGCGGCGGATTTCTGCTGTTGTATTGCCGGACAGGAAAACGTAATGCTGTTCGGGAGGCGCTACGCAATTTACGCGAGCTGCCTTTCCGCCTCGAACCGGATGGCACCAAAATAATTTTCAATTACCGGCGCTAACCCGCTGGATAGCGAAAGAAGGTAGGCAGGTCTTATGGGAGAAGGAGCACGATGGAACAAATAAATCGCTATATTTCTGAACTGAAGCACACCCTGGACTTATTGCCTGTGGAAATGATCCATCAGGTAGTGCATTTATTACACGAAGCCCGCCTCCACAATCGCCAGGTTTTCATTATGGGCAATGGAGGCAGCGCCTCCACCGCATCTCATTTTGTATGCGACCTGGCGAAAAATACCCGCCGACCGGGTTGGCCCAGCTTTCGCACCATTGGCCTGACAGATAATATCGCCATGTTGACCGCCTACGGTAACGACGAAGGTTACGAAAACATTTTCTCGGAGCAGCTGGCAAACCTGGTACAGGAAGCGGATATCGTTATCGGCATCTCGACCAGTGGAAACTCAGCCAACGTCCTCAAAGCTATCGACCTCGCCAATCGGATGGGGGCGATTACCATTGGATTTACCGGCTTCGATGGTGGAGAATTAAGTCGTCTGGTGCAGTATCATGTCCATGTCCCCAGTAATATTATCGAGCAAGTGGAAGATGTCCACCTGGCGCTGGAACATATGGTTTGCCGGGCACTGGGGAACATGGCGCAACCTCTGGTGGTTATTCCCGCCCCGGTACCGGTGTTTACCGAAAAGCCGGCATTCAAAGAAGCCCGCTCGTATGAAAACCGCCCGGACGCCTATCTGCCAAACGGCTCTGCCGAGTTGATGCCCGCGCTGGAATCGCTGGATATTCTGCAAAATATCAGCCGGGAGTTTGCCGAAAAATTCGACTTACACAACCTCCTGCGCCGAATCCTGCAACTCACTCTGCAAAGTGTGGGTGCAGCCAGCGGCAGTATCGTCGTTCTGGATAACGGCGGTGAGATTGTCGATGGCGCCCTGGCTTACGCCGGACAGGTGCATAGCAAAGAAAAAGACGAGTTACAGGATATCGTTGAGCATGGGTTGGCAGGCTGGGTGGTGGAAAATCGCCAGGCTGCCCTGGTCAAAAGCACACGAGACGATCCACGCTGGCTGCAACGAGTCTGGGAACAGAACGAAGTCTACACCTCCCGCTCGGCGCTCAGTGTGCCATTGATGACGCAGGATCGGGTGGTCGGTGTGGTTACCCTGGTTCACCCGCAGGCAGGTCGCTTCACCATGGAAGACCTGGCTTTACTCACTGCGATTGCAGTAACCGTATCGTATTCGTTTAATCGGGAGGTAAATTCGCAGCCAAACTAGCTGTGCAAAATCCGTTCTACAGCCTCAGCAAGATGGCTAACGATCGTGAATGGTTGGAGTTGATGCGCCTCAGCTAGCAGAGCCTGGGATTTTCCACGACCCGTCAGGACGAGAATTCGATGTGGAATTCCAGCCTGCGAGGCAGCCATTAAATCGGTCAGCGCATCACCTACCAGGAAAGAACGGCTCAAATCCAAATCGAGCTCCTCGGCGGCTTGGGTCAGGAGACCGGGTCTGGGTTTTCGACAATTACATACCTCATCGGGTGCGTGCGGGCACATGTAGACACGGTCTACTCTTCCCCCGGCTTGTTGAATCGTAGTCGCCAGGCGGTGGTTGATTTCCTGTGCCAGAGAAAGCGAAATCAATCCACGGCCGACTGCAGACTGGTTGGTTACGATCACAATGCGGTATGTGCTGTGTGCCAGCTCGACCAGAGCATCCAATGCTCCCGGAAGTATCTGTACCTCCTCCCAGGTGCGCACATAATTTTCCCGGTTCTGGATGATGACGCCATCACGGTCAAGGAAGACAGCTGGTTTCATACCCGGAATTATATGCGGGAAGCGGGCTTACGGGAAACAATTTTTCTGACCAGTTATCCTCTGGCAATCCTGACCGGCAGAAAATAAATAAGACAATTACGGTGAGATATATCCAGGAGATATGTCGGAATGGCGGAGCGCGCCTGCTACCGGTATGAGCCTGCAGGCGATTACACCCCAACTATATGAAACCCACAAATACATCCTACCCAACGAATTCAACCGAGGTTACTCGCCGGTCTGCCTGGCAAAGTTTACGGCTATACCTCTCCCGCCAGTCTTCCAGTATCCCCCGTTACCTCCTGGAGAATCTGCTTTATTTCCTTTTTGGCTGGCCCGGCGGCGTGGTTGGCATCGCTTTGCGCAGCGTGTTCTACCGCCTGATTCTGCCCATGGAGGGGATGGCGGCGATCGAAAACCATGTGCGGTTGCGCTTTCCAGACCAGATTCGTCTGAAACGTGGGGTCTACCTGGATGAGTATTCCTACCTGCATGCCTGCAAAGACGGCATTGATATTGGTGAAAATACGATTGTCATGCACGGCGCAATTCTTCACGTGTATAACTTTCGAGATTTGCCCCATGCTTTCATCCGTATCGGGTCTGACAGCCTGATCGGGGAATACACCGTCATCCGCGGGCAGGGTGGGGTTAGTATCGGCAATCGAGTCTATACCTCGCCGCATACTCAGATCATCGCCGTAAACCATGTCTTTGACGACCCGATCCGGCCGTTTATTGAGCAGGGGATCACCGCGGAAGGGATCGTCATAGAAGACGATGTCTGGTTGGGAGCAGGCGCAGTCATCACCGATGGTGTTCACATCGGCAAAGGTGCTGTGGTTGCGGCGGGCGCGGTGGTTACGCGGGACGTGCCTGCCCATACGGTGGTGGCAGGTGTTCCTGCCCGGCCGATCAAAACCATCACCGGTGAAGATAGCCCCAATTCTGGCGCTTCAGCCTCGGGTGATCGAAGCAAAATTGTTTATGCGCGAAAAATGGATCGATAATATCTCCGGGAGGATGGGATGGTAACCCTTTCAGTTGTGATACCGGCTTATAACGAAGAGAATGGGATCGTCGACATTATGCAACGCGTACTGTCGATACGCAGCGCTTTACAGGAAGTAAATGTCGCTGGTCTGGAATTATTGGTGGTCAATGATGGCTCGAAAGATCGTACTGCCGAAATGGCGCAAAAAGTGGCTGATCTGGATGCGGATGTGCGTGTGATTTCACACCCGGTCAATCGTGGGTATGGGGCAGCATTAAAAACCGGGTTTGCCCAGGCGCGCGGCGAGCTGATCGGTTTCCTCGACGCGGATGGCACCTACCCGCCGGAATATTTTCCCCGCCTTTGCCAGCAGGCGCTGAACGGGAGCGACCTGGTGATCGGTTCGCGGATGGCGGGCGCCGAAAGCCAGATGCCGCTGACCCGCCGTATCGGCAATATCTTTTTCGCCGGAATGATCAGCCTGCTGGGCGGACAAAAAATCACCGATAGCGCCAGCGGGATGCGGGTGTTCAAACGCCAGGTGCTCGAACGGGTTTATCCGCTGCCGGATGGGCTGAACCTGACCCCGATCATGAGTACGCGCGCCATCCACGAAAAAATTCGGATGACCGAAGTGCCCATACCCTACAGCGAGCGAGTTGGGCGATCTAAATTGAGCGTGGTGCGGGATGGCTCGCAATATGTCCAATCCATCACCTGGACGGTGCTCACCTATAACCCAGTGCGCATCCTGGGCGCCTTGGGATTGGTCAGTGTGGGCTTTGCCGCGCTGATCCTGGTTGGTCTGATCGTTGTGCGCCTGTCCGGCGTCACGACCTTATCTCCCTGGGGAGTCGCCGCACTGTACACCGCCGTTATTTCTGCTGTCGGTGGGATCAGCATCTTCAGCCTCGGCGCTATGTTCAATTACCTGGTCTCGCTTTTTTATAAAGAACCCATTCGCCAGGGATTATTCGGCCGCCCGATTTTTAAGGAACCACTGGAAAAGCACTTCAGCTGGTTGGGCGTCCTGACTCTGGTTGCCGGATTTGGGTTGGGTCTCATCAGCCTGGGTTTGGGTGTGAATGGTTGGGAGATCTCCCGTTTGTGGTTGTACCTGTTGGGCGCAGCCATGCTGACGTTGATCGGAATGCAGTTGATTTTTTCATGGGTGGTGATGCGCGTCCTGGCTGAGCTCAGCCAGCGCGAAGCATTGACCCGCCGCGAATTGAATTCGCTATCATAAAAATAACCGAAAGTTGGATGGTAAAATTTAAATTGGTACTTTGGAAGGAGCATATAAGAATGGCACAGGATAAAAATGACCCCACCTGGGTGAATCTGGGCTCACGCCGGATACCCAAATTAAGATCAGCAGATTTTCCAAACGCAGATGATATCGTTAGAGCTGGCTTATTACAGGACAAGCGCCATGCGGATGCGGTGGATGTTCTGCTGGTCAACCCCCCCACCCCGGATGGCGGGTATTGGATTCGCACCCAGCACCGGGTTGGTCGCCGCACACGAGAAAATATGGTCTGGCCCCAGGTCTCGCTGGCACAAATGGCTGCCCTTCTCCATCCGGAATACAAAGTTAAGGTGATCGACGCCAATGCCGAGCGCATGGATTGGGAAAAATTCACCCGCCTGCTGGACTATTACCAGCCGCGTTATTATCTCACCCAGCTCACCGCCCCCACCCTTGAAAATGATATGTACGGGGTTTTCCTTGCCCGTGCACGCGGCGCAACAACCATGGCGTTTGGAACCCATATCACGCCTATCCCCAGAGAGACCATGCGCGCATATCCTGCCCTGGATTTCGCCCTGGTAGGTGAACCTGACCTGACTTTGCGGGATTTGATCGATCATCTGGATGGCAAAATCGATCAGCGCTCCGATGAAATGAACCGCATCTTTGCCAACCACGACCCCATGTATCGCCCTTCTGTGCGGGAAGATGGCACGGTCGAGTTTAGCGGGATCAAGGGCATCGCCTGGCGCAAAGGCAGCGAGATCGTTCTCAATATGCCGCGGCCCTTTGTGCAGGAGCTGGATGATTTCCCCATGCCCATGCACGAGTTGCTTCCCTTACAAAAATATCGCATGCCGCTGATCAAAGGCCCCTTTACCTTTATCGTGACCAGTCGAGGCTGCCCTGCGGGTTGTACATACTGCATCAAACACGTTTCTTACCAATATTCAGTGCGCCTCCGTTCGCCCAGGCTGCTGGTCGAGGAGATGAAAATCCTTAAAGGGATGGGCATCAACAATATTCACATGTACTCTGACCTGTTTACGGTTAACCGGGAACAGGTGATGGAATTATGTGAATTGATGATCCAGGAAAATTTGAATATCCGCTGGATGTGTAACAGCCGGGTGGATTATGTAGACGAAGAAATGCTGCAATTGATGTCCCGCGCAGGCAACTGGTTGATTTCCTGGGGCATAGAAAGCGGTAATGAGCAAATCTTGAAGCACGCCCGCAAAGGTGCTTATCCCGATAAAGCCAGGCGTGCCCTGGCCTGGGCAAAAAAGGCAGGGATTAAGAATTGGGGCTACTTCATCATCGGACTGCCCGGTGAAACAGAAGCCACCATCCGCCAAACGATAGATTTCGCCAAAAGCCTTCCACTGGATATCGCCCTGTTTCACGTCGCGGCTCCCTATCCGGGAACGCCCTTCTTTTTCGAAGTGGTTGAAAATGGCTGGTTCCGCCCCGGCACACGCTGGGAGCAGGTGGATATGGACAAGGGGACTGTGCTGGATTACCCTAACCTATCGGCGGAAAGGCTGCTTTACTGGCAAAAACGCGCCTTCCGTGAGTGGGCCTTCCGACCCGGACCAATCCTGACTTATCTGAAAATGCTGCTCTCGGATACTTCCACGGTGAAATCTGCGATCAGTGTGGGATTACAACACCTCAGCTGGGCAAGATCTGATACAGGAGCGCCTATCGCCGACGAACTGGCGACGGGATTGGGAATGCAATCTGGCGAATAATTCAGTTTCCCAATTAATCAACAGCCGCTGGTTTGCCCTGGTCGTTTTGGCCTGTGCTGCAACCAGCGGTTTGTTATGGTATGGAGGATTTTCCGCCGGCCTGTTTCCTTTGCTTCTGGCTGGTATTCCTCTGTCTCTCCTGTTTTTGTTCAGTAAAGAACCGCCGCCGCCGGTTTATAGCGTAGTGGCTATTGCGCTTTTTCTGGCAAGTGCGGCGATCGGTATCCTCACCGCCTATCAACCGGAGCCCGCCACCGCCAAATTTTGGGTAATCACCGGCAGTATATTTATCTGTTTTGCTCTGATTGCCCAGCCCATCCAAAATCTGCGCCTTGTGTTTTGGTTCCTGGCGTTCACTGGTTTGGGGTTATCGATCTATTTTCTACTGGGCTACGACTGGTTGGCCCAGCCGGCAGATTTAATGGTGATCAACCGGCTGGGACGGAGCTGGATGAGTGTCCGGCCGGATTTACCGGTGTCGACCGCCTCAGCCAACGTATTTGGGGGCATCCTGGCGGTACTGCTCATGCTGACTCTGGGATTATGGTTGGACGCATGGAGGAAGAGGCAGGCGGTTGATCTGGCGTTTACCGGCCTCCTTCTGCTCGGACAGGGTGCAGGTTTGCTGATGACCAGTTCCCGCGCCGCCTGGGGAGCGGTTGCGCTGGGAGTGTTGGCGCTGGCATTCTGGATAGCCAGCAAGCGTTTTGGCCGGCTTAAGCGGATCCATCCTTTCGCGATTTTTCAGCGTGTCTTACTGGTATCCACCGGGATTGTGGTTGTCGGACTGCTGTTATTCCCCAGCCAGTTATATGCTCTGGCGAAAGACCTGCCGGGCGCTGACAGTGCCGGTACCAGAGCCGGTTTGTTCATCAATACCCTGAAACTACTGCCGGATTTTTGGGTGTTCGGTGGGGGATTAACCTCATTTTCAGGGTTGTACTCCCAGTATGTGCTGGTTATCCCGTTTGAATATTTCCGATACAGTCATAACCTGTTTCTGGATCTGCTGATCGAGCAGGGATGGCTGGGCCTGCTGGCGTTCACAGTGCTTGTTGTTGCCTGTCTGCTAAAACTGCTGGCTGGATTCAGATCCCTGCACCATCATTCCCGTACGCTAAGATCCATTTACCCGATCATATTTTCCGGATGGATCGTCTTCCTGGCTCATGGTCTTTTCGACGACCCCTTTTACGGTGAAAAAGGCACACCTCTATTCTTCCTGATGCCCGGGCTGACGCTTCTGGTGCTCAAACCTGTGATGGGTAGAAAAAACGAAAGCAAAACCCGCCAGCGGCGGCGACTGCCCAGGTTTGGAGTCAAATATTGGGGGGCTGGCCTTCTGGTGCTGATATTTGCGTTTGGCCTGGCTTATTCTCAGCAGATTCTCGGCGCAATTTATGCAAATCTGGGTGCAGTGCGGATGGCAAAAATCGAGCTGGCGGATTTTCCTCGCCAATCCTGGGCGGATACTTCGTTGGTGGATGAACTGGAGCAGGTTGAGCCAACATTCCGCCAGGCGCTCTGGTACAATCCTGAATCACGCACCGCAAATCACCGTCTGGGACTGATTTACCTGGCGCGGCGGGATTTTTCCCAGGCACAAGCGTTCTTCGAGGCCGCCCAGCATTCGGACCCGACCAGCAGGGGAGTAATTAAATCACTTGGATTTACCTATGTCTGGAACGGCGAGTATACACAAGCGTACAGGTTACTCCAAATCCTGCCGGAAGCGGAAAGTGAGCTGGACGCTTATGTTACCTGGTGGCAAACCGAAAACCGCCCTGACCTGGCAAGGAAAGCCGCGGAGATGAGGGATTTTATACAATCGGCTGCAGAACCGAGAAATTAATCAGGATCTGGATGGCTCATGCATACAACATCATTATGGTCTTTAACTCGCTCCCTGATCAAATCGATCATCTTCCTGGCGTTCAGCCTGGTTATTTTGAGCTCATCCTGGCAGGTTTTCGCTCAGATCGATCCTGATCCCTGGGAAAAGCCGGTAAACCTTTCAAAATCCGGGTCGACAACAAACCCGGTCCTGGTTATTGACACAAACCAGAATGTACATGTCGTCTGGCAGGATGTCTATGCATTTAATGGCTATGCAGTTTGGGATGGTCAGGCATGGACTGAACCAGTAAGTTTAGTGTACCCGTTTTATCCAAACACCCCCCGGCTGGTTGCGGGTGCAGACAACCTCATCCATGCCTTTTGGATCGATGAAAACGGAGTCTTATTGTATAGCCGGGTTAATGCTCAGGACATGGACGTACCCGGCAGCTGGACGTCCAGCCAGGTAATCGCCTCGCCGATCATCAATTTTTCAGCCCACGCCGACGCCTCTGGCCGTATTCATTTGGCATATATCCTCGGGTCGAACGAAAACAATTTACCCGCCGGCATCTATTACCGCCAATCCAATACCAGCGGAACAGCATGGTCTCCGGGCACACTGATCTACCAGTCCTTGTATTATCGCTCCTTGACTCGTGAAAATACTCACCTGTCGGTGACTTCAACTGAGGTTGAATCCAACCAAAGAGTATATCTGGGTTTCGATAACCGCCCACTTAAGAGGGTGTATTTGGCTATATCAGAAGATGGCGGTACATCCTGGATTGATCCGCTCGAAATAGACAAACCCCAATCTGATTCCGTCCCCACCACGCCCTTTGAGTTGAATGTCTTTGCCCAACAGGAAAATGTCCTTCTGCTTTGGAAATCAGTATTGCAAAGCGGTTTCGATTGCCGGCAATATTTCCAGTTTTCCACCGACGGAGGAGTGACCTGGAGCGAGCGTGATACCACTTTTGACAATTTAGTCGGCTGCCCTCAAAACCAACACGTT
>JAGUYX010000227.1 GCA_020061145.1 Anaerolineales bacterium | reverse complement strand
TCTGCCGGGGCAGCCTCCATGGCTGCTTCTGGCATGGCTTCTTCGGCAGCTAATTCTGTGGCGGCATTCAAGCGCCCCATGGGCAGAGGGGTTACGCCGGTCAGGAAATCACCCATTAAGACCAAAACCAATAAGATCGCGGCCAGCGCGGAACTGAGACGCAACCTTGAAAACCAGGTGAGAAACACATTCTCCCCGCGCGGCTTGATCCCTGCCATTTCGGCAGTCAGGGTGAAATTGCGCGGGGCGCGTAAAAGGGGCAAACTGCGCAATATCTGGCGTGTCTGTCTAAGTTCGGTCAAAGCGAGGCGTAAATCCGATTCAACCTGTAAACGCGCTTCGATCTCCGCCTTTTCCGTAACTTCAATTTCGTCATCCAGATAGGCAGATAATAACTCTAAATCATGGGGGGGAAATTGGTGTAAGTTCATCATGCACCCTCATCCCCAAGACGAAATATTTCCGGTAAAAGTTCCCAGAAGCCCTGGAGGCAATCACGCAGGCGTAAACGGGCGCGTGCCAACCGGCTTTTTATGGTACCCAGAGGGATGCCCACGACCGATGAAGCTTCCGCGTAATCCAGACCCTGCACATCCACCAGCACAGCAATCACCCGAAATTCGTCCGGCAGGTTGTCCAGGCAATCCTGAATCGCCTTACCCAGCTCTTCTCTTTCCGTGGTTTCTTCCGGTCGTTCGCCAGGATCCATCATCCAGGCAGGAGATTCGATCTCTTCTTCGTCCGAGTCCACCGGCTCCAGCGGGGTGGTTGGCCGGCGCTGCTGCCTGCGGATTTCATCATAAGCCGCGTTGGTGACAATGCGCAACATCCATGCCTTGAAGGAACCTCCGCGAAAATTATGAATATTTTTATAGGCAGAAATCATGGCTTCCTGGGTGGCATCTTCAGCCAGATGCATATCGCCCAGAATTCGGTAAGCATGTGAAAACACCATATCCTGATAAGCCAGCACCAGCCGGTTGAAGGCGGTCAGGTCTCCGCGCACAGCATCCTGGATTAAGCCGGCCTCATCCATTTGCACCCCTCCATGACCAGATCACCCAAAACAAGGTTCGCCAGAGCAATATGGCGAGGAGCGTGGTGCCCGCCAGGACTGCAAGAAAAACAGGCACGATCGGCGTATTCAGCCAGATGCCACGCAGGAAACCAGCCAGTGGAATTGCCAGAACAACTGCCCAGGCAGGCCGCCACAAAGAACGCCAATGGGTTATGGTTTCTGGATGGTATACCTGTAAGAGTGGAGCAACTGCCATCCAACCCAATGTCAGGGGTATGAAGGTCGTCCAAAGGCGTGGGTTGTCCCAGATAGCCTCACCATGCGAGGCAAAACCCACGAGCGTCACCAATAGCAGGGCGAGGAGGTCTCCGCCAATGACGATCCACTGCAGCGCACTCGGGCGGCTGTTGATCATGTGTTTATACTAACTTAATCCCGATAAAGCGACAAGGGAATGCAACCAAACCCGAATTTCGGTTACAATCATCCCTGATGCATCCGTCGAAAAAGTCAGAGAAAATCCGCCCGTTCTGGAAACGTTATCTGGTTTTGATGTCCGTAGATAGCGGATTAGTCTTCAGTGTTTCAATAATCTTTCTCCTGTTCGGGGGATCAAATCAGATTTCCAATCTCTACTTTTTAAGCTCGATCGTTTTCTTCACCGTAGCCTCCCTGCCCATTTTCAGCGAAATGGGAGGCAACCTGCGCGTGGCAGGCCGAAGGTTTAAAGGGGAAGACGTCGACGAACTGGCACAATCACAGGCAGAGCGCTCAAAGGCAGGCATGCAAATCACTTATCTGTATGGTCTGGCAGGGATCTCGGCCATCATCCTGGCATTGGTATTCGTCTCTTATGGATAAAAACAACAATCGAACCTTACTCATCGTTGCAGTCAGCGCTTTGGTGCTGGTGTGTGTATGTGTCGTTGTCATTGCTGGCGTGGGGGTGCTGATCTATCAGCGTGGCGTTGGAAATGGCGTATTTGGACAGGTCGCCACCCCGATTCTCGAGGAGATTCCGGTCACCGTTGAACCGCGGTTGCCAACCGAAGCTGTCACTGAACAGCCGGTGAATACCCCGCAAGCCGAGGTTTCCCCCACCCAGGCCGAATCGCCAGTAGTAGAACCGCCAGGCGATATTCCCGCCGAAACTCTCGAAACGATGCAAACAATCGAGGACCAGGTTGTGGAAATCCGCGGGTTGTTGCCCGACGAAAGCGAATTTTTCCGCGTCCTGCTTTCGCCCACCCAATTAGCGGAGCGGGTGAAAAATGATTTCTTGCAGGATTACACTCCGGAGGACGCCCGGAAAGATGCAGTGGTGCTGGCGTTATTCGGTTTGCTGGAACCGGATTTTGATATGCTCAGCTTTTACCAGGCTTTGCTCAGCGAGCAAATTGCCGGTTTTTATGATGACGAAACCAAAGAAATGGTCGTCATCCAGGGAAATCGATTTGGCGGACCGGAAAAAACGACCTACGCCCACGAATTCACGCATGCTTTGCAGGATCAGAATTTCAAGATCAAAGAAGGCCTGGGGTTTGACGACGAGCGATGCGAAGAAGACACAGAACGCTGCGCCGCGATACAGGCGTTGCTCGAAGGGGATGCGACTCTGACGGAAGAGAACTGGTTGATCAACTATTCTTCGTTCAGGGACAAGCAAGAATTACTGGAGTTCTATAATTCCTATGAATCCCCAATTTTCGAAAGCTCGCCAGCCTTTATGCAGGAAGATTTTCTGTTCCCATACCTGCAAGGACGGACTTTCGTCCAGCATTATTTCGATCTCTCTGGCTGGCAGGGGATCAATGATTTGTATCAAAATCCGCCGGTCTCAACCGAACAGATCCTGCACCCGGAAAATTATCCCGCAGATACCCCCATGCCGGTAAACCTGCCAGATTTAACCGCGGTTTTGGGCGACGGATGGGAAGAAGTCGATCGGAATGTGCTGGGCGAGTGGTATACCTTCCTGATGCTGGCTCGCGCGGAAGAACCTGAAACCCGCCTGGAAGACGACCGGGCAACCAGCGCGGCTGCCGGGTGGGGAGGCGATACTTATCTGGTTTATTCCCATACCGATAACCCGGCCTCAATCCTGATTTACCAGTCTGTCTGGGATACTCAGCAGGATGCAGACGAATTCGCTGAGGCGTTTGTAGATTACGGTGAATTACGGTTTGGACCTGCGCCGGCTACTCCCCAAAGCGGGACCTGGATATGGCAATCTGCAGAGGGATACGTCTGGTTTTCCTATGACAGGCAGAGCGGTGTAACCCGGTGGATTATCGCTCCAGACGAAACAACCGCCCGGCTGGTACTGGACAACCTTGCATCGCCCTGATGTAACCGCTCCATGCCCTTAGATTTACCCCGCATAGAAGCAATTTGCTTCGATCTCGATGGCACCCTGAGCGACACAGATGACCTCTATGTTGCCGGGTTGGCGCGCCGGCTGGCTTTTCTCAGGCGGTTGGCGCCGGGCCATCAACCGGAAACCCTGGCCCGGAAAACTGTAATGGCGCTGGAATCGCCGGGAAACCGGGTACTCCGCTGGGTAGACCGCCTCGGTCTGGATAATCTTTATTATCGCTACCGGGAAAAACGCCTGATCCGGCGCACTCCAGATAAATCTCACTTTGTCGCCATTCAGGGGGTACATGCCGCCCTGGCAGACCTGCAGTCGCGCTATCCGCTGGCTCTGGTCAGCGCCCGAGAAAGCTGGAGTACGGAAGCCATCCTGTCCCAACTGGAGCTACGCAATTTTTTCCGTTGTGTCATCTCCGCAGATTCAACCCCCTTCGCCAAGCCGTACCCAGACCCCCTGTTACTGGCTGCGGAGATGCTCTCCGTTGGAGCGCAGAATTTATTGATGGTGGGAGATACCACGGTGGATATCCTGGCAGGAAAAGCGGTCGGCGCTCAGACGGTGGGAGTGTTATGTGGTTTTGGCACCCGTAAAGAATTGATCCGGAGTGAAGCCGACCTGATCCTGGCTTCTCCCGCAGAATTGCCCGCCTTATTGAGCCTTTGTTAACGATCCGGGATGCCCCAGTGAGGCTCAGGTTACCGCGGGTTATTTAAAAGTTGATCTAAGACAGCCTGGTATTCAGAACGATCCGGGGGGTCAAGTTTCAGAATGGTTTGCAGGATTTTAATTGCGCCCGCCCGGTCTCCAGCCGCCACCAGTTTTTCAACCAGAAGATCGTATTGAGTAATCGCCTGGCCGGTCTTGCCGGCCTGCCTGTAGAGTTCCGCCAGCCGGAACCGAATGGCGCGGACATCCGGTTGTTCTCCGACCAGCGCCTCCAAAAAGGCAAACGCCCGGTTGTATTGCCGGTTTTTCACCAGGAACCCCAGATAATCGTCCAGCTCGTCCATCGCCTGAGGTTGTTGACCCAATTTCAGGTGCAGGTTAACCAGATTCAGGCGCGCCTTTTCGTCGTCAGGTTGCAGCGTTTTAATCTGATCATAGGCGCGGATCGCCTGGCGCCAATCCAGACTCTGCAAGTCGATATCCGCCATCTGGTGGAGAATGCGCACCTGTGATTCTGGTTTTACTCCCGGCTGTTGGGCCAGACGTAAGGCATCGCGATAGGTTTTGCGCGCCTGATCCAGCTCCGCCCGGCTGAAATACACCCCTGCCAGTTGTAAATATTCATCAATTGCAGCCTCGATGCGGTGAGCATTGACTAAAATTTCGATCATGCGCTGGCGGGCATTCAGATCCATTGGAGCCAGATTAACCAGGCGGCGTAAAATCTTGATCCCCTGATCCGGCTCTCCCCGCACCATATAGGTGCGCGCCACAACCGACAGTTTGGTGGTTGCTTCCTGAATGTACCCCATCTGGATCAACATTTCCGCCACGGAAATATGCAGAGGCAAATAGGTAGGCGCATGCTGAATGGCCCAATAGGCCTCATCGATGGCCGAACGCCAGCGCCCCTGTTTTGCCAGGCGGTTAATATTCGCCAGGGCGGTCACTACCTGGCTGCTGGTAGAAGCTGTCAGGATTTCAGCCAGGGGCAGGACGCTGCCGTTACCCTCCGCCTGAGGCAATTGACGGCGCGCTTCCGCCAGGCGTTGTTCCCACCCCGCTTCAAGCAGCAGTTCTTCGATGTTTTCACTCAGGCGTTTTTGTATTTCTTCATCTGTTTCCTGTGCCTGAGCTTCAATCAGTGGATCGTATAACTGGCGCAAGGCTTCCGCCTGCTCGGAAGGGACAACCAGCGCATCCGCCAGGCGCAATGCGCGCAGGTAGTCCACTGCGGCTTCCCGGTGATTGTTCATCCGGCGATGCACCTTGCCTATCAACAGGTAGGCGCTCAGGGCGTATTCGGGGTGCAGAGCGGCCTTACGCAGATTCCGCACCGCACTTTCCAATCGACCTGTTTCCGCTTGCAGATAACCCAGGGTGAAATATCCGGCTGGGTGATCCAGGCCCATAGCCAGCGCTCTTTCCAATTCCCGCGCAGCGGTTTCATGTTCATTTCTGGATTGCGCATCCACCACCCTGCCCAGGTGCAACAAAACCCGATCGTAATCCTGCTCCGGGTTGGTCAATGCGCCGGTGCCTTTCACGATCGCCTGGATTCCCTTACGTTCCTGCCGCTCCTGCTGCTGCTTTTCCTCCGATTCGAAAAGCAAGCTGGCGAGATCCTCCAGAGCTTTCCGGCGGGCCTCGTTAATCGGATCCTGCGGGGAGGTCAGATGGGATTCTTTTTGCTTAAGCTGCCCGGTAGACTGGGGCCTGATTTGACCAGTTCCGCCGCGGGGCGCGCTCGGTTTCGGCAAAGGTCGATTGGCGCGGATCTTGGCGATTACCTGAGCAATCTGCGGACTCTCGGGCAGGATGTGTTGGGCATGAATGGCAGTTTCCAGGGCTTTAGCAATATTACCGCCATGCTGTAACAGGCTTGCCACGGCGATATACTCGTTGACAGCCTGCTTTTTATTACCCAAACGATCGTAAACCAGGGCCAGGCGCGAGTGCGAAACCAGGTGTTCCGGCTGCAGACGCACCACCCGATTCCAGCATTCGATAGCCTTATCCAGCTCGCGGGTGCGGGCAAAAAGTTCAGCGGCAGCAAAATAACTCTCGGCGGCTCGCTCGAACTCGCCCATCTGCTCGAAGATTTCCGCCATTTTCTGGCGGGGCACCGGATCCTGACCGGATAGTTCGGCGGTTTTTTGATATGCCTTCAACGCCTCGTCGAATTGACCGGTCTGATAATACGCCAGTCCCAGGCTGCCG